>DYMN01000040.1 GCA_020740485.1 Polaribacter sp. | reverse complement strand
CCCTCACATAGTGCAATATATTTCCCTTGAGCTTGTTGTAATGCCCATACGAAATTTGGCATCATGCCTTTATTTTCTTTATGCTTTGTATATTTAATCCAATCTCCATTAGGATGTGCTTGAATGATGTTTCTAACAATGCTTTCAGTATCATCAGGGGAACAATCATCAGCAATAATTAATTCTACCGGAAAATCACATTCCTGAATCAAAACGCCATTGATAGATTCCTCAATATATGCTTCGTGATTATAAGTTATCATCACGACACTAACAATTGGAATATCTACTTTTTCATTCATATTTAGTATTGTTTAATTATTTTAGCGGGTACACCAACTGCGGTACAATTATCAGGTAAATCATTTGTAACCACTGCGCCTGCACCAACTATTACATTATTTCCAATTCTAATATCAGGAAGTATTGTAGCATTGGCACCAATCTGACTTTGTTGCCCGATAATACATCTTCCTAAAATAGTAGCTCCGGGAGATAATTCAACAAAATCTCCCAAAATACAATCATGCGTAATATTGGTATTGTAATATATCAAACATCCGACCCCTATTTTTACATTATTAGAAACTACAGCATAATCCATTATATTAGTTCCATTCCCAATTTCAACATCAAATCTTCCAACACTTGCATTGTGACTAATTAGACTTGTAGGATCGCCACCATCTAAAATGAATTTTTCATACAACAATTTTCTTATTTTTGGATTACCAACCCCTAATACAAATCTCTTGTCTTTATTTTTAAAATGCGCTATTGCTTCTTGTTCTGTTTTTATAATTAAAAACCTATTAAACAATTTAATATCTGTTTCAGGATTTACATCATCATAAAAAACCAAGTTTTCTATATCATTATTTTGATATAAAATTTCTAAAATTTCTTTTGCAAATCCTTTGGCTCCAATAATTAACATACTACCAATTGTATTATTTCTTTTAATTTATCTACACTTAAGTCAACATACAGTGGCAAACACAACACCCGCTTTGCCGTTTCTTCAGCCACCGGCATAGGTTGAGATGTAACATAAGGTAACGTGTTTAAAGACGGGTAGAAATAGCGTCTGGGAAAAATATCTTGTTCATTTAATCGCTTTTGGGCGTTGAGCAATTCCTCTTCGCTCTTGAAAAGGATAGGATAATAGGCATAATTCCACTCGGTGTTATCGCGTAGTTTCATTTTACTGACCTTACTGAAATCTAAATGCGTGTCATAATAGTTAACCACTTCTTTTCTACTTTGCAAAATATGCTCCATATAAGGCAAAACCGCCAATCCCATAGCCGCATGGAGTTCGCTCATCTTGCCATTGATGCCCAATCCGTGAAAGTCAGTTGGGCCATTGTGTCCAAAGTTATGAGAATAGAAAAAAGAATGTTGTAAACTTTCATTATTTACAATGGCTGCTCCACCTTCACCGGTATGAAATATTTTGGTGGCATGAAAACTCAACGTGCTTACATCGCCATAATTCAATATAGACTGTCCTTTGTATTTTACGCCAAATGCATGGGCAGCATCATAAATTACAAACAAGTTGTGTTTTTTTGCTATACGTTCAATTTCTTCAACATGACAGGGATTGCCGTAAACATGTGTGGCTAATATAGCTGTTGTTTTTTCAGTGATGGCTGCTTCAATTTTAGTCTGGTCAATGGTTAAATATTCAGGATGAATATCAACAAAAACAGGTGTGCAATTTTCCCATACAATTGCGGTAGTAGTGGCAACATAGCTAAATGGAGTAGTGATGATTTCGCCCCCTTTTCCCATTAGCTTAACTGCTATTTGTAATGGGATAGTGCCATTGTTGAGTAATAACATATGATTAACACCTAAATAGTCAATTAACTTGTTTTCTAACTCTTGTACCAATGCACCTCTATTGGTTAACCACACTGCATCGAAAGCCCGTTTTACTTGTTTTTGATATTCTTCTATAGGTGGTAAAAATGTTTTGGTTACGTTTATCATTTATTTAATTCTTTTTTTAAAATATCAATTCTCGGAATCATTTGATATTGATTAGAATATATGGAATAAAATTTTTCTCTTCCTTTCTGTGAAATTGTATATAGTTTTTCGGGGTTTTCAATTAACTCTACTACCTTTTGTTCAATGTATAATGGCTCGTTTTCTATAATAATTAAATCTTCGTTATTTATGAAGATTTTATTTTCATTAAGTTCATCAGAAACCAATGCTACAACTTCATTTAATACAGCTTCTACTACTGTTCCTAAAGGAAAACCGTCAAATGCCCCTTTACTTAAAACAAATGGTTTATTTGGAGAAATTATGATATCCATATTATTAAAAAAATCATTTAACTCGACAAAATTTTTATAGCCGTAGAAATGCATTTTATTTTCAATATTAGAAATGTCAATATCCTCTTTTGAAAAGCCACCAACAATATGGAAATTTATAAAATCATATTTTTTAGCAATATTATGCGCAAATTTGATAAATACATCATATCCTTTATCTATTCCTAAGGGCATATATTTAGCAGCACAAAAACTAATGTCAAATGTGTTTTTATTAATAAGATATTTTTTTTTATTTATTAATCCTTTGTTTAAAGAGATTTGAGGGACAACCCCTCCGAAAACCAATTCAATTTTTTCTTCATCACATATCTTATTATTTATTAAATAATTTTTTGTGAATTCCTGCGTTACAATAACTTTTCTGAAAAAAGGGGAGCTAAAAACTCTGTTCAACTTATCATCAGATAATTTATCATTTATTTTAAAACCTCCACCCGGATATAAAGTAAAAACGAATGGAATTTTATATTTTTCTATCCAATCAATATTTGAATAAATATTACTTATAAAAATGCAATAAAATAATTTAGAATTAACATTAACTAATCCTCTTTTGTTTTTAATTTTATTCTTTAATTCATAATTATTTAGAATTAAATTTTTCACATCAATTGGATGATTTTTTTTTGGAGTATTTAAAATGCTATAACTGTCATCTACTGTTAAAATTTTTGAGTTTTTAAATTCCTTTAAAATTACAGTAAATTCTTCTAATCTAAACCCTGAAATAGGATGAGGATATATATTATCAAAAATTAGTATGTCATTTTTTTTTATTCCTTTGTAGGGAATAAAAATTTTTGTTTTTAATAATTTAAATATTCCTTTAATTAATTTTTTTAAGAACATTTACTTTTAGTTATAATTTTATTTCTAAATTTTTCCATTCAAAATTTGGACGAACAACTCCTCCCCAAAAACCGAAATACTCTTTTCTTAACAAACCCTTCTCATCAATATTTATAGAAATTATTTTATCTAAGTTAACTAAAATTTCAAAATTATTTCCTACAAGTAAAACGGTAAAGGAAAAAACTCCCTTATTAAAGAAATTTGATGGTATTTTTAATACAGAGATATACTTTCCCTTTTTTAATGGTATTCTGTTTAAATTTGGAGAAGAAAATATATAAACATCCATATCGTTGAAAACTGAAACAGATGTATTCAAAATTTGGTTATCAACAAAATTTATATACTCAATTTCTAAATATATTTCTTCTTCAATATAAAATAAATTATTTTTTGTTGAAAGTTTAATGTTTGTTATTTTAGCTTGATTTGTCCCTGGAGCTACTTTTTGATCCCAAGAAATTTGCGAATTATTATTTGTTAAATTCGATAAATAGATATTAATTACTTCAGTTATTGAGCCACTATGTTTCACAATTCCATTCTCTAGTAATATCCCCTTTGTACAAAGGTTTTGTACAGCTACCATATTGTGGCTGACAAAAAGCACTGTACGTCCACCCTCTTTAGAAATCTCTTGCATCTTCCCAATCGCTTTCTTTTGAAACTCAGCATCTCCCACCGCCAATACTTCATCAACTACTAAAATTTCAGGCTCCAAATGGGCAGCCACGGCAAATGCCAATCGCACTTTCATGCCACTACTGTAGCGTTTTACGGGTGTGTCCACATAACGAGCTACTCCTGAAAATTCTACAATTTCATCATATTTAGCAGCAATTTCAGCTTTGGTCATTCCGAGAATGGCTCCATTCAAATAGATATTTTCTTTTCCGGTCAATTCAGGATGAAATCCGGTGCCTACTTCTAATAATGAGGCAATACGTCCTTTACTTTTAATACTTCCGGTAGTAGGTGCTGTTACCTGCGAGAGTATTTTAAGTAAGGTAGATTTTCCGGCTCCGTTTTTACCTATAATACCGAGCACTTCACCTTTTTTTACCTCAAAGTTGATGTCTTTTAACGCCCAAACATAATCTGAATCTCCCTTGGTATCTCGTTTATTAGTATCCCCAATTTTCAGATAAGGATCTTCTTTTCCCCTTAATTGATACCACCAACGGTTCAGGTCATGACTTAGCGTTCCGGTGCCTACCACCCCTAAGCGGTATTGTTTGGATACGTTTTCTATTTTAAGAATTATATTTTCCAATTATTAAAATTTTAATATAAGATTGTCACATTTCCAACTTCAAACTTCAAACTTCAAACTTCAAACTTCAAACTTTTATACCGTGTCAATAAAAGTTTTCTCAGTCTTGTTAAAAATCAAAAGTCCAAAGATAAAGATTAAAAAGCTCAAAACCAAAGTATAAACCAATCCGCCCGCTGTTACGTGTCCTTCGTTTAAAAACATATACCGGCTCGTTTCAATGATGTAAGCCATCGGGTTGGCTTTAACGATCCAAGCGTATTTGGGAAGTTTTTCACTCACTAAAGCCAGTGGATAAAATACGGCAGAAATATACATCAGGAGTTGCACGCCGAAACTTAATAAAAAGGTCAAATCGCGGTATTTTGTTACCATTGCCGAGAAAATCATTCCCAAGCCCAAGCCTAACATCGCCATGGTAAAAATCAAAAAAGGTAAAAAAACAAGGCTGATATTCGGATGTATCGGCATTCCTTTGATCAAGGTATAATACAAATAAAATCCTATAAAAATCAGCAATTGAATACCATATTTTAACAGATTAGAAATGACAGTGGACAATGGCATGATAATTCTAGGAAAATAGACTTTTCCAAATATATTTTCGTTCTTTTTAAAAGTATCGGAAGTTTCGGTAAGTGCCGAACTAAAATAGTTCCACG
>DYMN01000027.1 GCA_020740485.1 Polaribacter sp. | reverse complement strand
GATGCAAAAGTACACCTTTTTTATTCCCCTCCAAATTTTTATTGAAATATTTTTAAATATTTTTTTAACAATTAGATAATACCTATGCCTTCAAATAGTTAGAGATTAGAAAAAAATTAATAATTATTGGATAAACACTACCTGCCTTTTCATTGAAAAAAATTCTATACCATATAATATTGAGTTACTTTATTACATCTGTGTTTGTCTTTTTAAAAATTTGACCACATCGTATAAAAAATCTAATTTTTGAAATTATATGTTAGATTGTACTCTTAAATTTAAAAAAAATACTAATTTTGCAATCCTTAATTTCATCAAATTATGATAAAAATTACATTGCCAGACGGAAGTGTTAAGGAATTTATTTCCGGTTCTACTCCTTTTGATATTGCAAACAGCATTAGTAGTGGACTTGCCAGGAATATAATTTCTGCTAGTGTTAACGATAAAACCATTGAAACTACTACTCCAATCATAACGGATGGTAATTTGGTATTGTATACATTTGACCAACCCGAAGGGAAAAAAGCTTTTTGGCATTCTTCTGCCCATTTAATGGCACAAGCTGTATTAAAGTTTTATCCAAATGCAAAACTGACTATTGGTCCTGCCATAGAAAATGGTTTTTATTATGATATTGATTTTGGAGATGAGACAATAACTGAGAAAGATTTTCAAAAAATTGAAGAAAAAATGCTTGAAATAGCACGTGGGAAACATGAGTTTAAAATAAGAAGTGTGTCAAAGAAAGATGCATTGGCATTATATCAAAGCGAAAAAAATCCTTATAAAATAGAATTAATTGAAAACCTTGAAGACGGTGAAATTACTTTTTGTGACCACGATGATTTTACCGATTTATGTAGAGGGGGACATATTCCTAACACAGAAATCATCAAAGCAGTAAAAATAACTAGTGCTGCAGGCGCATATTGGAGAGGAGATGAAAAGAATCCGCAATTAACTAGATTATATGGTATTTCTTTCCCAAAACAAAAGATGCTTACTGAATATCTTGAAATGATTGAAGAAGCAAAAAAGAGGGACCATAGAAAATTAGGGAAAGAATTGGAATTATTTACTTTTTCATCGAAAGTTGGACAGGGTTTACCACTTTGGTTGCCTAAAGGGGCTGCTTTAAGAGAGCGATTAGAAAACTTTTTGAAAAAAGTTCAAAAACAAGCCGGCTACCAAATGGTTGTTTCGCCTCACATAGGGCAAAAAGAATTGTATGTAACTTCAGGTCATTATGAAAAATATGGAGCTGATAGTTTTCAACCCATTCATACACCAAAAGAAGGTGAAGAATTTCTGTTGAAACCAATGAATTGCCCTCATCATTGCGAAATTTATAATTTTAAAAATTATTCATATAAAGATTTACCTGTAAGATTTGCAGAATTTGGCACTGTTTATCGCTATGAACAAAGTGGAGAACTACACGGATTAACAAGAGTTAGGGGATTTACTCAGGACGATGCACATATCTTTTGCACTCCTGAACAAGTAAACGAGGAATTTAAAAATGTAATAGACATTGTACTTTACGTATTCAAGACATTAGGCTTTGAAAATTTCACAGCTCAAGTTTCATTAAGAGACAAGGTAAAGAGGGAAAAATATATAGGGAGTGATGAAAATTGGGAAAGAGCCGAAAAAGCGATAATTGAAGCTGCAAAAGAAAAGGGTTTGAGTACGGTTATTGAATACGGTGAGGCAGCATTTTATGGACCTAAATTAGATTTTATGGTGAAAGATGCATTAGGAAGAACTTGGCAATTAGGAACTATTCAGGTGGATTACAATTTACCTGAAAGATTTAACTTAACCTACAAAGGATCTGACAATAATCTGCATCAACCGGTGATGATTCATAGGGCTCCATTTGGTTCAATGGAACGTTTTATTGCGATTTTATTAGAACATACCGGTGGAAATTTTCCATTATGGCTGGCTACAGAACAGGTTATTATTCTGCCCATCAGTGAAAAATATCAAAAATATGCAGAAAATGTTTTGAAATTATTAGAAAATTCGGATATTCGCAGCCTAATTGACGATAGGGCAGAAAAAATTGGTAAAAAAATTCGTGATGCAGAGACCGAAAAAATTCCATACATGTTAATTGTAGGTGAAAATGAGGAAAAAGAAATGAACGTTTCCGTTAGAAAACACAGAAGTGGTGATGTAGGAACATTAACCATATCTGAATTTATATCAATGATACAAAAAGAAATAGAAAACACAGTTGAAAAATTTAAGTCAAATTAAAATTTAAATATTATCAGTACACCAAACAACTCAAATCAAAGAAGGGATTTTAGAAAACCCGCAAAAGAAGAACCGTATAAAATTAATGATAAAATACGTGTTCCACAGGTTCGATTAGTAGGAGATAATGTAGAAATGGGAGTTTATCCAATCAGGCAGGCATTAGAAATTGCAGAAGGTCTAGGATTGGATTTAGTTGAAATTTCGCCCAACGCTGAACCGCCAGTTTGTAAAGTAACAGACTACAAGAAATTTCTTTACGAACAAAAAAAACGCGAGAAACTTCAAAAAGCAAATACTGTTAAAGTAGTTGTAAAAGAAATCAGATTTGGACCTCAAACGGATGAACACGATTATGAGTTTAAGAAAAAACACGCTATCAAGTTTTTAGAAGAAGGTAGTAAAGTAAAAGCTTATGTTTTTTTTAAAGGGAGAGCCATCGTATATAAAGAACAAGGGGAGATTCTTCTTCTGAAACTTGCTCAGGAATTAGAAGATTATGGGAAATTGGAAGGAATGCCTATTTTAATGGGTAAAAGAATGATTATTAACATTCAACCTAAAAAGAAAAACAAATAATAGAAGTTAAGTAAGGATTATTAAGCAATAAACAATGCCAAAATTAAAGACGAAATCCAGTGCTAAAAAGCGTTTTGTTTTAACCGGTTCAGGTAAAATCAAAAGAAAACACGCGTTTAAAAGACATATTTTAACTAAGAAGTCGACTAAACGTAAATTGAAACTAACTCACGATACCTTAGTGCATCCGCACGATGTGGCTTCCGTGAAAGAAATGTTGAACTTGAAATAATCAAGAAACAACAAAGGTAATTTTTTATAACCATGGAGTAAAGCACCTAAGAATTAAAAATCATTAATCGCTTACTACAAAAAACAATTTAATTTATGCCAAGATCAGTAAATTCAGTTGCTTCAAGAGCCAGAAGAAAAAAACTCATGAAGCTTTCAAAAGGTTATTTCGGACGTGCTAAAAACGTATGGACGGTAGCCAAAAATATTGTTGAAAAAGGTTTATTATACGCTTACAGAGACCGTAAAGCAAAAAAGAGAACGTTTCGTGCCTTATGGATTACTCGTATAAATGCCGGTGTTAGACAACATGGAATGTCTTATTCTCAATTTATGGGAAAACTAAAGGCTAATCATATCGATTTGAATCGTAAAGTGTTAGCAGATTTAGCGATGAATCATCCCGATGCTTTTAAAGCAATTGTAGATAAAGTAAAATAGATGTTGAACTTATCCTTACTTAATAAAAAAACCCATCGTAATTGATGGGTTTTTTAATTTCAGCTATTATATTTTATTAACAACATTAATGTTTTATAAAAAACAGAGCGTATTTCACAAACATAAATTATTTATGGTAACAGTATTAACAATTGATAATTACCTTTCATCATCATCGAAATCTGATTCGTAACCATAATTATCTTCTCTATCATCTTCTTCTTCATCATAATCGTCATCTTTGTTCTCTTCATCTTCCCATTCACTTTTATAACTTTCATCTTCTATCGATGATTTGTCTGATTTGAATTTTTTTTCTTTTGGTTTGTTTGGCATTTTACCTATACTTAATACCACCTTTGGAGCATCGTTCTTATCTTCTTGTTTAATCTCATGTACATAAACAAAAAAAGTCCATAAAGCCATAAAATCGTATACAAATATGATTTTATCATCTTTTCTCGAAAATAGAGAAGAAATCTTATGATCTCGCATCTCACTGGTAGTGCCTGCTTCGCTCATATCAAAAAGGGGGATTTCATCGCCCTGGTCCCAGTCTTCATTTGTTTTATAAAAAGAAGCCATTTCTCCTTTCCTCATTCCAAAAGCCTCTCTAATAGCCTCGTGAAAATTTTCTAATGTTGCTTTTTCAGAAATAGTTATATCTCTGATTACATCTTCTTCGACATCTAAGATACAACGAAAAACATACTGCATATTTTAAAAGATTTATAAATTAATTTTTGCAAATATAACAAGTTTCTAATTTTGATATATAGGTTAATGTTTGTTTTTTAATTTTATTAAAAGACCCCAAAAATAAACATAATTGGTTGCTCATCGTTAAAATAAAATCAATGATTTTAAATCCCTAAAATGAAACTTACAATACGTATTTAAAAAGTTTTTCAAACATTATTGGTTCATTTTTTTATTTTGTAAAATTTTACTCCTGATAGTTGAAACACATCCTTTTTTTATATTAATTTGTTCATTGTTTTTATCATAAAAAAGATGAAAAATTTAAATTACAAGTTTATTGTTTTCTATTTAATGGTTTACACAAATTCTCTCGGACAAATCCAAGACGCTTGGGTTTATTTTAATAATAAGCCGAATGCAGCCTATTATTTTGAAAACCCACTTGATATGCTATCTCAAAGAGCATTGAATCGACGTGTAATTCAAGATATTGATATTGATATTAAAGACGTTCCACTATACGCACCTTATGTATCCCAAATTAAGAACGTTATAGGAATTAATGTAGTTGCACAATCCAAATGGTTAAATTGTCTTCATGTGCAAGGTGAACTTTCTGATGTTCAATCTTTAAATGAGTTATCTTTTGTTGATTCTATTGAATTTGCCGATCAAAGTTTAAATCAACCGGGAAAAAATACAGTTCATCCATTTTCTAAAAAATCAAATACCAAACTTGATGTCGTAACTGATTTTGACTATGGAAGTGCTGCTAATCAAATCAATATGTTAAACGGTCAATATCTGCATCAGAATAATTTTACCGGAACTGGAATGTATATAGCGGTGATGGATGCAGGATTTACTAATGTAAACACAGCGAGCGGCTTCCAAAGATTGTTTCAAAATAATCAAATACTAGAAACCTATAATTTTGTGGATAGAAATGAAGATGTGTATAACAGACATTATCACGGAACAATGGTGCTGAGTACCATGGGTGGTTATATTGAAAATCAATATGTTGGAACAGCACCCGATGCATCTTATTATCTCTTTATTACAGAAGATGTCAATCAAGAGCATCCTTATGAAGAATCGCTTTGGGTAGAAGCAGCAGAGAAAGCAGATAGCTTGGGTGTAGATGTTTTAAACACCTCTTTAGGTTACACAACATTTGATAATACGGCTTACGATCACACCTATGATGATTTAGACGGTCAAACAGCCTTTATGTCGCGTGGAGCGGAAATTGCTTTTTCAAGAGGAATGTTGGTGGTCAATTCAGCCGGAAATTCTGGTAACGATGCGTGGCACTACATTGGAGTTCCGGCAGATGCTGTTTCAGTATTAAGTATTGGAGCAGTAGATGCATCGGAAATAATAGCTGAATTTAGTTCATGGGATCCCACACCGGATGATGATAGAATCAAACCTGATGTTTGTGCGCAAGGAGAAGGAGCAGCTGTAATCGACACTAACAATCAAATTGTCAGTGCTAATGGGACTTCATTTTCCTCTCCTATTTTAGCAGGTGTGGCAACTTGCTTATGGCAAGCATTTCCCGACAAAACGAATGCAGAAATAGCCCAAGCAGTGAAACAATCAGCAGATAAATTTAACAATCCGGATGATCACTACGGATACGGTATTCCTGATTTTCAATTGGCTTTCAATAATTTAATGGGAACAGAAGATTACCACGAAAATGAATTTAAAATTTATCCCAATCCTACTTTAGGAAATTCAAAAATCTCAATAGAAATAGATGAAACACTTGAAAATCCAATTTTGAAAATCAATGATAGTAAAGGTAGCACTGTCTTAAATGATAAGTTAGAAGGATTATTTACTTCTTTAAATATTTCAAAATTAAACAAAGGGATTTATTTTATCAATATAATTTCTAAAAATAAAGTTTTAATTAAAAAACTCATCATCGAATAATGTTTGATAATAATCAAATTTGCCAACTATTTAATATTCAATATCCTATCATTCAAGGTGGTATGATTTGGGCAAGTGGCTACAAATTAGCTACTGCCGTGAGTAATGCCGGCGGATTAGGGTTGATAGGAGCCGGAAGTATGTATCCCGAAGTGCTACGCGAGCATATTCAAAAAGCTAAAAAATGTACTGTCAAACCTTTTGGAGTTAATGTTCCGCTGCTCTATCCTAATGTAGAAGAAATAATGCAAATTTTAGTGGAAGAAGGGATGAAAATAGTATTTACTTCCGCCGGAAATCCTGCCACTTGGACTAAATTTTTAAAGGAAAATGGAATTACAGTCGTTCATGTGGTAAGCAACGTCAAATTTGCATTAAAAGCCCAAGAAGCCGGCGTAGATGCAGTAGTTGCAGAAGGATTTGAAGCGGGCGGACACAACGGTCGTGAGGAAACCACCACTTTGACTTTAATTCCGATGGTAAAGGAACAAATCAATATTCCGCTGATTGCAGCGGGTGGTATTGCAACCGGAAAAGGTATGTTGGCAACTATGATATTAGGAGCAGATGGAGTGCAATTGGGCAGTCGTTTTGTGGCAAGTGAAGAGGCATCCTCGCATATCAATTTTAAAAATGCAGTTGTTAAAGTACAAGATGGAGATACACATCTGACTTTAAAAGAATTAGCTCCTGTGAGATTGATTAAAAACGAATTTTATCAACGTTTGCAAGATTTTTATAAAACCCATCCCGATAAAGATGCCTTACAAGAATTTTTAGGTAGAGGTCGTGCCAAAAAAGGAATGTTTGAAGGAGATTTAACAGAAGGAGAATTAGAAATTGGCCAAATAGCGGGATTGATAAAGGACATTAAACCGGTTCAAAAGATTTTTGAAGAGATTTTAGATGATTTTCAATCCGTTTTGAAAAACACTGCTACTTTTTAAGTTTTTCTTACTTTTGCCATCTTTTACCAAAAGTTTTATTTAAATCAAACTATATTGAGAACCAAATCATCTAAAACTAAAAAAATAAACGTCATCACACTCGGTTGTTCTAAAAATCTATACGATTCTGAAGTATTGATGGGACAATTATCGCTCAATGGTTTTAAAGTAAACCACGAATCCGAAAAAAAATCGGACATTGTGGTGATTAACACTTGTGGATTTATTGGAGATGCCAAAGAAGAATCTGTCAATACCATCTTGCATTATATCAATGAAAAAGAGGAAGGAAGAGTAGAAAAAGTATTTGTAACCGGTTGCTTAAGCGAACGTTATAAACCCGATTTGGAAAAAGAAATCCCCGAAGTAGATGAATATTTCGGAACGCACGATTTACCGAATTTGCTCAAAGTTTTAGGGGCTGATTACAAAAAAGAATTAGTCGGCGAACGTTTGATAACTACTCCTAAACATTATGCCTATCTCAAAATTGCCGAAGGTTGTGATCGTCCTTGTTCGTTTTGTGCTATTCCGTTGATGCGTGGCAAAAATGTGTCGCAACCCATAGAACAGTTAGTAGAAGAAACCCAAAAGTTAGCTACAAAAGGGGTTAAAGAACTCATTCTGATTGCGCAAGACTTAACCTATTACGGCATAGATATTTATGGAGAACGACAATTGGCAACTTTGCTCAAAGAATTAGTAAAAGTAGAAGGAATTGAATGGATCCGTTTACATTATGCTTATCCGACTGGTTTTCCAAAAGATGTTTTGGAAGTAATGCGCGACGAACCTAAGATTTGTAACTACATTGATATTCCTTTACAACACATCAATACAGAACTACTAAAGTCTATGCGACGGGGTCATAATCGTGCTCAATTAGAACAATTGCTCTCCGATTTTAGAACCTTTGTACCTGATGTAGCTATTAGAACGACCTTTATTGTCGGTTATCCCGGTGAAACCCGTGAACAATTCGAGGAATTAAAACAATGGGTTGCCAAATCCCGTTTTGACAGATTAGGTGTTTTTGCCTATTCTCACGAAGAAAATACGCATGCTGCCACCTTAACAGACGATGTTCCGGAGGAAGAAAAACAAAAACGCGTAGCAGAAATTATGGAATTGCAAGCAGGCATCTCGTATGAATTAAATCAAGCACGCATTGGCAAAGTTTACCAATGTATTTTTGATCGAGAAGAAGGAGGGTATTATATTGGACGTACGCAATATGATTCACCTGATGTGGATAATGAAGTATTGGTATCGGTTGAAGATAATTTCATTAATTTAGGACATTTTATCAAGGTAAAAATTACAGAAGCCACTGATTTTGATTTGATAGGGATTCCTGTTCTGTAAATATGAAACAAAATTCACCATACAAACGCTCCGATTGGCTTCCAACGAATGCTCGTGAAGTAAAAATTCGCGGTTGGGAAGATTTGGATGTCATACTCTTTACCGGCGATGCTTATATAGATCATCCGGCTTTTGGTCCGGCTGTAGTGGGACGTATGTTAGAGAGCATGGGTTTGAAAGTGGCTATCGTGCCACAACCCAATGTGAAAGACAATTTGCAGGATTTTACCAAATTGGGCAAACCCAATTTATTTTTTGCCGTAACGTCGGGGTCTATGGATTCTATGGTCAGCAATTATACTGCCAACAAACGTCAACGCGACGATGATGCTTATACTCCCGGTGGTGCCAAAGGTTTCCGACCCGATTATGCTACCACCGTTTATACTCAAATTTTAAAGGAAAAATTTCCGGATATTCCGGTGGTGATTGGTGGAATAGAAGCATCCTTGAGAAGAGTAACCCATTATGATTATTGGAGTGATACACTAAAACCCAACATTTTGACCGAAAGTGGTGCAGATTTGTTGGTGTATGGAATGGGGGAACAACCCTTGCGAGAATTGGTGCAATTGTTGAAAAAAGGAGTCCCTTTTTCTTCATTAAAAACCATTTTACAAACGGCTTATCTCAATCATTCTGACAATAAATTGATCAAAAATAAAAATTGGGAAGATGTAGAAATTCATTCGCATGAAGTGTGTTTGAAAGACAAAATGAAATACAGTTCCAATTTCAAAACCATTGAAACAGAATCAAATAAAGTACACGGAAGAAGAATTTTACAAAAAGTAAAAGACAAACTTTTGGTAATCAATCCACCATTTCCCACCATGACCGAAAAGGAAATGGATGCGTCATTTGATTTGCCTTACACGCGTTTACCGCATCCGCGCTATGAAGGTCGTGGCGCTATTCCTGCTTTTGAAATGATTCAATTTTCGGTGAATATTCATCGGGGTTGTTTTGGTGGTTGCAGTTTTTGTACCATTTCGGCGCATCAAGGCAAATTTATAGCAAGCAGGAGTAAGGAATCCATTTTGAAAGAAGTGGATAAAGTGACCCAAATGCCCGGTTTTAAAGGTTATTTGAGCGATGTGGGCGGACCTTCGGCTAATATGTATAAAATGAAAGGGAAAGTTCAGGAAATTTGCGACCGATGTACTTCGCCATCGTGTATTTCTCCCGTGATTTGTCATAATTTAGATACTTCGCATCAACCATTGACTGAATTGTATCAAGCCATTGACCAACATCCGAAAGTAAAAAAATCCTTTATTGGTAGTGGTATTCGTTATGATTTATTGGTCCCCGAATTCAATAAAAAAGCAGACCCAAAAGAACTACAAGCTTATACGGTAGAAGTTTTAAAAAACCACGTATCAGGAAGGTTGAAAGTGGCACCAGAACACACATCAGATAATGTATTGAAAATTATGCGGAAACCATCGTTTTCTAATTTTCATAAGTTCAAAAATCAATTTGATACATTGAATAAAAAATTGGGACTTAATCTGCAATTGATACCTTATTTTATATCCAGTCATCCGGCGAGTGAATTGGAAGATATGGCAAATTTGGCATGCGAGACCAAAGATATGGGTTTCAAATTAGAGCAGGTGCAAGGATTTACCCCAACACCCATGACGGTAGCTACCGAAATTTATTACAGTGGCTATCATCCCTATACGTTGAAAAAAGTCTATACCCCACGAAGTAAAAAGGAACGCGAAGACCAACATCAATTTTTCTTTTGGTATAAAAAAGACAAACAAGAATGGATACGCCGAACTTTATTACGCTTGAATCGCGGTGATATGATTGCTAAGCTTTTAGGGCGTTAAAACCTTAAAATCTTACGTAAGCTCTAATTATTTTGGATTCTTCCCAAAACGAAATAAAGTATAGAACCAAATATAGGCATAAACAAAATAATCAACACCCACATTATTTTATTCATTTCACCTAAATTACTTCTCACTAAATCAATTAACGCAAAAAGTGGTAGTAAGAGAATAAATATGACCAATAGAATAATGAGCAAAACACTAATACCGAACATAATGAATTTCTATTTAATTATTTATATAAAGTTTGAGTTCTATGGAAACTTAGGAAACTGTTTAAAATCAGGATCTCGTTTTTCCAAAAATGCTTTTTTTCCTTCTTGCGCTTCTTCCATCAAATAAAACATCAAGGTGGCATCGCCCGCTAATTGCATCAAGCCGTGTTGCCCGTCTAATTCTGCATTCATAGATCTTTTAATCATCCGCAGTGCCATAGGCGAGCGTTTTTGCATCGTTTTACACCATTGAACCGTGGTATCTTCCAATTCAGCTAAAGGTACTACTTTGTTGACCATTCCCATGCGCTCGGCTTCTTCGGCGGTATATTGTTCACAGAGAAACCATATTTCTCTCGCTTTTTTTTGTCCCACCTGGCGGGCTAAATAGCTGGAGCCAAATCCTCCATCGAAGCTACCCACTTTAGGTCCGGTCTGTCCGAAGCGTGCATTTTCGCTGGCAATGGTCAAATCGCACACCACGTGCAACACATGTCCGCCACCGATGGCGTAACCATTTACCATGGCAATAACCGGTTTAGGCAGTTCTCGGATGGCTTTGTGAACTTCCAAAACATTGAGGCGCGGTACACCGTGGTCATCAATATACCCCCCAACACCTTTCACATTTTGGTCGCCTCCGCTACAAAATGCTTTGTCGCCTACTCCGGTAAGTATGACGACATCTATCGCAGCAGTTTCCTTACAATAGGCTAAAGCATCGAGAATTTCAAAGTTGGTTTTAGGTCGGAATGCATTGTAAACTTCCGGACGGTTGATCGTTATCTTAGCAATTCCTTCGAATTGTTCAAATAGTATATCTTCATATTTTTTAATGGTTTCCCAATTTCGGATGGACATAAATTAAAATTTTAAGTAAACAGGCAAATATAATATTTTTAAAAGATTATTTTTGTGAGTTTTTAAAATTCGTCAATTTAGATAAAAATTGTATTTTTGAATTTAATCTTTTAGCAAAATGAATAAGCTTATATTTATCCTAACCTTCTTGTTAATGTTCAATGTTTCTGCCCAAGAAGTGTTTTTTAAAAATTTTCATTCGGAAGAATTAGGAGTAGATCGAACCTTAAAAATATACGTTCCGCCTTCTTATGAGAAAGAAAATATGCGATTTTATCCCTTAACTATATTGTTAGATGGTGATTTTTTGTTTGATGTATATCTGGGAAATACCCAAATGTTTGCCCAACGTGATTTAGCACCTGAACAGATTATTGTAGGTATTTTTCAAAGTGAAAACAATGAAAGGGCTTCTGATATTGCTGTGGACAAAGTTAGTGGATTACCTTTTGACAATAGTGAACAATTTTACAGATTTGTTAGAGGCGAATTGTTAGACTGGTTAGAAAGTGAATACCGATTATCTCCTTTTAAAACCATAGTTGGTGCAACTCAAACCGCTAATTTCATCAATTTTTTCCTAATAGAAAAGGAATCCGTATTTGATGCATTTGTAAATATCAACCCTTACTATACGCCTGATATGCCTGTCTTTTTAGAAAATGCGTTAGCAGCGTTTAAACAAAATCAGATGTACTATTATATTAATTCAGGGAGATACAATGGAGTGGAATTAAACAAAAAAATAGAACAAGTTGCTTATATGATAAAGGGATTGGAAAATCCTAATATCAATATCAAATTTGATATTTTTGACAACTCAACTAAAGTTTCCTCTATCGGTCAAGCTATTCCTGGGGTATTAGACCATATATTCAGTGGGTATGCCTATATTTCTCAAGAGGAATTTCAGACCAATATTAAGGATTTAACACCCCTTGAAGCCATTGATTTTTTAAAGAAAAAATATATAGACATTGAATACTTATTTGGCACAAATTTAAAAATTAGAGAACGGGATATTAATGCAATTGAAGGCATTATCATCGACCAAGAAAACGGAAAATATTTAGCAGAATTTGGAAATATGATCAGAGACCTATATCCGGAATCCCCTTTGAGTGAATATTATATCGGTATGTATTATGAAAAAATGGGAAAATATTCATTAGCATTAAAAAATTACAAAAATGGGTATTCAAAAATTAAAAACGATGCAGAAGCCGAAGCGTTTTTTAAAAATATTGAGCGCGTACAAGGCAGAGCAGACGAATTGATTCAAATGGAGGAAATTCAAAAAATAGATAGAGAAAATCGTAAAGACGAATGGAAAGAACAAAAAAAGGCTGAACAAGAAATGATGGAAAAATATAGGAGAAAAGAAAAAAAAGATGATAAAAATTAAAAAACAACCCATGTTTGCCATAATAGATGTAGAAACAACAGGTGGAAGTGTGCATGACGAGCGAATAACAGATGTGGCAATTTATCGTTATGATGGAATAAATGTAGTAGATAAATTCGTGAGTTTGGTCAATCCTGAAAGAAAAATTCAAGATTTTGTAGTAAAACTGACCGGTATTTCCGATCATATGGTTTCCGGAGCTCCAAAATTTCAAGAAATTGCCAAGAGAATCGTAGAAATAACCGAAGATTGCACCTTCGTGGCTCATAATTCTGCTTTTGATTATCGCGTGATACGAAATGAGTTTAAACGCTTAGGCTATGATTATCAGAGAAATACACTTTGCACAGTGAAGTTGAGCAAAAAATTGATTCCCGATATGCCTTCCTATAGCTTGGGAAAATTGTGCAAATCATTGGGGATAGCTGTTTCTAACAGACATCGTGCAGATGGCGATGCTTTTGCCACCGTAAAATTATTCGATTTATTACTTACCAAAGACACAGAGAAAATCATTATTTCGGATAGTATAACAGATTTCAACTACGTATTAAAAAGAGAAAAAATCGCAAATGTAATTGATGACACACCCGTTACTTGCGGCGTGTTTTACATCCATCAAAACAACGGTAGGATTATGTACATCGGGAAAGGAAAAAACATGAAAACCAAGCTGAGTCAACTCTTAGCTAAAAAGTCAAAGAAAGCCCAAACAATTTTATCAAAAATGGCATCGGTGAGTTACGATGAAACCGGAAATTTTATAATGGCAAGACTCAAATTTAATGAAGAAGTGTATAAAAACAAACCCAAATACAACAGTAATTATATTAAATTTGGGGAAGTACCTGACTTTGACCATTCGGATATGCTGCTTATGAGTGAAGGGAGAAATGTCAACGAAAAAGCGGTCATACTTATTGAAAACAACAATTTAACCGGCTATGGATATATAGATTTAGAATATCAAATTTCGCATCTAGAAATTTTGAAAAACCTTTTGACTCCCTTAACAAGCACCTTTGAAAACAGTTACATTGTCAGGCAAAGTATATTAGAAAATAAAATACTAAAAATTATAAGACTAAATGCAAGTGACAATTGAATTACTTAATAACCATAGTAGGCCCTACCGGAATTGGCAAAACCAAATTAAGCATCGCATTGGCAAAGCATTTTCAGTGTGACATTCTCTCCTGCGATTCTCGCCAATTTTATAAAGAAATGAAGATAGGAACAGCCGTTCCAAGCGATGATGAATTAAGTGAAGTGCAACATCATTTTATTCATAATGTGAGTATCCATGATACCTACAATGTGGGAAAATTTGAAAAAGATATCATTGAAAAATTGAATGAATTGTTTGTGAAAAACAGTATTCAGATTATGGTAGGTGGCAGCGGGCTTTATGTAGATGCTGTTATGGAAGGGTTTGATGAATTTCCGGATGTTCCCTTAGAAATTAGGGAAGGTTTGGTGAAAAAATTAAAGGAACAAGGACTTGAAAAGTTGCAAGAAGAATTAAAAAGTTTAGATATAGACACCTTTAACACCATTGAAATTCAAAATCCCCACCGAATAATAAGAGCGCTCGAAATTTGCATTGGAACAGGAGAAAAATATTCTTCTTTTAAAAATAAAAAAAGGGTGCAACGCAATTTTACACCCATTCTTTTAGGGTTAGATGCTGATAGAAAAGTCATTTACCAACGTATCAATGACAGAGTAGATCAAATGATGCAAGATGGTTTGTTAGATGAGGTTAGAAGTCTATTTGATTATCGCGATTTAAATGCGCTACAAACCGTAGGTTATAAAGAATTATTTGAATATTTCGAAGGGAAATATGAGTTGGATTTTGCTATTTTAGAAATTAAAAAAAATTCACGTCGTTACGCCAAACGTCAAAATACCTGGTTCAAAAGAAAAGAAAATGTTTATTGGTTTGATTATCAAACTCCAATAGAAGGAATAATCGGCTTTATTAATAGGAAAAAGGATGTGTAAGACTACGCTTAATTTTTTTCGGCACTTTTGTAAATGCGTTCTATTATATCTACCACTTTCAATCCTTCAAGCGCATTCGTTGATATCGCTTTTTTGTATTTAATTACATCTATTACATTTTCAATTACAAAATGATGATTTTGAGCTGAACCTTTATAGGCACCGTAGTCATTTCCCGGATTTGTGGGTTCTAATATTGGCATAACATAATCCTTAATATGACAATATTCTACTTCGTTCATATATTGCCCGCCTATTTTGACACTACCCTTTTCACCAATAATGGTCATGGAACTTTCCATATTCTTGTCATAAACTGAGGTAGAAAAATTAAAACTACCAACACCTCCATTAACAAACTCAAAATTGACAACGCCTGAATCTTCAAATTCAGTTAATTTTTCGTGATTAAAACTTTTAATGACGGATTGAATATTCATAATATCACCAAAAAGCCAGAACATAATATCAATAAAATGTGAGAATTGAGTAAAAAGAGTCCCTCCATCTAAGTCTTTTTTCCCGTGCCAAGAATCTTTAGTATAATATCTTTCATCACGATTCCAAAAGCTATTTATGTGGACAGAGAAAATTTTACCTAATTTATTTTGTTCTACAAGTTGCCTTATCCATATAGAGGGTGGTGAGTAACGATTTTGCATCACAGCAAAAACAATCTTTTGGTGATGTAAAGCAGTAAAAATTACTAATTCCGCATCAGCTTTTGACAAGGCCATAGGTTTTTCAATAACAACGTGATTTCCAGATTTTAACGCTAAAATCGCTTGAGGAGCGTGAAAAGCATTAGGCGTTGCTATATTTACAACATCACATTGTAATCCAGAGCTCAAAAAAGACTCTATTGAATTAAAAAAAGGGACATCATATTGTGAGATATTAAGATCACTTTTGTTCTTAACATCTACCAATGCAATTAATTCAGCGTTATCATTACGTGTAATCATTTCGGCGTGCCTTTTTCCTATATGACCACATCCGATAACCGCGAATTTTATTTTATTCATTTATTTTTTTTTGATTTTTTTGATCAATTTTTTAATAAATGTATCATTATGTTCATGACCATATCCGCCATAATTACCGTAACCGTAGCCATAGCCGTAACCATAACCATATTTTTTTTCATAAGAAAAATCGTTCAACACAAAACTGACATTATGAACCTCACCTCTCTCATATTTATTTTCTATCAATTTCAACATGCCTTTTTCTGTTTTGCCTTGTCTTACAATGTACAATATGATATCGGCAAATTTGAATAATTCCTGTGCATCTGACACTAACCCCAATGGAGGTGCATCGATAAATACATATTCAAAATTCTCTTTTAAATATTCTATCATTTTATCGGTCTCTTCACTCAGTAAAAGTTCAGATGGATTAGGCGGAATTGGACCAGACAGCATCACATAAAAATTCTCATATTCAGTTTTTTGTATGATTTCAGGCAAGGTATTGCTTCCGACCAAATAATTAACCATCCCTATTTTAGGATTCAAATTGAATTCTTCTGCTAATTTTGGTTTTCTCAAGTCAGCTCCTATTACTATTGTTTTCTTACCACTTAAAGCAAAAACACTGGCTAAATTCAGAGAAGTTACCGTTTTTCCTTCCCCACTAATTGATGAGGTTGATAGTATAACATATGATTTTGAACCTCTTTTTAATAGGAATTGCACGTTAGAACGCAGGGATCTATATGCTTCTGAAATTACTTCTTTAGGATAATTAAATACTACTAAATTGTTTTTTTTGTCGTTTCTTCCTACTACTCCAAGTATAGGAATTTTACTTATATTTTCAATTTCTTCAATCGAATGAATTTTGGTATTAAAAAACTCTCTTAGCAAAATAATCATCAAAGGTACTATCAATGAAAGCAAAAAGGCAATAAGCGTATTGAAACTAGTCTTAGGTTTAAATGGATCCTGACCTATATCTTTTGCATTGTCTATCACTTTTATATCTGAAACATTTGAAGCAATTGCTGAACCGGCTTCATAACTTTTTTGTTTTAGAAAATTGAAATTTTGTTCTGTGATAGCATATTTGCGTTCCAAACTTAACAAACCTTGTTCCTTTAAAGGTAATTTTCGCAGCCTTGATTGGTTGTTGTTGAGTTTATTGTTGAAAAAATTGAGTTGTGTTAAAGACTCTTTTTTAAGATTACTTATATTTTCCATCAGAGCATTCCTCTCAATATTAATCTCCTGATTCAACTGTTTTACCTGAGGATAATCAGAAGTTACGGTTTGCAACAACATTTCTTTTGCTTTGTTCTTAGCAATTAATACGCCGATAGTTGTTGCAATATTAGGGTCTTCTACGTCAACAACGGCTGGAACCGGAATGTTGTTTTCATTGAGACTTTCATTATTTTTAAGATACGTTTCTAATCGTTTGTAATAATTTAACCTATCTTGATAATAAGAAGACCTTGAGTCTAAATCTTTCATTTCTTCATAGATAGCACTTCCTTCTAAAGACAAATCATAGATGCCTTCTCTTTGCTTAAACGTCCCTAAATCGGATTGTATGTTATTCAAATTTAGAGCCATTTCATCAAAAAGTCCATCTATATATTCTTTTGTTTTTACGGCATATTTTATTTTTGATTCAATTTGATCTTTCTCTAAAACATCAACCGTGGTATTTAAAAAATCAACTATTCTGTTTTTATTAGACCCATCTAATGATAATTTGAGAAGGGAAGTTCCTGTTTTGAAAGTTGTAATATCAATATCGCGATATTTTTCAACTATTCCATTAAAATCATTGAATTTAATATAATATTCTTTATTTTTTTTGGGTGTTCCATTAAATTCAATATCAAAATTTAGAAAATCAGTATTGATGTAACCCATTGTAAAATTTTGGTTGAATCCTGCTTTGGGAAAAGAATATGTTTTTGTTTTATAAGTCTTGAATTCTTGTAAAGTTACCTCTTCATCGGGATTTTCCAACTCAAAACTTATATTGACCGTTTTACTGTCTATAAATTTTAACTTTATAGGCGTATTTATTAATTGATATTGGTCTTCGTGAATATTAATTTTAAAAAGAACTTCTCCATAAACATCATCTAATCGAAATCTTCCTTTTTCTTGGTAATCAACATACGCCTTAGTTTGTTTTACCACTTTTTCGTTATGCGAACGAGATTTTAAAATGGTCTTTATAATCTCAACTTTATCACTGGGACCACCCCAGTTAAAAGCAATGTTCGTGCTTGACGTAAAGAGCGGATTTTGTTCTTCTCTAACAGTTATCATTGAGTCAAGAGAATAAATTCGTTGACTCGATGCATTGACATATCTAACAATAAGCATGGCAATGATAAAACTGGCAATAAACCATTTCCAATATGATGACACCTTGAACAGCAAGGTTTTTAAATCCATCATAGAAAAATCACTGTAATTGTAGTCGAAAGGTTGCTTTTCCATTATAATCTTTTGAATAGTAAGTAGGTGGTTGTAAAAAGTGAAAGGGCTGAAATAACGGTTGTAAGTGTTTGAATACCATTTGTTCCCGTTCCAAGTGTTTTCTGTTTGATAGGTGGAACATAAATTATATCATTGGGTTCTAAATAAAACACATCAGAATTAAACATATCCAATTTTGTAAAGTCAATATCATATTTCTTCACACCATCCTTAGTCCTTCTCAAAACTTGAACTTGTTTTCTATTTCCTGTGATGGGAATATCTCCTGCATTAGCCACTGCTTCAATTATATTGACGGAATTTTGAAATAAATATTTTGTACCTGTAGAATTAACTTCACCTAAAATGATATATCTGAAACCGGCTAATTTAACATTGACAAATACTTCATCTTGATTTACAAAAAATCGAGCTAATTCATTTTTGATTTTTTGAGAAATCTCGTTGGTAGTGTATCCCAAAACGTTTATTTTCCCAAGATACGGCAAATTAACAAAACCCTGTTTATCAACAGAATAGCCATTAAAATAGGTTGTGCTCTCTGTATATTGTACATTGGCCTGATTTTGATTAGATGAACCAAAAAGGGATACTAACTCTGAGTTTGTAGATTTCAGATCAATATATAATATATCATTTACCTGAATTTTGTATGGTTCTTCGTTTATTTTACTTACATTCCGCTCTAGTGAACTATCACCCTGAAAATTAAGTATATCTTTATGCGGGACACACGAACTCAATAAAATTAAAAAAAAGAAGACTTTTGCTGTTTTAATCATATCATTAAAATAAACGGCAAAGATAACATTTCTGTCGTATTTTCAAAAAATATTAACACATTTTGTTACTTCAGGTAGATTCAACTAGCAAATGCAATTTTTAAATTTTTTAAGCTTTTTGAGCTTTTTAAGTTTAATACTTATAAAATTTATTCCTTTTATCCGTATTTAAAATGTAAAATTGCTTTTTTTTGTATTCTAATTTAAAATCATGTCTGATCCGGCTCCTTTTTTTTACAAATCTTTACTTTCTTCTTTTTCATTTGTACCTACGCTATTGCAAAATAGTTTTTTACAACAGTTTTCAAATTTTATTTTTGACGATTCAAACCCAAAGGTTTTTATCTTAAAGGGATATGCCGGAACGGGAAAAACTACTTTAATTAGTACGATTGTCAATGAACTATGGAAAGTTCAAACCAAATTTGTTTTGATGGCTCCAACCGGTAGAGCTGCAAAAGTATTGTCGCAATATTCAGGAAAAGAGGCATCAACCATCCACAGAAAAATTTATCATTCAAAAAAAAGCAAAACCGGAGGCTTTTATTTTGAATTAAAAAAAAACACGCACGTCAATACCCTATTTTTTGTAGATGAAGCCTCTATGATTCCTCATCAAACTCTTGATGTAACCTTTTCAAAAAACAGATCTTTACTATCGGATTTGTTTGAATATGTTTACTCCGGAAAAAATTGTAAATTAGTCTTGATTGGAGATACGGCTCAACTTCCACCTGTAAATGCTACAGACAGTCCGGCTTTAGATTCTGATTATATTGATAATCAATTTGATAAAAAAGTCATCGATATAGAATTGACCGAAGTACTGCGACAAGAAGTCCAATCCGGTATTTTGCATAATGCCACCGAATTGAGAAATTTGATTACTGATCAGACCCTTGATAATTTTAAAATTGCAAAACCATTTCCGGATATTCATCGGTTAAACGATAGTTATGAAATACAAGATGCCCTATTAAAATCTTATGACAATCAGGGGATAGAAGACACAGCAATAATAGTGTGGTCTAACAAAAGAGCCAATCAGTACAATCAACAAATAAGAAGTTTAATACTGAATAAAGAAGGAACGATTACTAAAGGGGATTTTATTATGGTGGTGAAAAATAATTATTATTGGTTAGATGAAGCATCTGAAGCCGGATTTATTGCCAATGGCGATATAGCTGAAGTACTAAAAATTAAACAGACCTTAGAATTGTTTGATTTTAATTTTGCTAAAGCCACCATAAGATTGATTGATTATCCGCATCAAGCTCCCTTTGACGTGATTTTGTTATTAGACACGCTATCCATTAACACGCCTTCCTTGACTTTTGAAGAGAGTTCTAAACTGTTCAGCGAAGTTGCCAAAGATTATACCCATTTGAATTACAAGCAAAAAATAAACCAAGCTGTTTATGAAAATGAATATTTCAATGCGTTGCAAATCAAATTTTCCTACGCGGTAACTTGTCATAAATCACAAGGAGGACAATGGAAAAAC
This sequence comes from Polaribacter sp., assembly GCA_020740485.1. Classification (GTDB taxonomy): domain Bacteria; phylum Bacteroidota; class Bacteroidia; order Flavobacteriales; family Flavobacteriaceae. The sequence continues at coordinate 3,880 of DYMN01000027.1, read as the reverse complement.
GTGTTTATCGAAAAACCTTATTTGCCGGATGGGCAAAATAGGGAATACTGGCGATGGCTATACACTGCGGTAACCAGAGCCCAAGAAAACCTATTTTTAATTGGATTTAAAGACGATGATTTTGAAAAATGATTATTTTTGCCGAATGTATTTTATCAAACACTCATTTTATTGGAGTTTAATATTATCTCTACTCCTATCTTCATGCGCAATTAAAAAAAATCAACCTAAAAGACTCGGTTTAGTTAACAATGACTATTTCAGTGGCTTGATGGTATATAATCCAACATCAAAGGAAACTTTAATTGATTACAATTCAGAACTTTATTTCACCCCTGCGAGCACATTAAAGCTTTTCACCCTCTATACTTCGCTAAATTATCTTCCGGATTCTATCGCTACTTTCCATTTTTTTGAAAGTGCTGACACATTGTACATTCAGCCCCAAGCTGATCCTTCTTTTCTACACGATTCCTTGCCTAACAAATCTTTTCAATTTTTGAAAAAACAAACTAAACCGATAGCTGTAGTTTCTGACACCTTTGAAGATTTTATATACGGCGATGGCTGGCAGTGGGATGATTATCAATACTACTATATGCCCGAAAAAAGTCTTTTTCCTATTTATGGCAATGTATGTTTGATTAAAAACGACACGATTTCCCCTGCGTTTTTCAAAAAGAACTTACAATCGACAACTAACATGGATTTACATCGTGATTTTTTTGCAAACAATTTTTATTACAATGGGACTAAAAGATTTAAAGTCCCATTCAAAACCTCTTTAACTAACAGTATTAACTTATTGAACGACACTTTAAACCAATCTGTAAGTTTATCTCAATTTAATTCTGAAAAATTGAAACCTTATATAAGCACTCCCATCTTACCTCTTTATCACAGATTAATGGATGAAAGTGAAAATTTTATGGCTGAGCAATTATTTCTAATCATTTCAAAAACAAAAACAGGAAAATATCAAGTAAAAAACACCATTCAAATCGCCTTAGACAGTTTACTTGTTGATATTCCAAACCCACCAAAATGGGTAGATGCTTCCGGCTTGTCTCGCTATAATTTGACGACGCCCAAAAATATGGTTTATCTTTTGGATAAAATGATAAATCAGTTCGGTCAAGAAAAAATCTTTAACTTGATGCCAAGAAATGGAGAAAAAGGCAGTTTACAAAAATGGTACCCCGCCGACAAACCTTATCTTTATGCCAAGACAGGCTCTGTGAGTAATAATCACAATTTAAGCGGTTATTTAATTACTCAAAAGGGAACCTTGCTTATTTTTAGCTTTATGAACAATAATTTTATAACGACCAGCAGCGAGGTTCGTAAGAAAATGAACGAAGTACTCCAAGACATTTATCATAAATACTAAGAAAACCTTTAAAAACTTTAATATCAAATTAAAATGACTATAAGATAAGCATCATACCAACCGAAATGTTTATTGAGGTCGTTCCATTCCTGAGCTTGTCGAAGGGTGACCATTAAAAACAACTGCGCACCTGTCACGTCTTTAGCGTGAGTCCCGCTAAAGCTCGAAACTCCGTTAAAAAACAAACAAAAAGTGAATTAAATAATTATAAACACATGAAACAGCCATAAAATTAGTATCATACCAACCGGGAATGATTAAATGGCTATTCCATGTGACCTATAAAAAACAATAAATTTAAACACATGAAATCAATTATTGGAAAATTGGTATTGCGAATTTTTGGATGGAAAAGTGATTATCCTGACGCTTTCAAAACTGATAAATCGGTTATGATCGCTGCTCCTCACACCTCTAATTGGGACTTATTATTTGCTTTAGCCGTTTTTTGGGAGCAAAAAATTCCGGTGCGCTATTTAATAAAAGACTCTTATACAAAAGGAATTCACGGAAGTTTTTTTAAAATGTTGGGCGCCATAGGCGTTGACAGAGGCAAAAAAGGAAATATAGTGCAATTTGCCGTTGACACTATAGAAAGCAATGAAAAAATCGTGCTGATGGTTCCGGCGGAAGGCACTCGAAAAAAAGTGGGAAAATGGAAGACCGGCTTTTACCATATAGCACAGCAAGCTAACGTTCCAGTGGCTTTGGGCTACTTAGATTACAAAAAGAAAATTGCCGGCGTAGGTGATTTAGTTCAAATCTCCGGTAATTTTGAAAATGACATGAAAAAAATTCAGGATTTTTACAGCTCTGTCGAAGCAAAATATCCTGAAATGTACAATAAAAAAATATTTTAGATTATTCTGTTACTTCTGCAACCACAATTTCTTGTTGAGTTGCTTTTTGATTGTCAGCAGTCAAACCGCATCCTTTCTTTTTGGACGCACATGAATTAATGCTTACTGCAAATACGATTAGGGCTAAAATTAAAGTTATTCTCTTCATTATGTGTAAGGTATTTCTTATTTTAAATATATTTAAAACGATTAAATAGTTTTTTAAAACTGCAAACATACTGTTTTTTATATATAAACGATAAAACCCATCCTTTATTTTAAGATGGGTTCTAAAAATTAATATATTGTTCTATTATTGAGCTAGTTTATTAAGCGTATAAACGATCAATTCTTCTACCCCTGCATTATAATCTTTGCTGAAGGTTTTATTAGCTCTGTTGGCAATAATGCAATTCATAGAACAAGCATGATGTCCCATTAATTTTGCCAAGCCGTAAATAGCGGAGGTTTCCATTTCCAAATTGGTAACTCGGTGTCCTTTATAATTGAAGTTGTCCATCTTATGATTCAGTTCCGGGTCTTGCACAGCTAATCGCAATACCCTTCCTTGCGGACCAAAAAAACCACCGGCTGTTGCCGTAATACCGCGATGAACCTTATCTCCACCGGCTAATTTATCGGCTAACTCCGAGGAGTTTTGCACAAAATACGGTTTAGCTTTTTCACTCATCCAACCCGTATGTGCTACAAAGGCGTCGGATAATTCATGATGAATGACATTTTTACAATCGTAAGACCATAACATACCGTCCATACCCAACCCGTAATCAGCCAATACAAAATGATCCACAGGAATATCCGCTTGCAATGAACCTGACGTTCCTATTCTAACAATGGTCAAAGCCGTAAGTTTTTCTTTTATCGTGCGTTGTTCTAAATCAATATTAAACAAAGCATCGAGTTCATTCATTACTATATCAATATTATCCGGTCCTATCCCGGTGGAAATGACACTGATGCGTTTTCCTTTATAAACACCGGTTATGGTTCTAAACTCTCTTTTTTGGGTTTCAAATTCAATAGAATCAAAGTGTCTTGCTACTTTGGGAACACGATCTTGATCCCCCACGAAGAGAATGGTTTCGGCTACATTTTCAGGTCGCAAATTGAGATGATATACACTTCCATCGGGATTTAGCACCAATTCAGATGCTGCTATTTTATTCATTTGAGCTACAATTTAGATTAAATAAATTCTATTAAAAAAAAGAGCGAATGTACAAAATAAAATGATTTTATTAAAATTTATATTTGTTATTGAGTTTGCCTTCTAAGAAAATTATAATAATCATCATAAATATATTATAAAAATGTCTTATTTTTGCCTCACTTGAAAAGTAAAATGCTATTTATATATTTTCACTTCATTTAATGTACATCATTAAGATATTTTATATACATCAATTAAACAATTGATGTAGATTAATTATGTAAGTTTTGTACATCACTTATAAAATACACCCGTAGGTTTCAATACAATCATAAGGAGCTTTTAAAAACCTGATTTTGATTAATTAAAAGGTTTCTCACGGCGTTCGGAATGTAAAATCATTTTCATTGAAATGGGGTGATTTTTTCGGCAATGCCGAAAAAATCCTCAGCTTACTGGACTTAAGCAAATAATTTTGCA
>DYMN01000011.1 GCA_020740485.1 Polaribacter sp. | reverse complement strand
TTTATTAAAGCCTTTATATTAAAATTATGAGCAATCAAACCGTATGGATCACCGGTGCTTCAAGTGGCATTGGAGCAGCATTAGCTTATGCTTATGCACAAAAAGGCTGTAAACTCATTCTTTCCGGTAGAAATACTGCCGCCTTAGAGGAAGTAAAAAACAAATGTGCAACACAAGAAGTGGCTATTTTAACTTTTGATTTAGCCGATACGCTGCATGCTGATCAGTTTGTAGCCCAAGCCATTGGTTTTTTTGGAACTATTGATTTATTTATTTTAAATGGAGGCGTCAGCCAACGTTCGCTCATAGCTGCAACGGATTTATCAGTTTACGAAAGATTAATGCAAGTGGATTATTTAGGCAATGTTGCTTTGGCAAAAGCTATGTTACCCTATTTTATACGTCAAAAGAGCGGACATTTTGTGGTTACAAGCAGTGTAATGGGAAAATACGGCTCTCCCTACCGTTCCGGCTATTGCGGTGCAAAACATGCCTTGCATGGATTTTTTGATGTTTTACGTATGGAACACGAAAAAGACGGCGTTTGCGTTACTATGGTTTGTCCGGGATTTATAAAAACCAATGCATCGCGCAATGCATTGACCGCAGATGGTTCCCCTCAAAATTTTGACGATCCGGCAACGGTTAAAGGCATACCCGCAGAAGTGTTCGCGCAAAAATGCATCAAGGCAGTAGAAAAGAAAAAGTTTGAAGTGTGCATCGGTGGCGGTAAGGAAATTCTGGGCATATATCTCAAGCGGTTTTTTCCTACTTTGTTGCATCGCATAGTATTAAAAAGTCAGGTAAAATAATTTAATTAGCGGATTAGCTAACTTTTTAAGGCGGTATAAGTTTAAAGTTTAAAGTTTAAGGTTGAGAGAAGCGAAATGACGCTATGCGTTATTTAAAGTTTAAGGTTAGTAAAGATTAACACTGGCAGATTTCCAGATTAACAAATTAGCAAATTAGCGCATTAGCAAATTAGCAAATTAGCGCATTAGCACATTAGCACATTATTGAATATATCTTACTACATAGCGAAGCGTTATCTTTTTTCAAAAAGCAGCAGTAATGCCATCAACATCATTACGATCATTTCTTCGGTGGGGGTTGTTTTGGCAACTATGGCTTTGTTTGTGGTCTTATCCGGTTTTTCAGGGTTAAAAGAATTCAGTAAAGGCTTTTACCAAACTTCCGATCCCGACCTTAAAATTACGGCTTCAAAAGGAAAAACCTTTTTATTTAAAGACGATTTAAAAAATTGGCTATCAAACCAAAAAGAAGTTACTGCATACAGCCAAGTTTTAGAAGAACGCGCTTTTTTTAAATACAACGACAAAGAGCAAATTGCTATTCTTTATGGCGTAGACCATCATTTTACTGACGTGGTGTCGATAGATACTACTTTAATAGGCGGAGATTGGCTCAATGCGGAAAATCCTTACGGCATAGTAGTAGGCAATTCTATTTCCAATAAATTGTCATTGGGTATTGACTATCAAAATCCGGTGGAAATTTTCGTTCCCAAACCGGGTAACACATACGACATCACCAATCCTAAAAGTATGGTGAATACGATGTACGGAATGAACATAGGCGTATTTGCGTCAATTGAAGAGATTGATAACAAATACGTTTTTGCTAATTTACCTGTGGTGCAAGAGTTACTGCAATATCCACTCCATCAAATAAGCGGTGTCAATATTAAATTACAACCCACTATCGATGCCAAGTCTTTTGCAAAAAAACTACAATCTGAATTGGGTAATGCCTATAAAGTTCAAACCCGAGAGCAACTCAATGCGGTTTTTTATCGTATGCTCAATACAGAAAATTTGGTGTTGTATTTTATTTTTACGCTGGTACTAATCATTGCATTGTTTAACGTCATTGGCACTATCATTATGATGATTTTAGACAAAAAGAACAATTTATATACCTTAAACAATTTAGGATTGACCCTAAAAGAAATTCAAAAAATATTTATCATTCAAGGGTTTCTCTTGGGGATGATTGGGTTAGTGGTCGGTTTGATTTTAGGAATAATTTTAATATTTTTACAACAACATTACGCCTTGGTAATGATTACTTCCGGTTTACCTTATCCGGTAAAATTAACGCTACAAAACGGGTTGATCGTCATTATAACTATGACCTTATTGAGCTATCTATCTTCAAGGATTGCAGGGGGTAGGATTTCTAAAAAAAGCTTCGCAGAAAAATAAAAATTAGATGCTTGTCATAAAAAAACAAAAAATTAATAGTAAACCTGATATTAGTCAGGTTTATACTAAAGTAAAAGTTGGATTTTTGCTCCAAAATTAAAAAGTATAAATATATTTTATTTAACAAACACCGTTTTATACCTATTAATTTTAAAAAATTGACATTAAAACAGCAAAAAAGTCAAACTAAAACTAAAAAATTAATTAATTTAACTAACAATGAATACATCTAGAAGGGATTTTATCAAAATTTCATCACTTGGTGTAGGAGGTGCGGCAGTAGTAGGCGGTTTGATGCCGGTGAAACTGTTTGGTAAGGACACTGATTTTAATTATGATCGTCCTGATTTAAAAAGACTTCCCACTTATTGCGATGTTTGTTTCTGGAAATGTGCAGCATGGGCTTATGTAGATGAAGAGGGTAAAATTAAAAAAGTCATCGGAAACGATGAAGACCAACTCAGTCGTGGACGTCTTTGTACGCGCGGTACCGGTGGATTAGGTTTGCATTACGATGATGACCGATTGAGAACTCCCTTAATTCGCGTCAAAGGTAAAGGTGAAAATGCTGAATTCAGAGAAGCGACTTGGGAAGAAGCGACTACTTTGATAGCGAAAAAAATGACCGAAATCAAAAATAAATATGGAGCAGAAAGTTTTGCGCTGTTAAAACACGGTGATATCGGTAAGCATTTAGACCATCTTTTCCAAGCTTACGGCTCAGACACTATTGCAGAGCCTGCTTTTGCACAATGCAGGGGACCAAGAGACGAAGGATTAAAACTCACCTTTGGAGAATCTTGCGGTTCACCGGAATCAACCGATATGCGCGATTCCAAATGTTTGGTTTTTATCGGTTCGCACATCGGTGAAAACATGCACAATTCGCAAGTGCAAGAAGTATCCGAAGCCATAGATAAAGGGGTAAGCATCATCACGGTTGACCCGCGCTTATCTACCGTAGCTTCCAAGTCCAAATTCTGGTTACCCATACGTCCTGCAACAGATATAGCCTTGATGTTAGCATGGATGAACGTCATCATTTTTGAAGAATTATACGATAAAGAATACGTAGCCAAATATACCACCGGATTAGACGAACTCAAAGAACACGTTCGTCCGTTTACACCGGAATGGGCGTACAGCATCACGGACTTAACTCCTAAAATGATTCGTGAATCTGCTTATGAAATGGCGCATGCAGCTCCGGCAGTAGTCATTCATCCCGGACGTCACGTAACTTGGTATGGCGATGACACCCAAAGAACAAGAGCTATTGGTATTCTCAATGCACTATTAGGAACTTGGGGACGTCGTGGTGGTTTCTATTTCAACGAAAAAGCCAAAGTCCCTAAATATCCTTCTCCAGACTATCCTGAACCGGCTTGGGCAGCGAAAGACCTTAACGTAGATCTACCTTTTGCCAAAGAAGGAGTAACCAATAGAGTGATTCAAGCTTCTGTTCCCGGAACTACGCTACCACATCAAGTAAAAGCTTGGATGGTAGCTGCTACCAACTTAACTTATTCTGTTCCTGAAGAAAAATCTTCATTCCTGAAAGCATTGGATGCATTGGAATTTTTAGTAGTAGTAGATTTATATAATGTGGAAATTGCCGGTTATGCCGATGTAGTACTGCCTGAATGTTCTTATTTGGAGCGTCATGACGCCATTAGAGCTTCAGAATTCAGAGAACCTTCTATTGCTTTAAGAGTTCCGGCTGCTCAACCGAGATGGAAATCAAAACCGGGATGGGAAATTGCCAAACTCATAGGAGATAAATTAGGACTTGGTGACTATTTTAACTACAAGAATTACAAAGAAGTATTAGAATGGCAATTAAAACAAATGGGCACTTCTTACGAAGAAATGCTTCACTTAGGTGTTAAGAATTTGCCGAGAAAAACAGGCCCATTGTACTTGGATGATATTCCAGACTACCAATTTAATACTGCTTCGGGCAAAATTGAATTGTATTCACACGAATTAGCTGATGCGGGATTTGACCCGATGCCTGTTTATACGGCTCATCCTCAACCCCCAAGAGATTATTTCCGTTTGATTTACGGTAGAGCACCTATGCATACTTTCAGTAAAACGGTAAACAGTCCCAATTTGAACGATTTGAAAAATGAAAACAACTTATGGATCAATCCGCGTGTAGCTAAAATATGGAACTTGAAATCCGGACAAGAAGTATGGTTGAAAAATCAAGATGAAGTAGTATCTACTTTCCCTATTAAAGTAAGATTGACTGAGCGTATCCGTTGGGACTCTGTATATATGGTACACGGATTTGGTCATAAAAACAAAAAATTGACCCGCGCTTACGGCAAAGGAATTAACGATACTGAAATGGTAACCAACATAATGGTAGATCCATTGATGGGTGGAACTGGAATGAGAGGCAATTTTGTAACTATTTTAACTGAAAATCCAAACGAATCTGTAGAATCATGAGATATGCAATGGTCATAGACACGCTGAAATGCGTGGGATGTAGCGACTGTGTAGTTGCTTGTCAAACTGAAAACGATGTTCCACACGGATATTGTAGAGATTGGGTAACCGAATCGGTTATCGGAACTTATCCCGAAGTGGAAATAGAATTACGTTCTGAAAGATGTAATCACTGTGATAACACACCTTGTGTGAGAACTTGTCCTACTGCAGCCAGCCACGTTATTGAAGGCGGAATTGTGTTAGTAGATAGAGATTTGTGTATCGGTTGTGGCGCTTGTATAGAATCTTGTCCCTACGATGCGCGTTACAGACATCCTGAATGGGGCACAGTGGACAAATGTACATTCTGTGTACACAGAGTACACAAAGGGCAAGACCCTGCTTGTGTATCGGTTTGTCCTACGAATTGTATGTACTTTGGTGATATTGACGATGCCAATAGTGAAGTATCTAAACTGATAGCAGTGAGAAAATACAAAACATTAGCACCGGAAGCCGGTACCAAACCGCAGATATATTATTTGATATGATAATCTACATACTAGTATAATAATAAATTATTAATCCTATAAAAGTAATTCTTTATGATTCCTTTTCAAATCAGCGGAAGCGAAGAAGTCTTTATAAGCGGTAGAAACATTCCGCACATAGATCCCCATTTGACTTTATGGGAATTTCCTATTTCTCTCTATTTATTTTTAGGAGGTCTATCCGCCGGAATATTGTTTTTTTCGGCTGTAGTACACCTAATAAACAAAGAAGACGAGTTTAAAGGAGCAGCAAAATGGGCTCCAATTGTAGTACCTTTTGCACTATCCATTGGGTTATTAGCATTAGTTTACGATTTAGGAAATCCATTCTATTCTTGGAGATTATACACCACAATTCGTTTGGAGTCCCCAATGTCATGGGGCGCATGGGTGCTATTAATAGTTACACCTTTGTCTATCTTATGGGTGATGACTTATATCCGAGAGCTATTTCCCGTTATAAAATATGAAAACTACAAAATGCCTTTTTTGTACAAAGTAGAAGAATTGGCGGTTAAATATAAAAAATACATGGCTTTGGCATTATTGCCATTGACCATTATTTTGGGTATTTACACCGGTATTTTGTTATCTGCTTTCAATGCAAGACCCTTGTGGAACAACGCTATTTTAGGTCCTTTGTTTTTAGTTTCCGGATTGTCAACTGCGGCTGCAACCATAATTTTATTTGCAAAATCGCATCACGAAAGACAATGGTTTAGTAAAATAGATATTTTATTAATCGTCATCGAAATAGGTTTAATTATCCACTTAATTATGGGTTATTATGCCGGAAATGAAATGCAAATTGAAGCTCTTGATGTATTAATGAATGGTGAGTTTACCACTATGTTTTTTGGTCTTTTGGTCGTATTAGGCTTATTAGTTCCATTAATTTTAGAGGTTTTTGAATTAGCCGGATTCAAAGTTCCGGTGATCATTCCTGCTATTTTAATTTTGATAGGAGGTTTGATTTTCCGAATTTTAATGGTAGAAGCCGGACAATTAAGCCGAATACTTTACTAAATTTAAATAATAAAAGTTTATTCATATGGATATAAATTCAAATAAACAGCATACGTATTGGAATCCCTATTTTGCAGGTTTCCTTATGGGTATTATCCTATTACTTACGTTCTATATAACCGGAAGAGGATTAGGAGCATCAGGTGCTGCCAAAGCCTTAGTTACTCAAACCGTACATGCGGTAGCTACGACACACGCAGAAAACAATACTTATTATGCTGACCAATTCAAAGGGGGAAAAATTCCTATCAGCAATTGGTTGGTTTTCGAAGTATTAGGTGTAATCATTGGAGCCTTTATTTCAGGGTCATTATCCGGAAGGGCTTTTTTCAGAGTTCAACATTCCCCAAATATCACTTCTAAAAAGAGATTGTGGTTGGCATTATTAGGCGGTGCTTTGTTCGGATTTGGAGCCCAATTTGCTAAGGGTTGTACCAGTGGTGCAGCATTGAGCGGAATGGCTGTATTGTCATTAGGTGGCTATATAACTATGTTATCCATTTTCGGAGGCGCTTATCTGTTTGCTTACTTTTTCCGCAAACTTTGGATATAATATTTCGGTGGTTTCGATACATCCCGCTTGCAGCGGGACACTCAACCACCTTTTAACTTTCGGTTGCTGAGCGCAGTCGAAGCATAACTTAAAACATTAAACATTAAAATTGAAATAATTATTATGGGACCTTTAATACCTGAATATATATCACCCGAATGGAATAATGTTGTAGCCATTGTGCTCGGAATAGCCTTTGGATATGTCATGGAATCCGCAGGGTTTTCATCCTCCCGCAAATTAGTGGGTGTCTTCTACGGCTATGATTTTGCCGTATTACGCGTATTTTTTACAGCCGCTATCACAGCATCTCTTGGTCTTTTATTTATGGACTATTTTGGATGGGTTGACATGGCTGCTTTAGACGGACTTCCCGCCAGAGTATATCCTATTATAGTCGGTGGAATTATCATGGGATTGGGATTTGTTATCGGTGGATTTTGCCCCGGAACTTGTGTAACCGCTATCGGAATTGGTAAATTGGACGGCTATGTATTCTTTGGTGGTATCATGCTCGGCGTTTTCGTGTTTTCTGAAATGTTTCCGTTATTGGAAGGTTTTTACAATTCCGGAAATGTAGGTGATGTATCCGTACCGGAATACTTCAATATAAATCCGTATTGGTTTACTGCCGTTGTAGCTCTTGTTGCCGTAATAGCATTTTACGTTACATTGCAAATACGCAAAAAAGTAAAAAAAGTTCAATATTAACATTAAAATATTTTAGAAATGGAACATCAAAAAGCGATGAACAGACGCTATTTCTTTTTAGCTATGGTGCCAATTGTTTTAGCTGTGATATTGGCTTTATTGCCTGATAAAAGTGATACATTGGATGCCGAGAGAATAGCTAAACATTTAAAATCGGTAAAATATACCGGCGTTTCACCCGATAAGTTATTATTGGAGGCTGTAAAAAACGATAGGTTTATGACTTCTGATGATTTAGCAAAAATCATTATGGGACAAGATCCATCTTATCTGTTAATTGATCTACGTGATACTACTGAATTCGAAAAATTCTCACTTCCTGGATCTATCAACATTCCGGCAAAAGACATCTTAAGTGATACGAAACGTGATATTTATTATTCGGATGCATACACTTATGTTTTGATTTCAAATGGAACGGTGCTTTCTGAAAAAGTGTGGAGCATCTTACGAAGAGCAGGCTATAAAAACCTTAAAGTTTTGGATGGGGGTTTGAATCAATTTTATCAATTGTATTTGAATCCTCCAAAACCAGGGGAATTAGACCCAAGTGAAGCAGTTGATAATTATCATTTTAGAAAAGCAGTTGGAGCCTATTTAGGGTTGCCCAATCCGGATGAATTTATTCCCGGCGGAAGTGCAGCTGTTAAAAACACTTCGGCAACTACTGCCAATGCGCCAGTGAAAACGGCTACAAAAACTGTGGTAACCCCTGTAAAAGCTGCAGGCGGTGGTGATGAAGGTTGTTAAAAACCTTATCTCGCTAATTTTCGAGATGAAACCTTAAATATTAAACATTAAACTCTAAATAAAAGATAAAATGAGCGATAATAAAACGGTCAATACCATGCTAGAATTGACTAAAACCAACAGAATTACCGTAGGTGTGCTATTAGTTTTAGTAATATTATTGTTTGGTTTTCTATTTATGAAACCGGCTGAATATACCTTCAACACTTCTTTAGATAAAGAATTAGCTGATTTGAATGATTCAAAACTACTAATGTCGCCACAAGCATTGGCTCAAGCCATGCTTAAAAAGGATGCTTCCATAGTGGTTGTAGATGTACGTAGCCCATTTGATTTTGCTAAAAGTCATTTGCCTGAAGCACAAAATTTTTATGATGTAAATTTATTTGACAAAGCAAGTATTAATTTCTTTAAAAATTTAAAAGATTCAGGTAAAACTGCTGTTTTATACGGTAGTAATGTTTCTCAGGCTAATATTCCCTTTATGATGCTTAAACAAATGGGAATTGAAAACATTAAATTGATGACAACAGGATTTGCAGATTTAAATTCAACCAATTGGAGCGAAATAGCGAAAAATCCTACCCAATTCAATGATGAAAAACCGGTGGCGGACTTTGCTCAATTTATTAAAGATGCAAAAAAAGACGCACCTACTTCTGACAATGAATCTAACAAAAACAAACCTGAACAAACTGCTAAACCTAAAGTGGTGGTAAAACCTGCTGCAAGTGGTGGTGGTGACGAAGGTTGCTAAAATCCTTTACACTCAAAAATAAAAAAAAACGCATTCCCTTCGGAATGCGTTTTTTTATGAAAATTATACCGCTTAGACAAACAATATAGTCCAATATCGATTATATATCATTGGACTATAACGCTTTGAAAAACAACATTGGGCTATGTTATATGCTTCCGTTGGTATTAATCCAGCAATATTGCGGTATAAATTATAAAATAGTTTTGGACTATTTTAAAATAACAATTGGTATTAAACGATCAAAATTTCTTTTGTCATTAAATATTTTTAGAATTGGGGGAAAATATCAAAATGAGTTTAACCAACTGCCAAAAATAAAATTAAGTTAATACACAGGTTATATTAAATAACGTCAATGTTATTTTATTGTTAAGTGGTCGGCTTTATTACAAACTTTGTGTACTTTTGAAAAGTATTTAACTAATCTTTCATGAAGAAAAAAGATATAAAGATACTTTTAGTTGATGACGAACCGGATATTTTAGAAATTGTCGGTTATAATTTATCCAATGAAGGGTACAAAATTGAAACCGCTACTTCAGGTATTGAGGCATTAAAAATAGCCCCGGTATTTCAACCTAACTTAATTCTCTTAGACATTATGATGCCTGAGTTAGATGGAATAGAAACCTGTGAAAAATTGAGAGAAAAACCCGAGTTTACTGATACCATTATTGTTTTTTTCACAGCCCGAAATGAAGAGTTTTCACAATCTGCTGCTTATGATGCAGGAGCGGATGACTATGTTACCAAGCCTATTAAGCCCAAAATCTTACTAAAAAAGATTAAAGCACTAACCCGAAGATTAGCACAAGACGAAAAGGAATTAGTGCAAACTATGGGCTCATTAATCATTGACAGCGGCTCTTATTCTGTATTAATCAATGGTGAAAAGATTGCCTTGCCCAAAAAAGAATTCGAATTACTTTCTTTGTTGATAAGTAGTCCCGGTAACGTATTTAAGCGTGATGAAATACTCAGTAAAGTGTGGACTAATGTCATCGTAGGCGACAGAACGATAGATGTGCACATTCGTAAATTGAGAAAAAAAATAGGAGATCAATATTTTGATACCATCAAAGGAGTTGGGTACAAATTTGTATCTGATGCTGAGTGATGTAATCCAGCTGCACCTAACCAAATTTCCAAAAAAACCGATACTGAAAAAATTGATTTCAAAGGGATTAGTTGACTGTAACAAACTAATTGAATTATCGAAACAAGAGTTTTAGAAACTTTGAAAACCATTTTTGTAGGATTAAAGATTGTGTTTTACTCCCTCATAATGGGGGCATTCAAAAACCTAAGATGATAATAAGAAATCCACAATTAATTTTTACACCCGATATGCTGAACTCGTTTATGCAATAATGAAATGGTAGAGGGAATCAACAATTAAGCAATTTTTTTTAACTTTGCATCAGAATGAAATTAAAAAAATCATATTCTTTTGCTCTTAAAACTTCGTTTCAAATAACCCTGATCACCCTACTCATTGGTGGGGGAATGAAGTATTTCTTCCCAAGTGAAATTTCCTTTAGATTTCTATTAACAAGCGTTTTATTTATATTTATAGTATCTTTTTTGATTATTCAAATCAGAATTGAACATTTTATCTATCAGCGCGTCAAGAAAATATATCAAGACGTATCTCTACTGAATTTCAAAGATTTAAAAAACACGCCTATTACTTCCGATATGGAAACCTTATCTAAAGAAGTTTCCAAATTTGCATCAGAAAAATTGCGCGAAATCCAAAACCTCAATGAACAAGCCAAGTACCGAAGAGAGTTTTTAGGCAATGTGGCACACGAATTAAAAACCCCATTATTTTCCATTCAGGGATATTTACTTACCTTATTAGATGGGGCTCTTGCTGACAAAAAAGTAAGAAAGAAATATGTAGAAAATGCGGTTAAAAACGTGGAAAGACTTGTGAACATTGTAGAAGATTTAGACACCATTGCTAAAATAGAATCTAAAACACTAGCTTTGAATTTTGAATCATTTGACATCGTTGCGTTGACCAAAAGTGTCTTTGAAATGACTGAGATGAAAGCATATCGTAAGTACATTGAATTAAAATTTGATAAAAAATACAATCCTATTTTCGTTTTAGCTGATCCTAAAAAAATAGAACAAGTTTTAGAAAATTTAATAACAAATGCTATAAAATACGGAAAATCAGATACGGAATGTACCGTCAAATTTGAAAAAATCAACACCGGAAAATTATTAATCACTGTGATTGACAAGGGAGAAGGTATTGCAAAAGAACATTTACCCCGTATTTTTGAGCGTTTTTATCGGGTAGATGCAAGTCGTTCACGTGAAGAAGGAGGTTCTGGATTGGGTCTGTCTATTGTAAAACATATAGTAGAAGCTCATAAAGAGACCATAGAAGTCAAGAGTGAAAAAGGCAAAGGTTCTGAATTTAGCTTTACGTTAGAATTGGCAAATTGATTAATTTTAAGTTGTACTTTTCTTGTTTAAAACCACTATTGTTTTTAACCCCTTTTTAACAAACTATTTTTGATTCTTTTTGCTATTTTGCACGTCGTTTATAGCTGTTACGCTATAAAACGGTTTTTTTAATGCTTAAATTTTATACAATTAAATAAATAAATGTAAAATATGGAAAATTCCATCAATTTAGACATCAGAGCACTTAACGACAAGATTGCAGCAGAAGGTGCATTTTTAGACTTACTCACCTTGGAAATGGGGAAAGTTATCGTGGGTCAAAAATTCATGATAGAACGATTGCTGATTGGTTTATTGGGTAACGGGCATATCTTATTGGAAGGCGTTCCCGGACTGGCAAAAACCTTAGCAATCAATACACTTTCTAAAGCAGTGGATGGTTCTTTTAGTCGTATTCAGTTTACACCTGATTTACTTCCTGCTGATGTCGTAGGAACGATGGTGTACAACATCAAAACCAACGATTTTAGCATAAAAAAAGGACCTGTGTTTGCTAATTTTGTATTAGCGGATGAAATCAACCGTGCCCCTGCTAAAGTACAATCCGCTTTATTAGAAGCGATGCAAGAACGTCAAATTACCATAGGCGACACTACTTTCAAATTAGACGAACCTTTCTTGGTAATGGCTACTCAAAATCCATTGGAACAAGAAGGGACTTATCCGCTACCTGAAGCCCAACAAGACCGTTTTATGCTCAAAGTCATCATAGACTATCCTCACATAGATGATGAAAGATTAATTATGCAACAAAATCTGAAAGGAGTAAATGACAAAGTTAAGTCTGTCGTTTCATTGGCTCAGATTCAGCGTGCACGCGATGCAGTGAAAGAAGTGTATATGGATGAGAAAATAGAAAAATACATCTTAGATATTGTTTTTGCTACACGTTATCCTGAAAAATACAAATTAGCCAACCTCAAAGGGTTGATTAGCTACGGTGCCTCACCACGGGGTAGTATCAATTTGGGCATTGCAGCCAAGTGTTATGCTTTTATCAAACGTCGCGGTTATGTTGTTCCTGAAGATGTCAGAGCGGTAGTGATGGATGTATTGCGACACAGAATCGGAATCACCTATGAAGCAGAAGCTGAAAATATGACTCCGGAAGATATCATTCAAAAAATTATCAACGAAGTAGAAGTCCCTTAGTGGTGTCACGTTTTAGGTTTAACGTTTCAAGTCAGCAGTAAAACAAGAATTTTTAAACTTGATGCAGAATTAGATGCAAACATCAGATATATTAAAGAAAGTTCGAAAAATAGAAATCAAAACACGTCGCCTGTCCAATCATATTTTTAGTGGCGAATATCACAGTCATTTTAAGGGGCGTGGGATGACTTTTTCCGAAGTGCGTCCGTATCAATTTGGGGATGATGTGAGAAGTATAGATTGGAATGTTACGGCGCGTTATAATGAACCTTTTGTAAAAGTTTTTGAAGAAGAACGCGAGTTGACTTTAATGCTTATGGTGGATGTCAGTGGTTCTGAATTTTTTGGTACCCAATCTCAATTCAAAAAAGACACCTTAACTGAAATTGCTGCTACCTTAGCTTTTTCGGCTATTCAGAACAATGATAAAGTAGGTTTGGTACTTTTTACAGGAAATATAGAACTGTATATTCCACCTAAAAAAGGCAAAAGTCACGTGTTGCGCATCATTCGGGAACTCTTAGAATTTCAACCTAAAAATAAGTCAACTGATATCAAGAAGGCATTGGAATTTTTATCAAGTGTGATGAAGAAAAAAGCCATTGTATTTGTGTTATCCGATTTTATGGATGAAGGATATGAAAAACCGTTGCAAATTGCATCCAAAAAGCACGATTTGACCGGAATAAGAGTCTTTGACACTAAAGAAGTTGAAATTCCTAATATTGGTATTTTACCAATATTGGATGCTGAATCCGGAAAAACCGTTTGGGTTGATACAACTTCATCCGGTGTTAGAAACACTTATGCAGCAAATTACAAAAGCAAAGTAGCCTATTTCCAATCTCAATTTAACAAAAGCGGATCGGGAATCATTCATAATCGTACGGATGAAGATTATGTAAAGAATCTTATCGGTTATTTTAGAAGAAGTTGAAAGCATTGCTCACTCTTTTTAAATGGATAAAATGGGCTTGTTTTTATTTTATAAGTCTAAAATTTCGAACTATTCTGAGTGTAGGATTTAATTTGGCATTCACAATGACCCCAATAAAAACAAGAGAAAAATAGAATAAACAACAATGAATTTTTAATGAAAAATTCTTTAAATAAAATTAAAATTCACATAGGGTGCAAAGCGCTATTGACCCTTGCGTTGCTGCTTGTCGTAACGACTTTATCAGCGCAAGTGCAGGTAAAAGCAGATACCACAAGCATCAGAATTGGTGAACAAATCAAATATGAATTATCCGCCCCCTTTAAAACGGGAGTGGTATTCTCGAAATTGGCTTTAGATTCAACCAAAAAAGTAGAAATAGTTCGCGAATTTCCCATTGACACATTGAAAGACCGTTTATATAAAAAATATTTACTCACTTCTTTTGATAGTGGCAGCTATGTAATTCCTGCACAAGATATTTTAATTCAAAACCAACATTACTTTACCGACAGTTTGTTGATAAACGTAGGAACCGTTGCGGTGGATACCACCAAACAAGGACTTTTTCCCATAAAACCTATCTATAAAGCCCCACTAAAAGCTTGGCAAGAATATTTGTGGATGCTGTGGTGGGTTTTAGGTGTTTTGGCTCTAATTTTCATCATCTGGTGGTTTGCCTTCCGTAATAAAAAAGGGATTCAATGGAAACCCAAAAAAGTGCTAACCCCTTATGAAACTGCTTTAGACCAATTGAAATCATTGGATGAAAAGAACTTATTGGGACAACAAAAAGTAAAAGAATACTATACTGAGTTAACAGATATTTTCAGAAACTACATTGAGCAAGATCTTAAAATAGCTGCAATGGAAATCACTTCTGTTGAATTGTTAGCAATCATTAAGAAAACCAATAAGTATAAAAAATTGGGAATTTCAAGGGATCATCTTGAGAATTTGACTCTATTTTTAAAACATTCCGATTTGGTTAAATTCGCGAAAGCAAAACCTGAAACGAATGAAATACAACAAGACCGAATACATGCCGAAGGTTTGTTATCCGAAATTAAAACGGTCGTTTCCAAACCACAATTAGATGAGAATGGTCAACCGATAGTAGAAATGCAAAAAGAAGAAATCATCCAAAAAACTTCCTACAAAAAAAGAAGAAATGCTGTTATCATCGGGGTGTTGTTAATGTTGTTTGTATTAGGTGGTACCGCATGGTATTTCGGCATTCAATATGCGAAAGACAAAATTATCGGACATCCTTCTTTAGAACTATTAGAAGGGAAATGGTACAAGGCTAATTATGGCTATCCTGCCATAACTATGGAGACACCGGTAGTATTAAAACCTATGCAAATTCCATTACCTCCTGAAGCTCAACAAATGCTTAAATCTATTAGTTTCTTTGAATATGGAAGTTATATCAGTGGTTTTACAATTGTTGTTTCAACAGGTGAATACAGTGAAATGATTGAACCCAATGAAGAAGGCGCTGTAAATGGAGCCATTCAAAACATGAAAGCCCAAAAAGGAATTTCAGACGTTCAATATAAAGTGGAAGATGCTAGCATTGACGGAACGCATTGTAAAAGAATATACGGTAAGCTAAATGCCGAAAATAAAGTAATGGTTTTTAATACCTATATGATTATGGAAGATCATTTTATGCGTCAGATTATAATAGCAAGAAGCAAGGAAGATAAGTATGCCGAAAAAATAGAAAATCGTATTATCAATTCTATTCACTTAGAAAAACCTGCACAGGATTAACGTAAAAAAACATTATCAGTCAACGGTATGACACCAAATTTTCAATTTTTACATCCTCAATTTTTCTGGTTATTTTTAATAATTCCGGTTATTCTTGCTTGGTATTATTGGACTAACAATAAGAGTAACACAAGACTCACTTTGGGCAATACAGAAGGATTTTCAAAAACCACTTGGAAACTAAAATTAAAACCCTTATTGCCTTTACTGAGAATTTTATCAATAAGTGCGATGATAGTTGCATTAGCCGGACCGGTTTCGCACTCGGTCACTAAGAAATCAAAAACCAACAAAGGGGTAGACATTGTCATGGCAATTGATATTTCTGCCAGTATGTTAGCCCGTGATTTAAGTCCCAATAGGTTAGAGCAGCTCAAGAAGGTAGCAGTAAACTTTGTCAATAACCGACCCAATGACAGAATTGGAATCGTGGCTTATGCAGGGGAAAGTTTTACAAAAACGCCTATTACCAGTGATAAAGCCATCATCGTCAAAACGATACGAGAGTTAAATTGGGGAGAATTAGAAGGCGGAACCGCTATTGGTATGGGATTGGGTTCAGCTATCAACCGAATCAAAGACAGCAGAGCCAAGAGCAAGGTGATCATCTTGATGACTGACGGTGTTAACAATTCCGGCTTTGTCGATCCGACCACTGCTGCCGAAATTGCGAAGGAATACGGCATAAAGGTTTATACTATCGGCATAGGAACAAATGGTTACGCTATGTTTCCGGTGGCTAAAGATATCGACGGGTCATTGATATTCCAAAATCAGCCGGTAGAGATAGATGAAGCATTGTTAAAAAAAATAGCCAACGAAACCGGAGGAAAATACTTTAGAGCCACCACTAATTCCAAGTTGCAACAAATATTCAATGAGATAGATAAAATGGAAAAAACCGTAACGGAAGAAATTAAATATGAAAATTTTGATGCGATGTATCGCAAATGGATTTTCATAGCTTTAGGGGTACTTTTACTCGAATTTTTACTGAGGAAAACCGTATTTAGAAGTTTTGTTTAACAAAATTGTTTTAATCAAAAATGTACAGATTAGACCATCCCGAATATCTATATTTACTTTTATTTTTACCCTTAATTTGGGTAATATATCTGGGTTTTGTATGGTGGAAAAAGAAAGCACAAGCCAATTTTGCAAATCCGGAACTATTAAGCAAACTCACACCGGAACAATCCGCTTTTAAATCAATTTTGAAGCTCATTTTATTGAGCTTGGGAATTACTTTTTTGATAATCGGCTTAGTCAACCCCAAGTTAGGAACTGCCTTAAAAACGGTCAAAAGAAGCGGGGTTGATGTGGTTTTTGCTATTGACGTATCCAAAAGTATGTTAGCCGAAGATGTCGCTCCTTCACGATTAGAAAAAGCAAAATTGATTGTGCGCAATATCATTGACAAATTAGGAAGTGACAGAGTGGGAATTGTCATTTATGCAGGCACAGCCTATCCGCTTTTACCTATAACAACCGATCATGCCGCAGCCAAAATGTTTTTAGAAAATGCCCATCCGGATATGGTTTCCAGTCAAGGTACAGCCATAGCGGATGCTTTAAAGCTAAGTCAAACCTTTTTTGATGCGGATGAAGAAACCAACCGATTTCTCTTTATCATTTCCGATGGAGAAGATCACGAAGCCAACGCTGTCGAAGCAGCAAGAGTAGCAAAGGCAGAAGCCATCAAAATATATACCATTGGTATCGGCACGCCCAACGGAGGACCTATTCCTATCAGTAAAATAGGCGGTGTGAAATACAAAAAAGATCAAGAAGGGAATATGGTTATAACCCAATTGCACGATGAAGTATTAAAAGAAATTGCCACAATCGGAAAAGGGGCTTACATTGATGGGAATAACACTAAAACTGCTGTTGATACCGTAGAAGATATTCTCAATCAATCTGAAAAAAAAGAGTTTGAAACCAAAGAGTTTTCCGATTTTAAAGATCAATATCAATGGTTTATCGGTTTGGGGTTCTTCTTTATTTTGTTAGATGTTTTTTTATTAGAAAAGAAAACAAGTTGGATTAGCGCACTGAATTTATTTAATGAAAAAAAGTAAGCATCCATTTTGTAAATATTATAATGACTTTATAAGAATAAATTATTTAAAAATGAATTTTAAATATTATTTCAATTTGATTTTTATTTTGGCTTTTTTGTCAATGCATGCACAAAATAAAAAAGAAATAGAGCCCAAACAACAACGTTTGGCAAATTCTTTCATACGTGATGGAAATAAGTATTACAATGCCGGCAACTACGCAGAAGCGGAGGTAGACTACAAAAAGTCTATTGCAACAGTGCCTAATTCTAAAACCGATTATAATTTAGCCAATGCTATGATGCAGCAAAAACGCTATAAAGAAGCTTATCAGACGTATCAAAACATAACTAAAACCACCAAAGATGATGATTTAAAAGCAAGGAGTTATTACAATATGGGTGATGCTCAGATGGGATTGAAAGATTATCAAAAAGCCATTGATGCATTCAAAAACAGTTTACGCATTAATCCGGATGATGAGGAAGCACGCTATAATCTGGCTTTAGCCCAAAAGTTTTTGAAAGAGAATCCACCCAAACAAAATCAAAACAAAGACAATAAGGATAATAAAGATAACAAGGATAATAAAGACGATAAGGATAATAAAGATAACAAGGATAATAAAGATAATAAGGATAATAAAGATAACAAGGATAACAAAGATAACAAAGATAACAAAGATAATAAGGACAGCAAGGACAATCAAAATAAGGATAAAAACGACCCTAATAAGGATCAACCCAAAGAGGATAAACAAGAAGGGAACCCAAAACCCCAACCTGGAAAAATGAGTGAACAGCAAATGAAACAATTGTTAGAGGCACTCAACAATGAAGAAAAGAAAACACAAGAAAAAGTAAAAGTTCAAAAAGTAAAAACCCAACCTCAACCCAAAGAAAAGGATTGGTAAAGATTAATTCAAGTGTGAGTTAAAAAAAATATTTTTCATTAGTATTTATATTTAACTTTCATAACAAAGTTCAAATACTTAACTTGGGTTGAATTATGTTAAAACTAATTCAACTCAATATCATAATTTAGGTTTTCTGTTTGTAAAGCTTGCATTTGGGTTTGGGTTTTCCATACGTTTTCTAAAATTTTTTTACTCCAGTCGGTTCTGCGACAATAGGCATTATACGTCTCATTTTTCCAATCGAAATCTTCGTGCCAAAAAGCGGTAGGCGAAATGTAGCAATAGGTGTAGTTAAAAATCAAACTTTCCGTGTTTTTTCGGTTTTCCAAACGCTCAATACTTTCCGGCGCAATAATACTGATGTTTTTTTGCTTTGCATTTACTTTAAAATTAGTTATCAACTTCGGAAATTGAGCGTAAATTGGCGCCAAATCAAAGTCGTGATACGCTGTTTCGCCTAATTTTCTTATCGGGCGGAGTTGAATGGTATCAATTTTGTATTTCCCATACACCTCAAAAAAATCTTGGAGTTCGTTAAAATTATCTTTGTTAAAGGTGTAATTGATGCGCAAAGACAGGTTGGGATGTGTTGCTTTTAATTCAGTTATCCATTGCAAAGCTTGGTGAAATTTGTCGTAATCGCCTTTGCCCATAAAAAATTTATAGCTTTCGCGGTGGACGCCGTGAAGCGAAACAATAATTTCATTCAATCCATTTTTAATCCATTGTTTCAAACTTTCTCTTTCTAATAAATTAGCATTGGTAGTGAGTGAAATGTGTGGGACATTATATTGCTTGGCTAATGTAAAAATAACATCCAAATGTTTGTATAAAGTGGGTTCGGTGCCACATCCCACTTGCAATTTGAGTGCGCGTGGCAAAATACGTTCTGCCCAAAGCGGTAAATCTTCTTTCAGGAAAACCCCTTTGAGTGTTTTAACGTAATTTTCATCAGTGAAATAACACATTTTGCACCGCAAATTACAAGCATTGACCGGATCAAAATTCACGGACAAATACCTGCGATTAAATTTATGCAACAACCACAATCCAAAAAACTTTACTCTATGGGATTTAACCAAAGAATTAAGTTTTAATAAAAAATAAGTGGTTGGTTTTTTGCTCATTATTTATAGATTTGAGAATTGAGCCCCGATGGTTATCAGGGGAGTATTGAGATTTTCTGACTATACTACAATAAATTATAATTGAAAAACGAAATATTCAAAATTATAGTCTTAGTTTCATTTTTTACCCACGCCTATTGCGTGGTCTTCGATTCACTACGACTTTTACCTTTTTATATTACTCTCCGCAAAAATGGGCTTCTGTTTTTATCGTTTTTACTCCAATTACATTGGGGTTTTCGGGTTCTTTATCGGCAAACTCCGTCTTCACTATTTTATACAGTTTATCGGACAAACGAATTCTGAATGGTAATTTCATAGTTACGGTATCGCCTTTGGTTGCTTTTTCAGATTTTACATCGTTTACAAACATCTCGGTAACTTGCATTTCTTGTGCTCCGGTAGAAGGTCCGGTAATCAGAATAGAGTCACCTAAACTTAAATCAAAGGCTTGCAACAAAAATTCTCCAATTTGGGCTTTTGGGAAATAATGTTTGCCAATGCCAACAAAAATCTTCTTTTGTGTAGCTTGACTTCCGGGTAATTTACTCCATTCTCCGAGTTTTTTGCCCATATAATAACCGCCCCAAAAGCCACGGTTATACACTTTTGCCAATTCAGTCATCCAATCATCTACTTTTTCTTGCGAATAGGTTTTATCGTAAACAGCATCAATGGCTTCACGATAGGATTTTACCGTTTTAGCAACGTATTCCGGCGCCCTGCCACGTCCTTCAATTTTCAATACACTTACCCCTGCTTCAGCTAATTCATCGAGAAAATCGATAGTGCAAAGATCTTTGGGCGACATAATATATTCGTTATCAATTTCTAATTCCACCCCGCTTTCTTTGTCAATTACCAAATAAGGTTTACGGCAATTTTGCTTGCATGCCCCGCGATTGGCACTGGAATTAAAAGTGTGCAGACTCATATAACATTTACCCGAAACCGCCATACACAATGCACCGTGACCAAACACTTCCACTTCTACCAAATTGCCTGACGGACCGCGCACCTCTTGTTTTTTAATCTGTTCAATAATTTTCTTGATTTGACCTAAACTCAATTCTCTGCTCAACACCACCGTATCAGCAAACAAGGCGTAGAATTTCAACGTTTCAATATTCGTAATATTGATTTGGGTAGAAATATGCACTTCCATTCCTATGCTACGAGCATAAGCAATCACGGCTTGATCCATCACAATCACGGCAGTAACATCTGCTTTTTTGGCTTGATCCAACAATTTTTTGATGATGGTCAGGTCGTGATCATAAATAATAGTGTTGAGTGTAAGGTAAGTTCTTACCTTTTTTGCTTTGCAACGTTTGGTGATTTCGGGCAAATCTTCTATGGTAAAATTAATAGAGGCTTGCGCGCGCATATTGAGTTGGTCCACGCCAAAGTAGATAGAATCCGCACCGTTGTCTAAAGCGGCTTGCATGGATTCAAAACTTCCGGCGGGCGCCATGAGTTCTATTTTTCCGGTTGAAGTCATGTTATTGATTTGTAGTTTTTAGGCTGCAAATATAATAAAACAAAAGTTGTAGTGAAACGAAGACCACGCATTAGGCGTGGGTAGAAGGTAAAAGTCGTAGTGAAACGAAGACCACGCAATAGGCGTTGGTAGCAAGTAAAATGAAAATCTTATTCAATTTTGGATTTTGAAACTTAGTAGCGAAAACCCTGAAGGTTTTTATAATCTTACGGGCATTTTAGGTTCTGTATAAACCAAAAAACATAATATTTTCGGAATAGAATCCAAAAATATTATGAATATTAAACGTTTTTTGTGATTTGTAAGTCAGGAGTTAAATTGATTTTTAACCATTTCATCTGTTTATATTTTTTTAAGTTATTCAAGGTCAGATGTAATGCCCTAATCATCTTTCGGTTGGTATGCTATTTATTTTGTTTATGGGCATTTCAAAGCATAAAAACATAATATTTTGTGGGTTATCTCTAATATCAATAAAAAAGTCGGTTCAACTTTTGTTAAACCGACTTAAAATTGTTTTGATTTAGAAGAACCCAATCACTTTTTAGTAATTTCCGCTTTGATTTTGGTTTCTAATTCTTCTGCTAATTCAGGATTGTCGCTGATGATTTTTTTCACCGCATCGCGACCTTGACCTAATTTGGTGTCGCCATAACTAAACCAAGAACCGCTTTTGTTGATGATGTTATATTCCACCCCTAAATCAATAATTTCACCTATTTTGGAAATTCCTTCGCCATACATAACATCAAATTCGGCTACTTTAAATGGTGGGGCAACTTTGTTTTTCACTACCTTTACCTTGGAACGATTTCCCATAGCTTCATCCCCGTCTTTGATTTGGGTTCCTCTGCGAATATCCAAACGAATGGATGCGTAAAACTTTAACGCATTTCCACCGGTTGTAGTTTCGGGATTGCCAAACATCACGCCGATTTTTTCTCGTAATTGGTTGATAAATATAACCGTACAATTGGTTTTGTGAATGGCGCCGGTCAATTTTCTCAGCGCCTGCGACATCAATCTTGCATGCAATCCCATTTTGCTGTCGCCCATTTCGCCTTCAATTTCGCTTTTAGGCGTTAAGGCAGCCACCGAGTCAATAATCACTAAATCAATGGCGCCAGAACGAATCAAATTGTCCGTTATTTCCAAAGCTTGCTCGCCATTGTCAGGTTGTGATATGATTAAATTATCAATATCCACACCCAATTTTTGTGCATAATAACGATCAAAAGCGTGTTCTGCATCGATAAAGGCAGCAATACCACCTTGTTTTTGTACTTCGGCAATGGCGTGTAAAGTAAGTGTGGTTTTTCCGGAAGATTCAGGTCCGAAAATTTCCACCACGCGTCCACGTGGATAACCACCAACCCCTAATGCAATATCTAAACCTATTGAACCCGTTGGGATGGATTCTATTTGTTCTACTGCTTGGTCACCCATCTTCATCACGGTTCCTTTTCCATAAGTTTTATCTAATTTATCTAAGGTAAGTTGTAGGGCTTTTAATTTTTCGAGTTTGTTTTTGTCTTCTGCCATGATGGTTTAAAGTTTAAGGTTTTAGGTTTAGTGTTTTGTTAGATAATTAATTATGATTCAATTCAATCTATTTTTTATTTTTACAAAAATAGCATAAAAAAGTAGATTTCAATCTTTAATTTTATTTCATGTGTTTATTTTTATTTGATTTTATTGGTCACAACTTGTCCCGATAATGTCGGGATGGAATGACCTTAATAAACATTTCGGTTGGTATGATGCTTATCTATGGTCATTTCTGTATAAATTAAATTTCCAAGCGATATCTAAACTCAACAAATGTTCATATTGAAAGGCAGGTTTTGTGTTGAATCTGACAAAAGTGGGACGATAAACCATGACAAGAAAAATTAGTAACATTAGAAAAAATATAAATAAATACGTTTTCACATCTACTGCATTAATACTTAAAAAGATAACATTAATTTTTTGCTGTTTAATCTATACACTTTAATAACCCACCCTGCCTAACCGATAGGCATGTCACGCAATAAGCGTGGACTGTCAAGCAAGGCGTGGTATAGGAATCGAGAGATTTTATGGAGTGGTTATGCCTATAAAACGTTTGGTATTTTGAAGCTCTTTCCTGTCAAATGACCGCCACATTTGATGACAGTTAAACCGATTAATAATATACTGACTGCTAAAATTTTATATGCAATATTGTAGAACGTTATTCCTTAACTAAAATATGTAGGTATTCTTCTGTTTTATCTGCTTTGTGATTTCTGTTGTCATCTTTATCCGCCTTAAATCGCTGGTAATTTGTCGTAGCAATGTCATATTTACCATATTTGCTCATAATTTTTTTAACATGATCAACAGACATTAACCCCTCATTATTATAGCTTAAAAACACATAGTTAAATTTTGCATTCTTAATTAAACTTTCAAATTCACTTAAAATAGTGTTTTTACTACAATATTTTGACTTTTGATAACTTGGTAAACCTGTTTTTCCTTTCGGCTCAAAAATTTCATTTTTCGCAATTGTGTTTAATATATGATAGTTTGAACCATATTGTCTTGCATTATAAGGAGGGTCTAAATATAAAATATCTCCACTTATTTCTTTAATTAATTCATTGCTATCTCTATTAAAAACCACATTTTCATTCTCATTAATTTCAAAGTTTGCAGATTGTAGGATGAGTTTTTTTTGTGCAGATTTCTTTAAGTGTTTTAAAAATGCTCCGTAAACTGAAGCTGTATTAGCAACTTTATCAGCACTTTCTAATAAACTTGACAGTAAAAAATAATACATATTAGAATTTATTTCCTTTCTAATATTCCACGCTTCTATTTTTTTTCGTATCGTATCAATTTTTTTTCCGTTATAATCTGAAAAATATTGGCGCTCGCTTCCACTCCCCAAGCAATAATTATTATACACAAAACCACTATCAATAAGGGGTAACTGATCTAATTTTTCAATTAATTCTTCTTGATTTTCTAATTTAGTGTGATTTTCAATATAATTTTTATTTAAAACATAACTATAATATTCAAAGTCATTAGAGATTACTTTATTCACTTCCTGTTTGAAATTTCTTCCAACTGTACCGGTTCCGGCAAAAATATCACATAATATTTTTTCAGATAAATCATTCCCAACTACGGAATAAATAGTAGATTTTAGAAAATTTGATAATTTATGTTTTGACCCAATGTAATTCATATCAGCATCCTATTTCGTTAAAGGTTATTTCATTAGTAGCTCGAGTGACTGCTAATTCTACCTATCTAACTTTATGTATATTGTTTCTGTTATTAAACTCAGCTAAAGCTTTACTGTTAAAAATACTCTCCTACAAACCCAGATGTACTTACCCAACTTGATATTCCATTTATATCCGGATTTGCTAAATTTATAAATAATTCGTGTTTCTTTATTTTAATCCTTTGTAATCCACAATATGTCTGAATATACTTTGCCCTCTCCAAAGTCAAGTTCGTATAGATTACTTTGTAAGAAATTAGTTACATAGAAATCTATCTCTTTTTTTAATTCCGTTATTTCCGATTTCATTTTCCAATGTTGATTATTTTTATCATACATAATAATAAATAGTCTATTTTTAAGATGTTTTCTACCTTGCTGACTTTGATTGTCATATAACCATTTAATTAATTCTTTTTCATTTTCTCTCGCGTAGTCATACGATTTATTAAAACCTTTTGGAAAAATTGATGTTTTATGGTCAAATGCTATATTGTCTATTGTGAAATCAACTAATTTATCATATGAATTTTTATTTGCTATAACATTAGCATGTGAAGTAAATATATATTCTGCTGCCCTTGCTGACCAAAAGTTATACCATCTATTAAGAGCATAATCTTTAAGTTCTTGACTAAAATGTTCTGTTTTTTTTAATAAAATATCAAAACTATAGATTTGATAAATAAAATTTGTGTCACTATCCCACAAATCAGCTTGTTTTCTTCCCCATTTGTATGGATATTTTAACCTTTTTTTTAGTTCTTCTTCAACACTTGCTAAATCCATATTAAAATTTCTTTTTAAAAACCATTATATTCTTGTGCTTGAATATATAGTAATCACTTTTAAAAGCTCAAAATTCCCACAATCGGGTATTTATGTGTTTGAATAGGTATTAATTAAAGTCAATAATTTCGTTAATATCACTTACTAAGAAAATTAAAATCCTAATCACAAATATATGATAAAAATGTTGTATATTTGCCTTACTAGAAAAGTAAAATGCTATTTAAAAATTCCCACTTTGTTTAATGTACATCATTAAGATGTTTTATGTACATCAATAAAACAATTGAAGTACATTATTTAGGCAAGTTTTGTACATCACTTATAAAAGACACCCGTAGGTTTCAATGCAATCATCAAGAGCTTTTAATAACCAGAACTTGAATAGTTAAAAGATTTCCCATTGTGTTCAAGATGACCTATCATTTTCATTAAAATGGGGTAATTTTTTCGGCAATTCCAAAAAAACCTACTCGAATAATAGATTACGGGTCATTTTAAACCCTAATTTATTGGGTAGAAAATCTTCTCAAAGTGAAACATAATATCATTATTAATCGAACTCAGGTTATTATTCTATTTCTTATCGTTTAGTTTTCGTTTCTATTGTTAATGTACTGAATATTCGATAGCAATCGGGTTTGGAATTTCATTTTTTACCTCATACTCAACTCCAACCAGCGTTCTTCTTTTTGGTCGATAGTGGCAATGATTTCTTCCAATTTTTTTCCCATTGCATACATTTTATCTTCCGCGATGCGCATTTCTACAAAATCGGTTTCTATTTTTTTCTTTTCCGAGTTGAGTTTTTCTAAATCAGTTTCCAATTGCTGCATTTCGCGTTTTTCATTGTAACTCAAGACGGTTTTTTTGGGTTCTGTCGCTTTTTTCTCTTCTTTGCTTTCAGGTTTTTCAGGTTCGGTTTCACGATGGTCTAAATAGTCCCGATAATCAGAATAATTTCCGGGAAAATCTTTGATATTTCCGTCTGCTAACACAAATAAATGATCCACGATTTTATCCATAAAATAACGGTCGTGCGACACCACCATCAAGGTACCGGGATAATCCAACAAGAAATTTTCCAACACATTCAAGGTGATGATGTCCAAGTCGTTGGTGGGTTCGTCTAAAATTAAAAAATTAGGGTTTTGAATCAAAATGGTACATAAATACAAACGTTTGAGTTCACCGCCGCTCAATTTTTCTACAAAATCATATTGCTGTTTTCGGTCAAAAAGGAATTTTTCTAACAAACTCCCTGCGCTGAGTGTTTTTCCTTTGGTCAACGGGATAAATTCGCCAAATTCACGAACGACTTCTATTACTTTCTGACCCGGCTTGATGTGGAACCCCTCTTGGGTGTAATAACCCACTTTTACCGTATCGCCTATGACGATTTTTCCGGTATCGGGTTTCAGGAGTCCTGCAATCATGTTAAGCAAAGTACTTTTTCCGGTGCCGTTTTTGCCTACAATTCCAAGGCTTTCTCCACGTTGAAAAACATATTCAAAAGGTTTGAGCACTTGCAAATCGCCAAACGATTTGGTTACTTTGTGCAATTCTATGACTTTGCTCCCCAAGCGTTCCATATTGATTTCCAACTCCATTGGTCGTTCTTTACGTCGGGTTTTTGCCAATTCTTCCGTTTCATAAAAAGCATCGATGCGCGATTTAGACTTGGTGGTACGTGCTTGCGGCGTGCGACGCATCCAATCCAACTCTCTGACATAGAGATTTTTTGCTTTTTCCACAGTGGCTTTTTCAATTTCCAACCGCGTTTCCTTTTTC
Organism: Polaribacter sp.; assembly: GCA_020740485.1. Taxonomy (GTDB): domain Bacteria; phylum Bacteroidota; class Bacteroidia; order Flavobacteriales; family Flavobacteriaceae. The sequence goes on along the minus strand of DYMN01000011.1, from coordinate 46,856 downwards.
TCTAAATAGTAGGAATAATTTCCGGTATATCGGTAGATGATTCCTTCGTCCAATTCTACAATTTCATTGCAAACACGCTCTAAAAAATAGCGGTCATGGGTAACCATAAACAGCGTAAGTTTTGTTTTCTGTAAATAGGCTTCCAACCATTCTATCATTTCCAAATCCAAGTGGTTGGTAGGTTCGTCTAAGATGAGCAAATCGGGATTCATCAACAGACAAATAGCCAAACCCAAGCGTTTTTGCTGCCCTCCGGACAATTCGCTGACTTTTTGCTGTAAATTTTCTAAGCGGAGTTTGTGTAATATTTGTTTGTACTGTGTTTCAAAATCCCATGCGTGATGGTGTTCCATAGCATCGAATGCTTTTTGATACGCATCAATGTCATCCGAATTTTCAAGTGCTTTTTCGTAGTTTTCAATGATTTTCAAAATCGGATTATCCGTGTTAAAAATACTTTGTTCAACGGTCAAATTGGGATTGAGATCCATTTTTTGGGACAAATAAGCCAATTTGATGCCTTTTCTAATCACGATTTGACCTTCGTCTGCACTGTCTTTTCCGGCAATAATGTTGAGCAAAGTGGTTTTGCCGGTACCATTTTTGGCAACAAAGGCAATTTTTTGGTCTTTATTGATACCAAAAGAAATGTCGTGCAGTATGACGCGTTCGCCAAACGACTTGTGTATGTTTTCAATGGAAATTAAGTTCATGTTGGCAAAAATAGGGATTTAATGCCACACAGATAACACTGATTTTACAGATTTTCAAGATAACAAAGTGAAAGAAATTCATGAGAACTTAAACTTTAAACTTTTTAGCAACCAATTTTATGAGAGTACAGAGTACAAACTTTAAACTTTAAACCTTAAACTTTAAACCTTAAACTTTAAACCTTAAACTTTAAACCTTAAACCTTAAACTATTAACTCCCCCTTTATAACTTTTAACTTTTTCCTTTTCACTTTATTTGGTCTGATTATTGTATTTTCGCATCTTTGTATCTGATTTTAATCAAAATAACATTTAAAATGAAGAAAATCTTCTTTAACTTACTCTTTTTTGTTGCTGTATATTCTTTTGCTCAAACCGCAACAGACACCCTTCTGATTAAAATGCAACCTCCTTCTTTTAAGCAAGTAGTGCTGTATGCAGCTGAAGGAGCGCAACAGAAATACGTGACGCATGCCAAATCTGAAGAAGGAATTTTCAAATTGGCGATTCCAAAAGATGCCCCTAAAGCTTCTTATAGATTGGTATTCAACCCGGAAACTATGGATTATATTGATTTTTTATATGCCGGAAAACCTTTTGAAGTTCAGTTTAATCCCATTGATTTAAAACAGTTTCCGACATTTACCCATTCCGATGAAAATACCCGTTATTTTAATGATCTCTTTAAAATAAATGGGTTACAGCAAAAAATGGATTCTATTCAAATAGAATTCTTTAAAACACAAGATAGTAATAAATTAGATGAATTAAATTTAAGTTATAGTTTAATAAATACTGAATTAAAAACACTTATTTCTCAAATCGAAAATCAAGAACAAAATCAATTGATAAAAGATGTTTTGAAGGCAAATGTAAGAGTATTGCCCGACAAACCGATTCAAGACCCCACCGTTTATTTGCCGTTTATTAAAGAGCATTTTTTTGATTCTATCGACTTTAACAATCAAAACTTAATCCATTCTTCTCTTTTGGTAGATAAAGTGATGGATTACATCTTTTATTTAACCGTAGCGGATGATGTTAAAACGCAAAATGATTTGTATGTTAAGGCATCTCACGAAGTTTTAGACAAAATAAAAGACCCCATTTTGCAAAAAGGTTTTATTCAAGCCCTGATCCAATCATTTTCACAAGAAGAAAATGTATATGTTATTGATGATTTATTTGCAAATTACTACGATAAACTTAAGTTAGAATTACAAAATCAAGAATGGAAAAACAACTTGCAAAAAGAACTTTCAACTGCCCTTTCACGCAAGGCACCTAACTTTGAGTTTTCATTTAATAAAAAACAAACAAATCTCTATGATTTAAAAGGTTACAAATATTATGTTGTCGTTTTTTGGAGTACAACTTGTTCTCATTGTTTGCACGAAATTCCAATGTTTTACGATTATATCAAAGACCGTACTGACACCAAAGTAATTGCGGTGGGGATGGAAACAACGGATTCAAAATACAATTGGCAAGACGATGTAGTGCAATATCCTAATTTTATCAATGTTTTAGGTTTAGGGAAATGGGAAAACCCGATAGCGCAAAGCTACAATGTGCATGCTACCCCTAATTATTATGTGTTAGATGAAAACAAAATAATTATCGCTAAACCTTATGATTTTCAAGCGTTAGAAGCATTTTTTGACACCCTAAAATAAAGTATCAACAAAATGAGTAAAAAACAAGAACGATACGACCAAGCCTATATGCGAATGGCTAAAGAATGGTCAAAATTATCACACTGCAAGAGAAAACAAGTAGGAGCACTGATTGTAAAAGATCGTATGATCATATCCGATGGATTCAACGGCACGCCTTCCGGATTTGATAATGATTGTGAAGACGCCGCCGGCAATACGAAATGGCATGTTTTGCACGCTGAAGCCAATGCCATTCTGAAAGTAGCCAATTCTACCCAATCTTGTAAAGATGCTACCCTATATCTCACGATGTCTCCTTGTAAGGAATGTAGCAAGCTCATACACCAATCCGGTATCAAAAGAGTGGTTTTCTTCGAAGCTTATAAGGACACTTCCGGATTGGAATTTTTAGAAAAAGCAGGCGTGGAAATCCATAAACTCAATAGCACAGAATAGTCTCTATATGCAAAAAAAACCATCTTTAACTGCACTTTATATCGGTCTTGCCATTGCATTCGGGATTTTAATCGGGAAATTCCTTGATTTCAGCAAACAACCTGAAACGTATTTTAGTGGAAACGAACAAGAAGCTAAAGTAAAAAAACTTATCAACTACATTCAATATGACTATGTAGACCCGGTAAATACTGATTCTCTGCTCGATTTATCTATTGGAGATTTATTGAAACGATTAGATCCACATTCTGTATATATTCCTAAAAACGAATTGGCGAGTGTACAAGAAACGATGGAGGGTAAATTTTTGGGAATTGGGGTTCAATTTAGAATGATTCACGACACAGTAACGATAATCAATGTCATAAAAGGAGGTCCCAGCGAAAAAGCAGGGGTTAAAGCCGGAGATCGCATTCTGATGGCAGATAAGGACACCTTATTTGGCAAAAGCTTAACGAGCGATAAAGTAATGCAGTTTTTGAAAAGCGAAGAACCGGAACCTATTTCCTTATTAGTATATAGAAAAACCAACCACTCTAAGTTAAAGTTTAAGTTTAACAGAGGAAATGTAAATATAGAAAGCATAACTGTTTACTATATGATAAATAAAACAACAGGGTTTATCAAAATTGAATTATTTTCACGCACTACCTACAAAGAGTTTCGCATTGCTTTAGAAGCTTTAAAAAAACAAGGGATGCAGACTCTAATTTTGGATCTTCGAAATAACACAGGTGGTTTTCTCGATATTGCCAATGACATCATCGATGAGTTTCTTCCTTCCGGCAACTTGATGGTTTATACCAAAAGCAAATCCGGATCTATTGACAAAAGTTTTGCTACTGAAAAAGGTGAATTCGAAAAAGGGAATGTGTATGTACTGATTAACGAAGAGTCGGCTTCGGCAAGTGAGATTGTCGCCGGTGCTTTGCAAGACAATGATCGTGGAACTATTGTAGGTCGTCGTTCATTCGGTAAAGGTTTGGTACAGCAAGAAATGGATCTCGGCGATGGTTCGGCGGTACGCCTAACTACTGCCCGCTATTATACGCCTACCGGACGCTCCATCCAAAAACCTTATGACCACAGTGGTAGCGATGCTTACTTTATGGAAGCGGAAGATAGAATCAAAAATGGTGAATTATTCAGCAAAGACAGTATTCAGGTCAATGATTCCTTAAAATACAAAACCCCTAAAGGTAAAATCGTTTACGGCGGGGGTGGAATTATTCCCGATGTATTTGTTCCGGTAGATACTACTTTCTTTGCACACGGATTTATACTATCCGATATCAGTGACTTGGTGTTTGATTATGTAGATAAAAACAGAGTAAAATATAGCAAAATACCTTTTGATCAATTTAATAAAGACTTTGACGCACAAGTTATTATCAACGAATTTTACAAAAACAGACCCGTTGGTTCTTTTCATAAAAAATCTGCTACTTATGACAGAATGAAATGGTATCTCAAAGCGATGGTAGCGAGAGAAATTTACGGTGATGAAGGATTTTATAAGGTCTACCAACAAAATGACAATGTGATACAAAAAGTTTTGGAGTTGGAAAAAAATAATTAGCTGATTTGAGAATGAGAGAATTAGCAAATTTGAGAATTAGCAAATTAGCAGATGTGAAATACGAAGTATTGGGTTTAGACTGAAAAGTTATTAGTAAAAAGGGGACTGAGCGGAGTCGAAGTCAAAGTTTATAAAGTAAAAAGGGGACTGAGCGTGGTCATTGAGCGCAGTCGAAATGTAGTCGAAATGAGTCGAAGCTAAAGTTCATAAAATTTTAAAGGTATTAGGCAATAGAATTTAGACGATAATAACATTAGTAAATTAGTAAATTAGCAAATTTCCAAATTAGCACATTACCAACATATCATCCAGTAATAAACCTTGTAATTCCACAAGGGAAAAAAGTTTATTTTGCTTCAGACCAGCATTTTGGAGCACCCAATGTTGCTTTGAGCAAAGAGAGAGAAACTTTTTTTGTGCAATGGTTAGAAAGTATAAAATCCGATGCTTCGCATTTATTTTTACTTGGTGATTTATTTGATTTTTGGTTTGAATACAAAACGGTAGTTCCTAAAGGATTTATAAGGGTGTTGGGGAAATTAGCCGAATTAAAAGACAGAGGAATAGGTATTCATTTCTTTATCGGCAACCACGATTTATGGATGCGCGATTACTTTGAAACAGAGTTACAAATTCCGGTGTATCGCACCCCAAAAGCATTTAATATCAATGGAAAATCTTTTTTAATCGGGCATGGTGACGGTTTAGGTCCGGGAGACAATGGCTACAAGTTGATGAACAGGGTTTTCAAAAATCCTTTTTCGCAATGGCTATTTCGTTGGTTACATCCGGATATCGGAATGCGATTGGGTAACTATTTTTCAGTAGAAAACCGTTTGATTTCCGGAGAAGATGATGTGAAGTTTTTAGGCGAAGACAAAGAATTGCTCATTTTGTTTTGTAAAGAAACAGAGCAGCAACAACATTTTGATTACTACATTTTTGGACATCGGCATTTGCCTTTGGAAATAAGCATTGTGGAAAATTCAAAATACATCAACACAGGAGATTGGATAAAATACTTTACAATTGCTGTTTTTGACGGAAACGATTTAACTTTGAAGTATTTGAAGAGAAAAGGTTGAATAAAATTAGTTAATTAGCAGATTAGCAGATTATCACATTAACTCATTGTCACATTAGCACATTAGCACATTAGCACATTAAAATTACTTTTTCAACAACCATTCAAATACATTTTTGTGAATAATTCCATTGTAATTTTGGGTAAATGAATCGGTGGTAAGTAAATATTTTGGATAATTGTCTTTTAGAGATGTCAATGATTTTAGTTCTCTCTGGGCGGTTTCTATAGTGGTAACATTCCAAGCCACTTGGTAATATTCTATTTCGCCCGATATGTTTTTTACAGTAAAATCAATTTCGCCGTCGCGAATAGATCCGGTCCAAATTTTATAACCACGTCTTAACAATTCTAAAAACACTACGTTTTCAAGTATATGACCGCGGTCTGCATTTTTTTCTCTTCCTACCAATATATTGAGCAAACCCACATCTACCAGATAATATTTTTCTTGAGTTGCCAATTGTTTTTTACCTTTTATATCAAAACGATGTACCACATAAAAAACAAAACTTTCAACCAATATGGCAATAAATTTTTCAACCGTTTGATGATGTACGCTTTGGTTTTCTGCTTTTAGTACTTTTGCAATACCGGAAGGAGAAAGTGGGCTACCGATATGTGAAGCCATAAACTTTACAATGTTGGCAAAAGCTCGTTTGTCTTGGATGCGATGTCTTTGCATAATGTCTTTTTCAATGATGGTTGCATAAAGAGCTTCAAGATATTCAAATACTTTATCATAACCCATGTCGCTCAATGCTACCCCTTTTGGTATTGATGTTTCATTTACAAAATTATAGAACAGTATTTCGTAGTTTAGATACTTTTGAAGAAAATTTACCCCTTTCATTTCTAAATATTCTGCAAAGGAAAAGGGAAGAATGGATATTTCTATATATCTACCACTCAACAAAGTAGCTAATTCACTTGAAAGCAAATTGGCATTTGAACCAGTTATATAAACATCTGTATTGGGTGTGACAAAGAGACCATCCACCAATTTTTCAAAATCTTTAATATTTTGTATTTCATCTAAAAATATATAATTGTTTGAATCGGGTTGTAACTTTGCTTTGATTTCAAAATAGAGCGTTTCCCACGTTTTTTGCAGATAATTTTCCGGTAATTCAAAGTTGTAAAATTGAATTTTATTTTGTGGAACACCACTATCAATCAATTGCAAACGAAACAATTCGAGAAGAGTAGATTTCCCCGAACGTCGCATTCCTGTGACCACTTTTATCAAATCTTGGTCTTTGTAGAACCAAAGTTTTTTGTTGTATTCTTGACGTTGTATAAGTTGTTTCATAACACAAAGATAGTAAACTTTATCAAAACTCGTAAAATTTGCAAGTTTTGATAAAGTTTAAATTCTGAAAGAGTTATCAATTAGCAAATTAGCAGATTAGCAAATTAGCAGATTAGCAGTTTGAATAATTAATTAGTTAAAACTTTTTGTCGATTAATTGACTTTTTGTTTGTTGGATGCTGGATGCAGGGTATTGGATGTCGTCAATTAGCAAATTAGCACATTTCCAAAACGATAGCTATCGGTTTAACAAATTAACTCATTTCCAAATTTTCATATATTTCTAAGGCAATACTTCATCTCCTCGCAATTCTCTAAACCGCTTTCTCGCGGGAACTAAAAAAATACTGGAAGGCTGTTCTACAACAATTTTTTCATAATACATTTTTGCCTTTTCTTCGTTGATTAGTTTTTCGTCATATAAAACGGCTAATTGATAAAGTGCATCATCTATCAAGATGTCATCTTGATTTAATTGAAGTATAGCGAGGTAATTTTTTTCCGCATCGGCATATTTTTCTAATTTCTCATACAGTTTGGCTTGTTTGAAAAGTGCTTCATCTTCTATCGGATGACCTTTATGCTGCAACAATACCAAAGATAAGGTATCAATAGCTTGGTGTGTTTTGTTTTGATACGCTAACAAGTCGGCTTTGGCATAGCTCTTTAGAGCAGTTTGTACACTGTCTTGAGCTATATTGTCGCTGATGAGCAAACTCAAATCAATAGCATCGTTAGCTATGAGTTTTGTCGTTCCTTTTTTTAACACTTTCAATTGAGCATTAGCCCATTCAAAATCTCCGTCGAAATACGATGTTTGCGCTACTTTATAACGAGCCGTTTGAGCCAATGGATGATTTTTTAAGTCGTTTTGCACTTGAGTAAAAATAACCAAAGCTTGATTATAACCTTCAGTAAAAACCAAAATATCGCCTAATTGCAACTTTAATTCCCCTCTTTTAAAGGTGTCAAGGTTGTTTTTAAGGGTGTTTTGCAATAGTTCAACGGCTTTTTGCGCTTCATTTTTATAAAAGGTTAAAAATTGAGCATATGAAGATTGGACTTTATAGGTGTTAGCTGCCGTTCCGAAAGTTTTGAAAAAATCTTGATAAGTTATAGCAATTTTGTTCAGGTCTTTTTCTACTTTTTTTTGGCTTTCCAATAAGTAATAATGAGCAAAAATTTGATCGTCAATATCGGTAGGTTGTTCTAAAACAAAAGAAAAAGCATCGTTGCTTGTAAAAAAGTCTTCGTCGTCAAAGGCAATTATTCCGATGTCTATTACCCCATTTAGATCACTTTGTGTCAACCTATAAACTGCTTTTTCTTGATTTAAAGCTTTACTGTAATCTTTTTGTAGTAAATACAACCAAGACAACATTTTATACCATTCAATTTTGGGTTCATTTTGAATGCGTTGCACTAATATTTTTCTTAGGAGTACGTTGTTCGACCCTTGGTCATCTTCTGCCAGAAAGCGCCCCATAAACCTTTGTATATTCAGTAGGTCCGTGTTTTGACGGCTTAACATATCCAAATAAGTATTGAACATTTTTTCTATTTCTCCTTTCTCCCCGTATATCGCGGCGATTTGGCTGAAGTAATTAGCAGTGGGAAAAACAGCCATCATGGTTTGATAACTTTCCAATGCATAATCTAATTTTTGATGGTCTTGGAAACTTTTGGCAATGGCATAACCGTTGTTGGGGTTGTTTTTCAGAAATTCCAAAGCTTTATCATACTCCATTTTTGCTTCGTCGGTGTAACCTTGCAATTCATGGTTGTACCCCAAAACCACGTGTAGCTGTGCCGGTATGTTTTTTGGGTTTCTCTTTGCACTAATATCCAATTGTTCTCGAATCACTTGTCGAACTTCGTCGTATTTTTTTTGAGCTTGAAGTGATTGAATCCATTTGTCTAAAAAAGTTAAATTATAAGATTGATTTTCAAAAAGGTTTTTATAGAGGCTTTCCGCTTTTTGAAATTCCCCTTTTTCAAAATACTCTTCCGCTAACTGCTCGTTTTGCGCAATAGAACGGGTCAATGATACCATCATCATCAACACCAATAGTGAATATTTTACTAAATAGGACATTTTTTTAAAAATCAATAGAATACCCTTAATTTTAACTTCAAGAATAAAGAACCAAACACTTAGCATCCTTTATTTTACAATCAACAAATAATTTTGTTTTTTTCCGCGTTGCAGTAAAACATATTTACCGGCGATTAAATCTTTTTTAGTGATTTGAAATCCTTCTGAAACCTTGTTTTTATTGACGGCTATTGAATTTTCGGCTAAAGCACGTCGCACTTCCCCATTTGATTTTAGAAATCCTGATTTTTCGTTAAAAGCCAATACAATATCAAGTCCGGTTTCTATATCATCAAAAGAAATTTCAGCTTGTGGCACCCCTTCAAACACATCGAGAAAGGTTTGTTCGTCCAATTGCAATAAATCTTCCGCAGTAGATTTTCCAAACAGCACTTCGGAAGCTCTGAGCGCATTTTCATAGGCTTCTTTACCGTGCACTAAAAGGGTTACTTCTTCTCCAATTTGCTTTTGCAATAGGCGTAAATGGGGTTGTTCTTTGTGTTCTGCCGTTAGTTTTTCAACGGTAGATTGGTCTAAAAAGGTAAAGATTTTGATGTATTTCTCGGCATCTTCGTCGCTGGTATTCAACCAATATTGATAGAATTTATAAGGAGAGGTTCTCGTGGCGTCTAACCAAATATTTCCCCCTTCGGATTTTCCGAATTTACTACCATCGGATTTGGTAATTAGCGGTACTGTAAGTGCATAAGCTTTGCCTTGAGCTTTTCGGCGAATGAGTTCTGTTCCCGTAGTAATATTGCCCCATTGATCGGAGCCACCCATTTGCAAAGCACATTCGTAATTTTGATAGAGATACAAAAAATCGTAACCTTGAAACAACTGATAGGTGAATTCGGTAAAGCTCATTCCTTCTTTAGCATCTTCGCCCAAGCGTTTTTTAACGGAATCTTTAGCCATCATATAATTGACAGTCAAATGCTTGCCGATATCGCGTACAAAGTCAATGAGCGAAAAGGGCTTCATCCAATCGTAGTTATTAACTAAAACCGCTTTATTAGGGGCTTCGGTTTTAAAATCTAAAAACTTTTCTAATTGAGCTTGTACCCCTGCCACATTTTTAGCCAGCGTGGCTTCATCGAGCAAATTGCGTTCTTGCGATTTTCCGGATGGGTCGCCTATCATACCTGTTGCTCCTCCCACTAAGGCAATGGGACGATGACCTGTGCGTTGAAAGTGCATTAAAACCAAGATAGGAACTAAACTCCCTATATGCAATGAGTCTGCGGTGGGGTCAAACCCAATGTATCCTGAGGTTTTGTGCTCTTTTAAGTAATCTTCTGTGTCAGGGATCATATCGTGAATGAGCCCGCGCCAACGTAATTCTTCTACAAATGTGTTCAAGTTTGGTTATTGATTATTTGGTTATTGATTATTAAGTTAATTGGTTAATTGATTATTAGGCTGAACGTAGTGAAGTCCCGCCTTAGCGGGATTATTCGTTATTAGGTTAATTGGTTATTTGTTATTGGGTTATTGATTATTAATTATTAATTATTAGGTTAATTGGTTAATTGGTTCTCGAAGGGTCGAGAGGTTATTAGGTTAATAAAGTTTATTTAATTCGCAGATTCGCTGGTTCTTCAACAAACTTCCAACTTCCAACTTCACCCTTCTAACTTATAAAATGCAAATATGCTAATTTTTCTAAAACGGTAACATTTTTCCGAAATAGTAACCAATGCCAACCATCAAAAATCCCAGAAATAAGGTGAGCAGACTGTATCCTATAAATCTGAAATATTGTTCGTTGTATAAAAATTGTAAGTTTTCATACATAAAAGATGAAAAGGTTGTAAAACCGCCTAAGATTCCCACTGCAAAAAAAGCAATTTGGTTTTGACTAAAAAAGTGCGCTGCGTGTTTAAAATGGTATCCAAAAAATAACCCAATTAACAAGCTCCCCAATATGTTGGATGTTAGAGTACCGTATGGAATCGTATCTTTATTAAATAATAAACCGAACCCATATCGCATCAGACTACCAATGCCACCACCGAGAAATACTAAAATCGTTTCAAGTTTCATATTTAAAGTTTTACTACAAGTTTATAAGAATGTAATTGTTTTTTATTTAAAGCTTTACCTTTTCAGCATCATTTCCGTTCCATTTTCCTATTATAACTCCTTTTTCAAGGTTCATAATTCCAGGATTGGCTCTAATCATGGTTTTCAGCGTTGTGCCATCGCCCCAAAGCATATCAAAATTTAATTTATATTTATCTCTTATAAAATAAAAATCTTCCATGTTTGATGCTGATAAACAGTAGATTACGTATCCTTCTTTTAATGCTTTATCTGTCAGCGTTTTTATTTTTGAAAAATTGTCTAAGTTACTTTCCGCCAATGAATAAGAGATGATTAACATTACATTATCAGCTGTCAAGATGGTTTCTGTAAAATCATTGTCGTCATTCCAAAATACGAAATCGTGTATTGCAGGAATCTCATTTCCGGTTTGATACTCCATGCCTTTGCGAATGTCGGTACCAATTTTATAAGCGGTAAAATCTATAATCGGCAAATGTTGCAAAACGTAATAGCTTATAAATAAGCCAAATAAAAAACTAAAAAAAGCAGTCCACAATGCAAAGTTTTTATTGATTAACGGTTGAATCCATTTATTTTCCCTCCATAAAAAGGCAATAAATACAATGAGAACTACATTTTTATAAAAAGTACCCCAAGCACTTAATTTGATAGCTTCACCAAAACAACCACAATCGGTTACTTTATTGTAATAAGCGGAATACCAAGTCAAGAATAAAAAAATGATCATTAAGATGGTAATACCGGCCAGTGTCCATTTTCGTTTAAAACCCACCAATAGCATAACGCCTAAAACTAATTCTGAAAGGATCAATAAGATAGACAAAAGTAGCGTGTAAGGAATCAGTTGAGGGATATTCAACACATCGGGTGAAAGATATTCTTTCATTTTGATATCTGAGCCAATCGGATCCACTAATTTCACAAAGCCGGAAAAAATGAATGTTACGGCAACGATAATTCTAATTATTTGGATTAAAACTTTGAAAAACATTTGAGTGTTTAGTTGTTGGTTAATTGGGTTATTGGGTTAATTGAGTTAATTGAGTTATTTGAGTTATTGGGTTATTGGGTTAATTGGGCTGAACGAAGTGATTCCGATAGACCTGCCACGCATTAGGCGTGGTATCAGAACCCGTAATCCGATACCACGCTCACGCCCAGTCGTGATTTTCAACATACGTGGCAGGTCTATCGAATTGAAAATCACACAATGGCGAGAGCGGAATTAATTGGGTTTAAAAATTTGGTTTTTGGAAATGTAATATAAATTAATCATTGAACTTTACTTAGCTCTCATTCTTTTTCTTCAATTTGAATTAAAGCAAACACGGCATAGTTAATCATATCTTGATAATTGGCATCTATTCCTTCCGAAACTAATGTTATGCCTTTATTGTCTTCGATCTGTTTTACACGAAGCAATTTCTGTAAAATCATATCCGTTAGCGAACTTACACGCATTTCACGCCAAGCTTCACCGTAGTCATGGTTTTTATCTTCCATTAGACTTTTGGTTTCGGCTACTAATTTATCATAAAGCAGCGTGGCTGTAACAACATCCATATCCGGCTGATAGGCTACACCTTTTTCCAATTGAATTAAGGCAATAATAGAATAATTAATTATACCGATAAATTCAGGGATTTCATCTTCATCTACTTTACGCACTTCATTTTCTTGCATCATACGGATGCGTTGCGCTTTAATAAATATCTGATCGGTAAGCGATGGCAACCTTAAAATGCGCCATGCGCTTCCGTAATCCGACATTTTATTGAGAAAAAGACTTCTGCATCGAGTGATGATGCTGTCAAATTGTTGAGAAGTATTTTGCATATTATTTTACTCTGACGCGGTAAAGGTCGGTAAAAAATGCAAATTGGACAAAAGTTTAATAAAATGCTTATTTATTTTCTTTTAATTTATGTATAAGTGCCTGATCAACAAAGTCACTTACATTGATATTTTCATTACCAAACGCAATTTCATAATTGTACTCATCTAAAATATATTGAGTCAATTCCTGTTCGTTAATTTGTTTTACAGGGTTTTTTTGTACCGCACAAACAAATAAATACACAATTCCGCCGAGAGCAATAAGAAGCATGAAAATTTTGATTAATCTGGACATGACTTGTAGTTTTTATTTAACAAGACAAATATCCGAAGAAACCTATTAGAAGTCAAGAGGAAAAACCCTGATTTTCATCAGGGAAAACCCTGATTTTTATCATTGAAACATTCCTAAAAGGCTAAATATAAATCGAGGATTATAAAAATCCGAGCGCCAATTTAGCTTCTTCACTCATCATATCCTGTGTCCAAGGTGGGTCGAAGGTAAGTTCTAATACGACATTTTCAACTCCTTCAATGGCTTTGACTTTTTCTTCCACTTCTTGCGGAAGAGATTCAGCTACGGGACAGTTGGGCGTAGTAAGAGTCATGATGATTTTTACATCTTTATTATCGTTTTTTACAAAAACATCGTATATTAATCCCAATTCATATATATCAACCGGAATTTCCGGATCATAAATGTTTTTTAGGGTTTCGATAATACGGGTAGTAAGTATTTCTTGATTTGTTAAACTCATGGTATTTTTAGAATAGAAAAAGCGCTTCGACTACGCTCAACAATCTATATAAAAGTGGAGAGCGCATTCAAATCACTATTTGTTGTTAGTTTTTAGTTCTGCAAAAATAGGAAAGTTTTACGAAAGTTAACCTAACCTATTTTATTTTTTAACTTAAAGCCAATGCATACAATTTGATCTGTTTCATCATCGACAAAAGTCCATTAGCTCGAGTAGGCGATAAGTGTTCTTTCAGTCCGATTTGGTCGATAAAATCAGTTTTTGCGTCGAGTATTGCTTGTGGTGTTTGATTTGAAAATACGCGCAACAATAAAGCAACAACGCCTTTGGTTAAAATCGCATCGCTTTCGGCTGTAAAGATAATTTTATCATCTACTTTAGAACCAAAAATCCACACCTTCGACTGGCAACCACTAATGAGGTTTTCGTCTGTTTTATGAAGCTCATCCATCTTTGGCAATGATTTACCCAATTCAATCAAATGCTCGTATTTCTGCATCCAATCGTCGAAAAACTCAAATTCTTCGATGATTTCTTGTTGTATTTCCTCTATTTGCGACATAATTATTAGGTTATTAGGTTATTGATTATTGGGCTGAACGAAGAGATTCTGATAATCCTGCCCGCAATCCGATAGCTATCGGATTGAAAATCACACTAACTCCAAGTTGAAAATTAAAACTTGAAACAAAAAGAAATTTGTACTTTTGCAAATTAAACCATAAATATTCGCATGAGCAAACTTTTAATTGTAGGCACAGTTGCCTTTGACGCTATAGAAACCCCATTTGGAAAAACTGATAAAATTATTGGAGGAGCAGCTACTTATATTGCATTAGCCTCATCGCAATTCGATGTAGAAAGTGCTATAGTTTCTGTTGTGGGCGGTGATTTCCCAAAAGATTATCTCAAAAAACTCAACGATAGAAAAATTGACACAAGCGGAATTGAAATCATTGAAAACGGAAAAACTTTTTTCTGGGCAGGTAAATATCACAATGATTTGAATACCCGCGATACGTTAGCAACGGATTTGAACGTGTTAGCTGACTTTAACCCAAAAGTGCCGGAACATTTCAAAACTCCGGATTTTTTGATGTTAGGTAATTTACATCCTGCCGTGCAAATGTCAGTGATCAATCAAATACCTGTAAAACCAAAATTAGTTGTTTTGGATACCATGAATTTTTGGATGAACAACACTTGGGATGAATTAATGCAAGTGATAAAAAAAGTGGATGTTATTACTATAAACGATGAAGAAGCACGGCAGCTCAGTGGTGAATACGCTTTAATAAAAGCAGCCAAAAAAATTCACGAAATGGGACCTGAATTTGTGGTAATCAAAAAAGGGGAACACGGCGCTTTGTTATTTCATCAAGGCAATGCATTTTATGCTCCAGCCTTACCATTAGAAGAAGTTTTTGACCCTACCGGTGCCGGAGATACTTTTGCAGGTGGATTTATCGGAACTATTGCCGGTACGCATGATATTTCGTTTGATAATATGAAAAGAGCGGTTATTACTGGCTCTAATTTAGCTTCATTTTGTGTAGAAAAGTTTGGAACAGAACGCATGGAGATACTCACCAAAGCAGAAATACATGAAAGACTGCAACAATTTAAAGATCTAACTCATTTTGAAATAGATGTAGAATAAATTCTACAAAAATTTTTTTCTAAATCTTATGAAAATATAAAATTCAAATTACCTTTGCCCAGATTTTTCCCCTAAAAAATACTAGCTTTTAACCCAAAAAGAAACTGAAATGAATAGTTTTTTAAAAACAGATAATTCATCTTCTGATTTGATGAAGGGTCTTATCTCACAATTTGATGTTAATTCTTATGAAGAAAGAACAGATGAATTGTCATTAGAAGTAGATCCTATCAAAAACAGTAACAGACCATTGCCCATGGACAAAGAGATTAATCTTGACCCTAACAAAACCATCCTTTCAAAAACGGATTCTAAGGGGATCATTGAATATGCTAACGACTATTTTATTGAAATTTCCGGTTATGAAGAGTTCGAATTAATGGGACAGCCTCACAATATAGTTAGACATCCTGATATGCCCAAAACCATATTTAAATTAATGTGGGAAAGTCTCAAAAAAGGAGAGAATATTCATGCATTTGTTAAAAATTTGTCAAAAGATGGTAGATATTATTGGGTCTTAACTAATTTTGAATTCAAATATGACGAAGAAGGAAATTTGGTGTCTTATTATGCCAAAAGAAAAGCGGCTCCACGAAATGCAATATTTGAAATTGAAAAATTATACTACACTTTAAGGAATATTGAGGCACGCCAAGGAATGAATACAGCGGTCAATTATCTTCACGGCATGTTGGAAGACAAAAAAATGACATTTAACGAGTATAATTATAATTTACTCAATGTAAATGAGAATGCTTTGAAAAACTATTTTGACAATTCTAAACCTGAAGTACAAATCAATTCTCCGGAAGAAAAGAAAAAAGGACTATTTGGACGCATGTTTTCTTAAAGCTTTATAAATTAAAATAATGACGCATCCTATACCTACAGACATAGAAATTGCATTAGAACCCGGCAAAATTATAATGTCGAAAACAGATTTGAAAGGAATCATAGAATATGCTAATGAGTATTTTGTAAGAATTTGTGGCTATTCAAAAGCTGAATTAATGGGCAAACCCCATAATATAATCCGACATCCTGATATGCCTAAAGTGGTTTTTAAACTTCTTTGGGATACCATAAAAAATGGAGATACTGTTTATGCATTAGTAAAAAATTTAACAAAATCAGGAAATCACTATTGGGTTTTAGCTAAGGTTGAACCTAGATTTGATTCAAATGGAAAAATTGATTCCTACTTCTCTCATCGTAAAGCAGTTCCTAATCAAGCACATGCCAAAATAGAACCTTATTATAAAGAGCTTGTAGAAATTGAAACAATAAACCCTGTTGAAGTTTCTGAAAAATACTTTATAGGATTATTAGAAGAAAAAAAACTGAATTATGAAAACTTCCTTTTGAACATTTTAAACTTCTCCAAAGAAGAGTTAGTTAACTATTTTGAGGAGGTTGACCCCCTTAATGCAAATGTTAAGTCAAATCAATCGAAAAGACCAATACCGAACAACATTGAAATAAAAGTTGATCCTTCCCAATTGGTCATGTCTAGAACGGATTTGAAAGGGATTATTCAATATTCTAATGATTATTTCATCAAAATTTCCGAATATACTATTGATGAATTAATGGGGCATCCACATAATATCATCAGGCATCCCGACATGCCCGGAGTGGTTTTTAAACTTATGTGGGACAAACTCAAAAAGGGAGAGGGTTTGTTTGCCATTGTGAAAAACCTAACAAAAAGTGGTAGTTATTATTGGGTTTTAGCTAGAATTGAACCCATTTATAATGCAAACAACGAAATAGAAGCTTATGTTTCATATAGAAAAGCCGCACCACCAAAAGCAGTAGAGAGAATAGAAAGTTATTATCAAGTATTATCATCTATTGAAAAGAAAAAAAACATAGAAGCCTCAGAAAATTATTTTATAGGCTTTTTAGCCGATAATAAATTGACCTATGATCATTTTATTTTAAAAGTGTTAGGCACCAACGAAGCTACGCTCAATCAATATTTTGAAGGTTTGGTCAATAGCAGAACTGATATGAAAGCCAATCTAAGAAATGCTAATGCAAGTGTTCCCGAAACAAAACCCGTTAGCATAGAAATTGAAAAGCCCAACCAACAAGAATTTCTAAATATAGAATTTCAATTAGATCCTTCTATTACCATTAAATCCAGAACCAATTTAAAAGGAAATATTGAATTTGCTAATGCCAGTTTTTATGATGTAACCGGATACGATGAGGATTTTGTGATTGGAGAGAATCATAACATCTTAAGACATCCTGATATGCCAAAAACCTTATTTAAGTTTTTATGGGATCAATTGTTATTGGGTAATAGCTTTAATACAATAGTTAAAAATACCACTAAAGATGGAAAATATTATTGGGTGATGAATCATATCACACCAATAAGAAATTCTGAACAAGAAGTAATAGGCTATCAATCATTTGGGAAAGCTATTCCGAAAATTTCCGCCATTAATTTCCAGAAATTTTATACAAATCTTAAAGAGATAGAAGATAATCAAGGCATCAATACAGCTTATAACAATTTAGTAAATCATTTAGCTGAAACAAAACAAACCTACGATGAATGGCTCATTAATATGCTAGATGTAAAAAAAGAAGATATCATCAAATATTTTTCTGATTTAGATATTGAAATTTTCAAATCATCTGAGCAAAAGAAAGGTATGTTCCAAAAATGGTTTAATTAAATCAGTTTTTCATAACATTATTGCTTCTATCTACATCAGCCATATATTGCGAAGGGTCAATTTCAACCTGTTTAACTTTTTTCCTTGTTTGCACTGTATAGGTCGGCGTTGCCCAGTTCCAATCCGGTAATAGGGTAGCTTTAATATCTTTATTTTCTCTCATCACATTGAGTGGAATGTAAAAATTTTCTACAGAATTATCCTCATAAACCACTTTGAGTTCAATAGGCATCGGCATAGTTCCTACTCTTTTAAGTGTTATGCTTTTATTGTCAACCCAATGTATTCCATAATCAACCGTGTGAGTGGTTTCAACAAACTCATTGAGATACCAACCCAAATGTAACCCTGACACTTGTTCGGCTACGCGAATAAAATCTTCGGGAGTAGGATGTTTTCCACCCCAAAGACTGTAATATTCCTTTAAGGTTTTTTCTAAATTATCCCAGCCGATAATATAAGACAATTGGGATAAAAACACACTTCCCTTGTAGTAAGCGTTAATTCCATAGGAACTATTAGTGGCATAGTGGTCAGCGTGAGTAGTCAAAGGTTCTTCCACGCCTGATTTAGCCATATAAAAATAGCCTTGATAGTTGTCATCAAAAGGAAAACCGCTTGTAAATTTGTTTAAAACCGCTTGATTTGCCAAGGTTTCAACGAAGGAAGTAAACCCTTCGTCCATCCAAGGATGTTCTGCCTCATTGGTAGCCAGCGCAAATTGAAACCACGAATGTGCCATTTCATGTATTACAGTACCCATAAGTCCGTCAAAACTTTTACTTCCGTTGACCAAGGTGCACATACCGTATTCCATCCCGCCGTCACCTCCTTGAATGATAGAATATTGTTTGTAGGGATATTTCCCCAATAGTTGGTTGTAAAATTCCATGGTTTTTACCGCCATGGGCTGCATTTTTTCCCAATTTTTTTCATTCTGTTCCCCTTTTTGGTAGAGAAAATGCATCGTAATCCCGGCTTGGGTTTGCAATATATCGTGCAAATAGTCTTTATCGGCAGCCCAAGTAAAATCGTGAACATTGGGGGCTTTAAAATGCCAAGTAAGTTTATCTGTTTTAGGTAAGTTTAAAGGTAAATTTTGACTTTCGTATCCGTGGCCTATTTCTTGCGGATTTTGCAGATAACCGGTGCCACCTAAAGTGTACTCTTTATCAATGGTGATTTTTACGTCAAAATCGCCCCAAACGCCGTAAAACTCACGCATAATATAGGGATCAGTATGCCAACCATAGTGGTCATATTCCGCCATTTTAGGATACCATTGTGCCATAGATAGTTCGATTCCTTCTTTGTTGTTTCTACCGTTTCTGCGAATTTGAAGCGGGATTTGCGCTGCGAATTCCATTTCAAAAACAGCCTGTTGACCTGAAGCAATGGGCTGTACTAAATTCACTTCCAACACAGTTCCTTCTACTTTAAAATCGAGTGGAATACCATTTTGAGTGAGCTTACTAATTTTTATAAATCCTATTTCATTCGATTTTAGTTTGGCTATTCTACTCTCGTTTTTAGGGTTTTGCTCCGTTCCGCTGTTTTCGACCATTCTACTGTCGGGGTCTATGATGTTTTGCAAACGCATATCCATTTCCGAACCCGGCTGAAAGGCATTGAAATACAAATGATAATACACATTTTTGAGCACATCGAGAGAATTATTGGTGTAGATTATTTTTTGATTTCCTTTAAATTGATAATTTTTAACGTCTACTTCAATGTCCATGAAATAATCAGCTTTTTGTTGCCAATAAGTTGAAAAAACCGGTTGATAATCTTGGTTTTGACCCATTAAATTTGTTGTGTATATTAGCCAAAACAGCAACGAAATACTAAATTTGTTATACATAATTATATTAAAATAAAATAAAGCGAATTAAGAAAAAATTTTTCTAAATAAAATGTGAAAATATACGTTATTCTACCATCAAATTACAGCCCCGAATATCAGAATGATCAAAACGACCTAAGATTTCAAAAGAACCATTAGCAAAAGTCTTGCCTAAGTCTTGCGTTTCAATAAAACTACAGGAATAATAGTTGGCAAAGTCTATTACATTGATACCACCTGATTTGCCATTAGGTAAAATTTGAAAAGGGTCTTCTACTTCACGGATGAGTATTTTCATCCAAGGAGCGGGATAAAAGAGCTCATCTCCCAATGAATACGCCTGACTCAATAGTTCAGTCATTCCGTATTCGGAATAGATTTTATCTGTTCCAAATCCGGTTTTTAGCACGAGGTGTAGCTCACTTTTAATCATTTCCTTACGGCGACCCTTCATGCCACCGGTTTCCATTATAATAGTATTTTTTAACTTTAATTTTTTTCTTTCAACCACATCCAACAAAGCATAAGAAACCCCAAAGAGCATTACTTTTTTTCCGGAAGCATCTAATAGTTCCAAATTTTGAATTAATTCTTCATAATTATGCAAATAAAAGCCACTTTTTGAATGGTTGGATTCTTTGATTAAAAGATTCACCATGTAAACTAACGAGGAATGTTGTTGTTCCATATAGGATGGAAGCAGTGCTAAGATAACGTAATCTTGAGGATTACCAAAAAAATGTTTAAATCCGCTTAAAAAACTCATTTCATAGAGTTCGGGTCTTGCAATAAAATGTTGACTTCTGCCAATATTGGTGGTACCACTGCTTTTAAATATCAATTGATAATCAGAGTTTTGATTGATTATTTGATGCGTTTTAAAAAAAGAGATCGGTAGAAAAGGAATTTTTGTAAGGTGATTTACACCGGAAATATCACAATTTATTTTATCTAAATATTCTCTGTAAACCAACGTGTTTTTTGCTTGAAAACGAAAAATTTCCAATGCTTTTTTTTCAAAAGATTGACCGGAATAAGATTGTATAATATCAAGATTTATCATTTGGCACAAAGATATTCAAAAACCGACGCAACCAAAATCTTATTTTTTTATCTAATACATACAAAATTAGGACAAAAGACATGTCCCAAATGTTGTCGGGAAGAAAATAATTTAGAAATTTGTATTCTACAATAATCAAAAAGAATACATCTCTTGCAAGAACCAACCACTAAAACCCATTTCTCTGTGAGTTTAGATCAACTCATACAAGAATGTGCTAATAGGAAACCCGCAGCACAAGAGCAGCTTTATCGGCTATTTGCCGGCAAGATGTTTGCGCTTTGTTTGAAATATTCTAGAAATAAGGAAGAAGCTGAAGACAACTTGCAAGATGGTTTTATTCAAATATTCGATAAAATCAAACAATTTAAAAATGCGGGTTCTTTTGAAGGGTGGATGAAGCGGATTATCATTAATACTGCATTGCAAAAATATCGGGACAAGACCACTTTGAATGTAGTATATGATGAAGTGGACGAACCGGTTGTAGAAGTAGAGATAGACGAAGAAGCGATTTCAATGGATGAGTTGTTAAAACTCATTCAAGCATTGCCCAACCAATACAGATTGGTTTTTAATATGTATGTTTTAGATGGGTATTCGCACAAGGAAATTGCAAAAGAACTAAGGATAAGTGAAGGTACCTCAAAATCAAATTTGAGCAGAGCCAGAGTTATATTAAAACAAAAACTAGAACGTAAAAATCAAGATACCCTAACATATAAAGCAGTAAGGTAAAAATGAAAGAAAGCAAAGACATAAACAGATTGTTTCAAGAAAAATTCAGAGATTTTGAAGTAAATCCACCTGAAAAAGTATGGAAAAGTATTGATCAAAAAATCAATCTTACTTCATTTAAAAGTCAGCGTCCTTATTGGACATGGTTGAGTGGTATCGCTGTAGGATTATTGTTGTTGTTTACATTAAACAACCCATTGTCAGATCATAAAATAAATATCATACCTACTCTATTTGATAATGATGTTACTATTGATGAACCAGAAATTATTCCGTCGGTTTTAGACAATAAAACAGATGTTATAGAGAAAAACGTTACGTCGCAACAACCTGTTAGTAAAAAGCCCAAAACTCTTGACCATCCAATCAAGCAAAATAAAGTTCGTTTCAAATTGACAAAAACTTTGGACGAATTAGTTTATGACGACACCAAAGAACCTTTTTGGATAGCCACCAATGAATTACCGGTATTTTTTATTGAAGAAACAAACGATAATTACTTCCAATCAGAAAATCATAAAACAAAAACACAGAATATCAACCGCTGGAGTATCAGCACTATTGCTGCGCCCATTTTTTTAAGTGGATTTCAAAGCAACTTGGATGAAGAAGAAATTGTTGAGAATCAAGAAACACAAAAAGGAAAAGTTTCTGTATCGTATGGTGTTCAATTTGCCTACCAACTAAGTAAACGTTTTTCACTACAATCTGGAGTTCACAGAGTTGATTTTGCCTATAATGATAATGATATAGCACAATTGGATGATAATACCATGTTGCAAATGTCAAAATCCAAAGCAATGGATGTTCAAAGTTTGAAATCTGTAACCGATAAAACAGATACGGAAGATAAAATTACCCAAATCTACGGATATGTTGAAATACCATTAGAGGCGAAGTACAGATTAAACAATGAAGGAAATTTCGGCGTGAATTTAATTGGCGGTTTCAGCACCTTACTTTTAAATAAAAATGAATTATATATCGAAACTTCTTCCGGTATTTTTGAGGAACCGGGAGTAGAAAATAAATTCAATTCTCTAAACTTTTCAGGAAATTTCGGTGTAGAATTAGAATACAAAGTTTATAAAAATGTAAACTTCAATTTGATTCCGATGTTTAAAGTACAAACCCATACACTCAACAGTGAAAATAGTCTGTATACACCTTATTCGTTAGGCTTATACAGCGGATTAAATCTTAGGTTTTAGTTGGTTAATTTTGTTTGGATGGTTACCAAACAAACTTAAAAGTCGTTCGGAGCAATCTGAACGACTTTTTTATTTTCCAGGAAAAAAGGATTAATCCCCGACATTAAACACATCAGCGTAAATCATTCGGTCGGTCTCTTCTTCTTGCACCAATCTTTCAGCATATTTAATATCAATTTTATCCTCTGACATTTTAATTGGACCACGTTCAAATTCTTCTATAACGATTTGATAAGGTTTTGTTTTATACTCATTAGGTAACGTGAACTCTTGTTGAATGCTATACTTATTATTGTTTACATTCCTTGACTGAGATAAGTATATTTCCACCCCTTCTTCTGTCAAGTTTTTAGGATTCTTTCCATCATCTATCATCCCTTCTATTGGTTTAGAAAGTAATGCATCTATAAAAGAAATTCTCACAAATGATTTATTGCCCCATTTAGCAAATCGCTCGTTAAATACAGTGCCTTCCACACTGATTTTAAGTTTTGATTTATCATTATTCAATATTTGAACTGTAGATTTTCGCTCAGGAACCAATTGAACAAAGGTACTCATCACCACCGGTGATAGACAAACGTCATCATTCTCTTTCTTGACTGAAAAAGGTTGATAACGCGCTACTGCCAATTTCACAAATGGGAAATAAACTTGTTTAGGGTCGATGGCTATATCAGCGTACCACATTTGCTTATCTTCATCAAAATAAACCGGATAGGCAGCCACTTGCGCTTTACGATTTTCAAAGCCGGGATATTGCAATTGGTCGTCAATAACCGGATTCATTCGGAAATCTTCCGGCTGCGGTGATACTTTTTCCGTTTGCACGGAATACAATATCGGGTCGATTGCCCATTGAGTGTAATAATCATTGTAAGGCGAAACATTAGCACCTGTCATCGGAAAGAAATTACCAGTTGGTTTCGGCGGAATCACTACTGCCAGCATCTCGTCAATTCCAGTGCTGTACCAAGGACGTTTTAGATACACTCTCAAGCCGCCACCCATCCTTCGGTGCATCATCACATTTGCATTATCGGTTTTGTGCCATTCAAAAGTAGGAATTACATAATCTATTTCAGGTAAAATAGGGCGAGCAGTACTTAATATATTCACTTTTTCGAACCATTTACTTTCTCTTATGGTTGGTAAAGTTGGGTTTTTCTTTAAAATTTTACTGAAATATTCTTCGTAACGTGAACTTGCTACCAATTGATAGTCCACCCAACGATGTTTGGTATCTCCAAATTGATGTAATAGTGGCTCTTTACGTAAATCCACTACTTTAAGGAAATTAAATTTAGCATCCGCTATGTCGAATTTTACCGTATTTAATAAATTTTTAGGGGCTGATTTTTTATCGTTAATTACCTTTTGAAACTGCAAGTTTTGAGCTTGATACACCTTGTTGAGTTTCACAGCACCCGGTTGCGGGTCTTTCTTAAATTCTACGTCTGTTCTTATAGGATGTTTTTGAACGGGTATGGCTTGAACTTTTTCTAATGTTTTGAGTTGAACGTGTATCGGAATAAATTGAGGTTCCGGCACATTACCATACATAAGGGTATCATCATTGTATTCTATTGGAATGTCAGGGAGTAAGTTACTTCCAGGTTGTGCCTCGTTGATTTCCACTGAAATTCCATCGTCTATCGGCTCAACCCATTTTGCTTGAATACTCACTTTATCCGTGCTTTCGCCATGTACTTTAAATTTGATGTGAATATCGGTAACGGTTTCCCCAAAATCTCTATCGGGAATAATTTTATGGATGATCGGTTCTTCCACAGGTTGTTGCACAGCGTGCACCAATTCAAATTCGCGGGGAGGACTTATCATCCAATGTTGACCACTTTTGACTAAATTTTCTATATCAGTCAAGTTGCTTGGATTTTTTTCTTTAATCATCTGCCAAACGGCAGAAAGGTTATTAAAGTCGGCTTCACGCCAAAAAGTACTGTATTTTATTTTGGTTCTGTAACCTTTGGGTAGAAAGAT
Organism: Polaribacter sp.; assembly: GCA_020740485.1. Classification (GTDB taxonomy): domain Bacteria; phylum Bacteroidota; class Bacteroidia; order Flavobacteriales; family Flavobacteriaceae. Next base: position 22,079 of record DYMN01000011.1, on the reverse strand, counting down.
TGTAAAGATGCGTTCTGTTGGGTTCCAAGCAGTGTTCATTTCGCCTTCTTCTAAGCGAATACGCAAGTGTTTGGCATTGTACCAATCTTCGGGAATTGCTACGGAATTCGTTTGGTTTGGGGTCATTTCTTCACTACTGAAGAAACTAAACATACGTGGACTGAACGCTTGGGTATGTGAGTGTTCATAGCCTTCAGCTACAAATAAGGCAACACCGGCAGCCATTGGATCAGGCAAGTAAATAATCTCAACTTCATTGGGTTGATATACTTTTTCAACGGTTTTTTCAGGTCTTTTGTACAAACCTTCGCGTTCGGTGATAAGTTTGTAAATTTGTTTTGCCACTTCAGGATGATTGCCCATTGCTTTTTCAAACATACTGTGGGTTTCAGCCATTAACTGACTGTTTCGCGGAGGTAATAAATAACGTTGAGAATAATCAGGATAATCGGTTTCGTCGAGATTTAAATTTTCGTATTCATTGGCAGTTTGATTGTAATTGCTTCGAATGACTAAATTTTCTAAAAATTCTCCGTCGCGTAGGTCATTTCCAACTAACACAATGGGAGAAGCCAGAGGTTCATAGCGCATGTAACGCACGTTCGTTCGAATGGTATCTGCTTTACTTTCAGGCATAAAATCAAGGGGGACGGAATTACCCGCTAAATCTACGGCACGCACTCTGATGCGATAATCCTTACCAAATCTCAAGCGGGGAAGCGTTCCGGGAACTATTTTGGATTGCGAACCCATTTTAAATTCTAAATTGGGGTCGAAAGCATATTTTTTAAGCTCCATGTTCTTATCCTTGTTTACAAAATCTCTTTTATTAGGCGATGGATCATCTACTGCTTCGTTAATGGCAAAACCGGGTTTTGACACACTTAAACTCCAACCTTCCCAACGGGCTAAAGTTTCCGAAACAAAAACATCATTAGGGTCGTCAGGATTCTCTGTCATTGCCAATTCAATAAAGCCTTCGTCCGTTTCGTCTATCTCTATCTTATTGGGATTGTTTTGATTATCATGCCATTGGTAATCGTTGTGGCGTTGGTGTAACGAATACCATTTTTCAGGTAGATCTTCATAAGCAATATCCATTCGGTATCCTTGGGTCAAATCATCGGAATATAGGGTTTCAGCCGGATAAATCACTTTTATCGGAGCTAACCTACTTATTTCAAATTTATTTTGACGCAGTGGTGTTAGGGTCTTTACGGTTTTTAATTTTTGATGGGTCAATTCTAAATTTGCTTTAGGTGCTAAAGGCATAGCCAAACTCAAATTCAATAATTTGGGTTGCAACATTTTTGCCAACTCAAATTTTTTGAATACGTGTTCTGCCATCCCGTTTTTTACGATGGCTATTCCGGCGCTTCGCATGCTTGGTAATCCTTCTTCTTGGGGGGGTGCCACTTTTTTGACATCTTTTATTGTTAATTTACGTTTTTTAGCACCCGCTCTTCCAATATGTTCGAATTTCACTTCAGCCCGCGCCTTATAAAAATCGGCTATTTCACGGGTTTTAGTTTCTGTAATTTGTTGTGTTTTAAGCGCCATGCCATCCGCATCCATTTGCACCACAGAAAATTCAGGCGTATTGATGCGCACAAATCCTTGTTTGAATATGGAATTGGGTTTGTCGGCAATATAAAAACCTTTAGATGTCAATTGGTATGCTGTGGGCGGAGCGGATACGACCGTGTCAGCAAGGGTAAAGGTCATATCGTTGGTAATTAAGGTTACAACATTTGCTACCGGCATAGCCCCATCAAACGGGACTATAAAATCCAAAATTAAGCCCAATCTTTTGGCAATTTGCGGATAATTGGTGGTTATGGAAAGAATGTCGTGAAACTCAAATTCGGGTTTTTTAATAATGATAGGCTTTAACGGCTTCATTCTTTGATCTACGCGATGAAATTGTCGCAGTTGTGCAAAATCTGTTTCAGGATTCATTATTGGGGAAAACTTAACAAATTTAGAAGCTCTAATATCGGTTTTTAGTTTTTTATCAACATTGATATCTTTAGTAACCAATGTTTTTAATTTGATATTTTTTGGCGTCGTGTTTTGATTTATTTTATTGATTTCCAATTCGTTAATTTTCATGCGATTGATACTGCCAAAATGCAAGGGATCGATAAATTTATCGGCTGTGACGAAATTTTTAGGACTGTCAATAGCAATTTGTTGATAGTTTTTTAGAATAAAATCTTTGATGTGCAGAATAGGAACCGTGTGCACATTTTTGTCTGTAAAATTGTCTTGTTGGAACGAATTTACTCGTATTTGATCGTGAAAAAGGTTTTCGAACAGTTCCGGATCTAACTTATCGGTCAGCAATTGTGCATCGTATTCCACTGTTCCAAATTTGAATTTATAATCTGCCGTAGCGATGATCTCAGGCCAATTCAATATATCGGGAAAAGCTTTTAAGGTTGTGCTTTGAGTTGTTATTAAACGGATGGAACAAAAAACCGATAGTTTTAAATATTCCTTACCCTCTATATTTACTCTTTGGTTAGGCAATGTGGTGAAAATGAGTTCTTGTGACATAACCGATGTGTTTATGAGTTAGGATGGATGATTTGCGATTTAGGTTTTTGAAATAAATCGAGTTATTTTAAATATATTACGAATTGTAGTATTATTATTGATTCATTTATTACAAGTAAACGATAAATGATAAACAACTATCCGGCGAAAGCCAAGCAGTATTCGTTCCAATCTTCGGGCAATACCATCTCTGCAAAGGTCGGATCGGCATCAGCTCCTGCAAATTCTCTGCGCACGGTAATGGAAACTGTTTTGCTAAAGAATAAGATTTCAATCTTAACTTTCAGCTTGGCAACCCCTTGCATTTTGACCACTTTTCTTTCTCCGTTCACGGTTTCAAACATTGCTTCGAGTGCCAAGTAAAATTCTAATGAAACAGAAATCAAGCCCAAAACAGACAATCTACCGTTGATTCTGACATAACCCGAAAGGGTAATCTCTTCTTTGGTTTCTACTAATTCATATTTAAAATAGAAACCGCCCATCACGGTGACGCCACCGGATGCTACACCGAGATTTAAAGAAACACTTGCTCCGAATTCAAAAGCAGCTTCTACAGATTTAAGCCCGTTGAGCGTGGTAACCATCAAGAAATAACCGCCACCGCCAAAACCGGAAACGGTTAACAAAAACGGATTTTCACGGGTACAGAAGTTAAATCCAATGGTGAGTTCATCTCCATTAAAAGGGAGATTGACATAAGCTCCCAACGTCATATTGGACAGTGAAAAGGCGCCAACTTCCACATCGGGGACACTCATATTAAAACCGGCTTTTACCCCTTCATATGTTAAATTGACATAAGGTCCATCATCGGAAAAACCGGTAGCGGGAATTAAACTCTGCAGATTATTTACAAAACTCAAAGCCCCTTTAAATTCAATAGGCTTTGCTTTGTCCATATCTACTTTGATGTCTGTTTTTTTACTGCTTCCGGAAATGAATTTCATCTGATTGAAATTCACTTTCAGCATTTCTTTGATTTCAATGCTAAACTTATTGAGTTCTGCTTTTCCGTCTAAGGTTGCTGTTGTTAACCCATCGAAAGGTTTAGAGAACGTAGTGGTAATTTGTAAGGCTTCTTTGGGTTTATCTACGTGGAAAATGATGATACCCAAATCAATATTACCTTTATCGTCGGTATCAAAATCAGGAACCCATTTATATTCGGCGTAAAAAGCTTCAGTAGTAAACCACGTTTTGAGATTCGGTATTTTCGGAGCTTGTTCGCTGAGTTTCTTTTGAATGTCAGTTGCCTTAGCTTTCAATTCATTTTTTTTCTCTTCAATGGAATTTTTAATGGTCTCTTTTGCTGTATGCTCTGCCTCTTTTCCGGCTTGCAGTGCTTGTTCTTGCAGCAGTAGAATTTCATTTTTAAGGCGTTCTACTTCTTCACGGAACTGCTTGATAGCACTAATCAACGCTTGCACCGCACCGGTAATATTAGTACCGGCAAGCAGGTCAACCAATTTAATCGCTCCGAAGAGTTTAGGAAGATGCAAATCGTCTAAAGCCCCGAAGAAATCAGTAGGAATAAATTCGAGTTTCATCAAATTTTCTAACTGTCCGCCAACAGGTCCTTGCAATTTGCTCAAACCGCTAATATTCATATTCGGCATAACAAAACCACCCGACTTGTCGCTTCCGCCACTGAAATCGACTACGGCATCTACAACGGAAGCAAATACCATTCCTTGGTTTTTATCGTCTTCTAATGAAATATGAGCAGGTTCGTGTTTTCCGGTTAATTTATCTACTGCTTCGATATACACTTCTGCCGATTGCATTACAGGATGGAATTTGACAGATGCATCACCAGATGCTTCATATTTACTACCACCGAATCGGAATTGCTGGGTTTCAAAAGAGGTATCGCCATCTATTAAACATTCTGCATAAGCAATCTGTTGACCGTTAAAAGGTACGGTATTTAACTCACTATCTTTGTTATTGTTGTTATAGCTATTGATTACAATATTAACTCTTGCAATAGTTCTGGCTGTAATATTCTCTAAAAAAGCCAAAGGCATTTTAATGTGTTGTTCATTACCTTCTTTATCGGTTGCCGTAATATCAAATAAAAAGGGTTTGCCCGCTACTTTAATGTAAAAATTGTATGAATCATTAGCTAATCCTGCAATATTTTGAGGTTGATCTATATTAGGCGTGTAATCATTTTCGATTTTAACGGCTTGGAAAGGGAATTTTATAAATTGGTTTTTTGGGTCGTTACGTTGATATAAAACTTCCTTTTGTAAAATGACAATATACATTCTCTGCATATTGACGGCGGCTTTAGTAGGCCCGTCAAACTTGCGTTCGGTAATTTTGACTAAAGCGGCTTTGTGACGCAAAGGGAAAAGATAACCTTCTTTTACTATTTTTACGTAATGGTCGCGACCTAAGGTTGCCAGATGTTCCCACTCAATAATGTTTAAATAATTATCTGCCGGAGAAGGAACATCAAAAAAGGCGTGCCAATCTAAATAAGCTCCCAAACCGGTGAGCATTAATTTCTTAACAGGGACGGCAGCAGGTGAATAATCGGGTATTTCGTAATTGGAGGTGGTGTGCACCAAAATATGTCTGTCGGCAGCATTTAAAGATGCTAAGAAGGGGTCATCAACAGAAGGTAGTCTTTGAAAATGCGGATAGGCATCGAACGCCCAAAGCGCTCGGATGGTTTTGAGTCGGTCTAACCCATGGGTAGCAATTTGATTGTTTTTTAGTTTGATTCCCAATGAAGTATGCCATAGTTCCGCAACTTGACCTTTGGATAAATTGAGTTTTACATTAGACCGTATGGGAGTTAATTTATTCGAAATCGGTCTGATTTGTCTTTGATTGGCATTGGGTTTTATAGTGGGTTTTTCATCTAATTCACGGTATTCCAAATCTACTTTGTGGGTAAAATCGTTGACTTGGTTGGGTGAAATGTACATCAATGCCGGTGCTTCTATCGAAGTCAAATCATCAGGAATTGGCTCAACCTTCATTGATTGAATCAACGCGCTTGCATTGAAGTTAGTTTCAAGGGTAGGTGTAATATTTGCTGGTAGTACCGCATTAATAACCGCCTTGTCATAAACAGCTAATTTGTCGGATTTTAATTTTGATTTCTCAACTATTTGAGTGTTGAAAAAGTTATTCTTCGTAGTTAAACTTTGTCCGGAAATCAGTTTTGCTTTTCCTGGATTTGCAGCTGTAATTTCGGGTGCAGTAATGACCCCGTTAAGTTTGATGTAGGCACGCGGGTGGACTTTTAGGGTAAATTTACTCCAATCTAACAATTCGTGCATATTGAAAGCAAAACCGGCTTGATTGGCTGCATATTCATATACTAATCGCGATTTCTTGGCTCTGATGTGTCTTGCCGGAGGTATTATCTTGTCAGAATCTTTAATTCCATCATCCATATTTGTTTTTTCGAAATAGGCTTCTTCTAAGGTGTGTTGGGTAGGGAAAGAATAAATAACCGTTCCCGGTTTTGACTTATTATCTAATTCTAACCTCGTTCCATCGCGACCAGAAACCATTTTAAAGTTTTTAAATTGTACTTCCAACCACACCAAATCATCCGGACGTAAGATTTTAAAATTCATGGGCAACCGCGGAATGAATTTTATTTTACGTTGGTCTTGAATTTCAATTACAGGCTTTACGTCCTTGATTTCGTTTATTTTAATTTCTTTTATCGGGTTATTGACTTTTACGTCAGGAGTTGTCTTGACTTCTTCCTTCTTCGCCGGAGTTACTTTTTTAGGGTCAACATTTACAGGATTCGGGTTTTGTATTCTTATTACCTTTTTTTTAAGCGTAGTATCTTGTGGCGGTTCTACAAAAAACGAAGACTTGTATTGGGAAAGTTTGGTTTTGGCATCCGTAATATGAATTTCAGAAGGGTTTGCATACACAGAAGTAGCACTTAATCCATCTTTAATATTAGGATGAAACGCCTTTAATCTTGGCTTAAAGCAATGTTTGCCAATGGCGAATCCTGCTCCGAAAACTTCCCAATCCGGGATGGATTTGTTTTGAATCAATTTGAATGAGCCCACCGGGTTAGAAATCCACTGTCCTTCGGTGCTAATATTGGCAGACAAGTAAAATTCATTTGAGACCGATTGCAAATCTTGGAAGAAGAAATAATCCTTCATCACGATGTTTTCGTTTACCAAACCATTAATTTCTAATGAATTGTTATTGGCATTGGTCCAAAGTGTTTGTACCTCTTTGCCACCAGCAATACCCGATATAATATTCAATGAAGTGGGTGGCTCAAGGGAGTTTAGCTTTATTTTTTTGTTGTATTTTAATGATTGTAACCATTTGTCCCAATCGTTAAAATCTTTCAATTGAATGAGACTTCCTTCAACTTCTTGATTTATAAACAGTAACTTATCCTTAAAACCGGGGATGAGCTTAATGTGATGAGTGTGGAATACTTTATCAGCTATTTCAAAAGAAATTTGGTTTTCGGTATTCAATTCCAAACTCCAATTGGAATGTACTGAAAGATCAGCAGTACCCATGGAGCGAATGTTACCTTTGTTGTGAAAATCAATAAGAAGATGATTGGTCATGGCACTGCCGGAAAGAGCTTTGTTGCCGTCTAAAAAAGTAATTAAATCTACTTCATTGTGCCAATCTAAATCGGCAATTTCCATTCGGATCAACCATTGGGTAAGGGTTTGGAAAATACTTCCCTTTAGATTAAAATTCAGTTGGGTGCCCATCAATTCGAGATTTTCAATATCGAATATATAACCGTTGTCAAGGGTTTGAACTGAAATTTGGGTTTTGGGGCTAAAAAAGCGTTTGGACAAATCCCATTTTAATTCCCCGTGCCGCCAAATTTGCATTTGTGCGCCTTCCGCAATGATTTCGAAAGGCTTTTCGGAGAATTTTTTAACTGCGCCCACTGCAGGATTTACTGCCAGCGTTCCGAGACCTAAAGTGCGAAGAAAATGACGACGGTTGGTTTTTTTGTGAATAGGGTTTTTGCCAAGATGAGCATGGTTTTGTACCATCAATTCACGCGCTTTTTGCAAGAGAAAGTTTGATTTTTCCATGGATACACAGAGTTACTGATTGCATTTCAAAGGGAAACACAATAGTGCTGTACTATTTCGCAATTTATTGGGTACAAGTAGTTTTTTGGGTACAAAGAAAAAGTACGCGACTATTTCAATTGTTCAACTACCTTTAAAATAGATTACAATATTACAAAATAAAAATGATAATGTCAAATGAATTAATGGTTAAATATCATTTTTTGTTGAAGATGTTGATTATTTTGAATGTTGAATACTGAGTGCTTTCCCCATTAAATTGGGGAAGAGTATTGAATGATTGTTTAGGCTTTATGAACTAAAAACAACTTACAAAATAGGTTCAATTTTGTCAAATGAAATTCGAAAAATAGGGTTATTGATTGTTAAATATTATTCAGCAGCAGCTCCAATAAATATTTTACTGACTTTATTGTCGGTTATTTCAAAGATAGTTCCATTGTAAATACTGCCAACTACAATAGTGGCATCATCGGAAAAATCGAGGTCAATTAAGCCTTTGTACCTTTCATAGATTTGAGTAGCTTCGCTCCCGACGGAAAGGGCTCTGGAGGTTTGAAATTTGCAAGGAGCAATTATAGTGATAGAACGGACGGTTTTCAACGCATTTTTACTTTCGGATTCCATATCTAACGTAATTCCTTTGGATACATATTCCCAAGACTGCACATAAGTACCGGTGGCATCCCAAAATTCTATTTTTCCTCTTTTGGTGGGTTTCCCCAATTTTTGAATAATTTCTTTTTCTCCGGTATTCAATTTTAGCCATTGGTCGAGGGTTTCGGTTTCAATGGAGTCATTGTAAACTAGGGACTCTTCATTAATTTTTCCTGATTCTTGCGTGGGTTCCAGTTTTGGAGTGGAATTGTTTTTACAGGAAAACACAGTGATTGAAAATATGAAAAGGATTGTAAAATATTTAGACATATAAAAAAAATATGAGCAAAAGTAGCTAATTTTTTTGTTTTGTTATAGGAAGTGTTTTGTACTTTTGGATTTTCACATTTTAAACGCTATCAATGAAAATCATTTCTTACAATGTCAACGGCATTAGAGCTGCCGTAACCAAAGGATTGGCAACCTGGCTGAGCGCAGCGGATCCTGATGTATTGTGTTTACAAGAGATTAAGGCACAAGAAGACCAAGTGGATAAATTGCTGTTCAGCGAATTAGGCTATCCTTATCAGTATTGGTTTCCGGCAGAGAAAAAAGGCTACAGTGGCGTGGCTATCTTATCAAAAACGCTCCCTAAAAAGGTGGTAGTAGGAACCGGAATTGCCAGTATGGACAGAGAAGGGAGAAACTTGCGAGCCGATTTTGAGGATTTTTCCGTGATGAGTATGTACTTACCCTCGGGCACCAGCGATGACCGCTTGGCGTTTAAACTGAACTATATGGATGAATTCTACGCTTACGCCTTGCAATTGAGAAAAGAAGTCCCCAACTTGATTGTTTGCGGCGATTATAATATATGCCACGAACCTATAGATATACACGATCCGGTGCGTCTGAAAAACGTATCGGGGTTTTTGCCGGTGGAGCGCGAATGGTTGAGTAAATTTATGGATTCGGGATTTGTGGATAGTTTCAGATACCTGAACCCTACTGTGCAACAATATTCATGGTGGAGTTACCGCCAAAATGCCAGAGAAAAGAATTTGGGTTGGCGCTTGGACTATCATATGGTTTCTAATCCTTTAAAAGACAAGATTAAAAGAGCAGTCATACTGCAAGAAGCCAAACATTCGGATCATTGTCCGGTGCTGTTGGAGGTGTGAGCCTAAAGCCCCACCCCTGCCCTCCCCGAAGGGGAGGGGGAAAGCCACCCCCAGCCCCTCCAAAGGAGGGGAGTAAGCCTCCCCCAGCCCCTCCAAAGGAGGGGGGTGGGCTTCGATAAGGGATTAATTCTTTCTTGATTTATTTCGGGGAGGAATTTTTTTTGTGTTTTTTTTCTTTGGGATGGTTTTTTTTCTTCCCCTGCCTTAAACAATTTTTTTCTTCCCCGACCCTAAAGATTTTTTTCTTCCCCGACCCTAAAGGGTGGAAAAAAATGGGTATTGGGTGTTTTTTCCCCTTCCTCTGCCCTAAAGGGGGAGAAAAAAGGGGGTGATTGGGGTTTGCTTTAAAATAGATGTGATTACAAATTTTACAATGAAACCTATAATATTTAGAGTGTTTTTTATGATAGGCTCTATCGCTTTAAGGTGGGAGTATCCACGAAGTATCTACGGAGTATCTACGGAGTATCCCTGTTTTTGAAATTGCTGAGGTCAATAATATAGGCAGTAGAGATGGTATTTCTAGTAAAAAAAACAAAAAGCAAGTGCAATAATGTGCAATTATATGCAATGTAGTGCAAGAATGTGCAATGTTGGGAAACGGGTATTTTGGGGTGCTATACATTTGTCCTTTATTAACATTTTAAAACCATTTACCATGGCTAAATTTGACGGAATCTTCGAGATTCAGGGTACACTAAAAGGCATGACCTTTTACAAGTCCAAAGGGAACGGTTCTTTGATTAGAACCAAAGGTGGCGTTTCAAAGAAACGCATTATGAACGACCCCGCGTTTGAAAGAACACGGGAAAACGGTGCTGAATTTAAGTCAGTTGCCCAAGATGGGCAATTGATTAGAAAAAGTACCGGTGCTTACTACAGACTAGCTAAAGACAGCCAAGTTGTAGGAAGAATGATGAAAATTTTGTCCGAGATTAAAAAATTGGATGAAACTTCAGTACGAGGAGAGCGATGTGTGCAAAACGGAATGGAACATGCGGAAGGCAAAAATCTGCTTAAGGGATTTGAGTTTAACCGCAATTCAGTTCTGGCTTATGTACTGCGCAGTAATTATCAATTGGATACAACGACAGGTACATTTGCCATGGCAGATTTTGTTCCCAAAGAACATTTGTATTATCCGGAAGAAACGACCCATGTGCAATTTAGTATTGCCGCAAGTCGTGTGCATTTGGAGAATGGCACTTTTGACACGGTCAGTAGTACCCCACAATTGATAACTATGACCCAAAACATCAGTCCACTATCGGTTGCTCCAGCGAGCATTCCCGGTGGTGATGGTTTTCTGCTGTTTTACTTGCTCATAGAGTTTAAGCAAGAGATCAATGGGACAAAGTATCCGTTGAAAAACAATGCTTACAATGTGTTGCATGTGTTGGAGGTGATGTAAGCCTGCCCCGACCCAAAGCCCCTCCCCAACCCTCCCCAAAAGGGAGGGAGAGGGCCTCCCCCGACCCCTCCAAAGGAGGGGAGATGGCTTCGATAGGGGATTTATTCCTTCTTGATTTATTTCGGGGAGGAATTTTTATTAAATATTTTTTATCTGTCCCTAACATAAACATTTTTCACTTCCACTGTCCTAAACATTTTTTTCTTCCCCAACCCTAAAGGGTGGAAAAAAATGATGTTATCGGTTGGTTTTTTCTTTTCCCCTGCCCTAAAGGGTGAGAAAAAAAGATGATTGGGTTTGATTTTTTGAATACAGTAACAAATTCCGCCCTTTAGGGTTAGGGAGGGGATTTGTGGGTGTACTAAAGGGTGGTGTGTTTTTTGGGATAGGGACGCAACATGTTTTCTATGAATTCTTGTTCGGGGATTTTGTGATAGGTGCAGTATTGGGTTACTGTAATGAAGTCTTTTGGTTTTTTTTCATAGGCTTCTCTGACTTCTGACATGTAAAAGGATGCTTGGCGCGCTTTAACCACATGGAAGTCTATGACATCCTGTAGGCGAACTATTCTTCTATGTTTTACATTTATCATCCTTGAATATTAAATTCAGGGCAAATGTAAAATATAGGTTTTTTTTGAGTTGGACACTTCCGGAGAATCTTTGGACAATAATGGTGAATTTCCTAACAGGTTTGTTAATCTTTGATTATCAGGTTTTTTGCATACGTATAAAATGCTTCTCTGTCAAAGGTGTGGCTTTGTTCAAAGGTTTTTAAACTTTCATTTAATTGGATATCATAGTTTTCTTCATTGAACCATAAAATGAAATCTTTGATGCCTGCCACTATTAAGCGTGGGTTTTCTTTTTCATTCATTTGTCTGTAAAGATAACTGACCTGGGGAATGTATTTGAAATGAACTACTATGGAATGGAATAATTTGTAGGATTTGTAGTCACGGAAAATGAATTTAGGATAATCTTGGTTAAATAAATCTAGTCCTGCGTTATTAATTTCTTCTTTTATCCATTGTATGACTTGTGTAAAAAGGGGAAGTTCATGCGTTAAATGCAAATACATTTTAAGATTTTGACTGACATACATCAACCAATTTAGAACCGATTGTTGGTATAATTGCAATTGTGATTTTTCCGTTATTAAAGTGTGAAACAAGTAACGATTGAAATCAAAATCAATATCGGTTTTTTTGTGTTCACTAAATTTGAAATCTAACATCAAATCAATGGCAGAAAACTTAATAATGTCAGCAATAAGTGTATTTAAATTGGATTCAATTTGACCTAAATCAACAATATCCGTATTGTACAGAGCTTTGGCATAGTCAGCATAGGGTTTTTTATTAATTGTTATTTCGGCTCTGTACAACAAAATTAAATTATTAATTTGATAGGGAATAAGTGAGTTGTCTGCAAAAAATTGAGCATAAAGATAATTTTTTGGGCCTAAATCTTCCACCAAAAAAAAACATTTAGTTTCACTTATGAAAAATTCATTAATAAAAGTTTTTATTTTGTTAAAAGTTTCATTATCAGAATCAAAAACATGGTATAATAAAATTCTTTTAAAGGAATCATAACTATATTTTTTGCCTAATTTTTCGGTAAAAAATTTTAATCTCAAAAAGTTAATTAAATTTTCTCTTACAATAATTGATACGTTTGAGCCGTCTTCCTCTATTTGATCAATTCTTTCTGAAGGGGGTTTATAATCACTGAAGAGATTTAAATCGTGGGGATATATACTTTTTGTAAACATAAATAGCAAATGATTTAATTTATAAAATTATTAAAATCAAAAGTAACAAAAAGAAGTCAATGATAGTAAATGATTCCTATAAAAAAATGTATTAACCTGCCTTTAAAATGTGTTTAACCCAAATTATAGATATTACATTGTTTTGGTGCATTCTTTGAAAACATTTACAAAGTTGAGAACTTTGACATAGTTGAGTAAGTATCAAAAAACCCCTAACATTTGAAGTATTTCCTCTCCAATATTTAGATTTAAGGTGTTTGTGTTCATTACTTTCACAAACCCTAATTTGCATTGATTTTCGTTGCTTCTACCTTTGTGAAACCGACCAAATTTTGTGCTATATTGCTTAGATGAAGGGTATAATAACATACTTTTTTCCGAACCCCAATACATATTATAGGCATATATCTGCTTTAAATCTTCATCATCGGGTTCCATTTTATCCATAACCTTCCATTTGGTGTCAATGATAAAATGTTCTACAAGCATTTCATTATCGGATTCTGTTTTTTTAGTGAGAACAATATCGGGTTTAATGATTTTATTTTCCCAAAATTTATCTCTATTTTGAAAACTAACGCTGAGATTAGCGTTTTCATGCTTCTGCAACATCCTGAAAATATATTCTTCCCATAGTTTATTCATATCAAAAAGAAGGGCTAACATATTTTCGTCACCTCCTTTGATGTCGGGAGAATAGTTGAGGATGAGCATTTTTGCTATTTTCAAAGCTTCTGCATAAGGTGTGTTTTTTCGATTTAATACGATTTTGTCAAAATGTGCTTTTGAGATTTCTATGTATTGTACTTCAGGATAATTTAATAGAATTCTATTAATACTATCTAACAAATAGGTATTATTTGAAATATTTTTTAGAACATGAATCGCCTTTAACAGGATTTGATTGATCAAATGATTGTAATCATACACTTGATGGGCGGTGTAAAATCTATCTTGACGAATGAGGTTCTGTTGCAAATTCTTTTCAAACAGTAATCTCCCTTTTAATACCCCAATATTTTTACTTTTTTGATTGTAATTTTTAACCAAACCACGTTGTAAAAGTCCATTGACTTCATCTACAAAAAGCTCAAAATAGAGATCTAATAACGAATGGTATTTCTTTTTTAAAGATGCTTGAGAAACGGCATTCACTTTCACTTTTTTACATTGAGCCAGCATCTTGAGCAACACATGATGCCAGATTTCTTTTTCTTCCGTATCCGATACGATATTTTTATCCGTTTTGGGAAGTATTTCTATGGTGGTTTCTCCTATTTGAATAACCCCTACATAATTTTTAAATTTGACTCCATGCCTTATGGCTTCAAAGTATTTATTATCATGGGCGTCATTATACTGCCACAAACGATCAATGATTTTAGTACCCAATTCCTGACCCTTGGTGCAACGAGACTTAGCAGTCAATTTTTCGTATTCAAAAACCCTTATCAGCCTTCCCATAGGTTATATCTTTACAAAATCCCAATCGGATGCATCTTTGATTCTATAAATGGCTTTTTCTTTCAGATCTGACTGAATATCTGTATCATAATCACTGAAGTTAGCAAATGTAAAGTCATTGGGTTTTTTTTCTACAAAGGTATTCCCCAGAACTAATCCTATTTTACCATAGTCACCGAAAAAATATTCTTCGAGTAACGGGATAATTTCATTTTTAAAAGCCTGTTTTAATTTTTCTTTTGAATCAACCTTTAGAAAATAAGAATGCCCGATGCGATGATCTTTGTCTATCAACTTTTCAATTCTATTGTTAATTGTATCCAATAATGCTACTAAAGAAATGCCATCTATTATTCCCTCGTGTTCCCCCGACACTCCTTCTGTTTGAATGAGATGCGATTGAGGTGGAAATTCTTTAAAACTGAATCGTCTCCTAAGTGCAGTATCTAAAGCCTCCACACTTCTATCTGCTGTATTCATAGTGCCTATGAGATACACATTTTGTGGAACTTTAAATGGTTTTTTTGAATAGGGCAAAACGACTTCCAATTCTTCTTTGGCTCCTTCTCGTTTGTCTTTTTCTATAAGGGTTATGAGTTCGCCAAAAATAGAAGAAACATTTCCTCTATTGATTTCGTCAATTATCAATACAAAATTTTTATCCTCTTCTTTGACTTCCATTATTGTTGTCCCATCTTTTACAAAAAATTCTTTTCGTAGAACACTTTCGTCAATTTTATACATGGTTTTTTGTGACAAACCTCTTTCATAGATTTCATTGATGGGGATCATTTCATCTACAAACAACCATTCTACTTTTCTGAAATGATTATATCTGATAGGAGGCTCTGCCCAATATTCATAATCTCCAATTACTTTTCCCAAAGCTCTAATATATCTATTACCAAAACTGATAAGTATATAATTATTTTTTTTGAGGTAATGTATAAAATAATTCATTTGCGAAGCAGCAGTTGATTCCAATTGCAAATCTTTGCATTTGGCATTGATTTCTGATTCGCTGAGTCCTTTGAAATCGTTGTCTTGTCCAAATCCGATACATATATATCCTTTATCTCTACAAAATTCATAGATATTGTTGTCCGATGGATTGCTGGAATCACCTAATGAGAGCTTATAAAAAGAGGCTTTTCTGAACTGTTCTTCATTCCATGAAATTTTTTTATCTTTTTTCATTTTTTGAACGCTATTGTTCATCGTTGCCAATCTGCAAATATTTTTGAAAACACCATCCTCAATTTCGTAAACAATAGTTTGGTTTGGAGTAGTTTTGGGTTTGATGCCTTCAACAAAATCTTCGTAGCCAAAAGATTGATGAAATGTACAAAATCCTATTTGACCACTATTTTCTTCAGCATCTTTGATCAATAATTCTTTGAATCGCTTGTTCAATTTTTCTCTATCTGTTGCATATTGATTATAATAATCTGGATCTACAATTTTTAATGCTTCATTGATGGTGTTAAATGTTTTTCCGGTACCGGGAGGACCAAAAAGGATTTGATTGAGTGGTTGATCGTTCATTGTATTGGAATTTTTTTTGATAATTGGTAATGGATTTGTGAGTAAATTTGGATTTCTATCTATAAATAATAAGAAATCTTGAACTGCCCAATTGAATTCAAGTTGGTTTAGTTGGTTAATTTTTAATTTATCTTTTAGTACGTTCTGATATGCTATGCTCTTTTTTAGCTCGTTGTCAATCTGATTGCAATATGGTTGCAAACCTTCGATAAATGCTATACCACTGTTATTTAAATTTGCATTAAAAAGATTTCTAACCACTTCGGCAAAAGAGGTACGGCTTACAGGGTAAATCTTTTCCGGAAAAAAGGATGCAAGCCAACAAGATATGACCGGATAACTCATGCTTCTATCTTCAAAACCAATTTCTGTAAGTGATTTGCCTTCTTTAAATTCTCTAAAATAACTAATATC
Source organism: Polaribacter sp. (assembly GCA_020740485.1). GTDB lineage: Bacteria > Bacteroidota > Bacteroidia > Flavobacteriales > Flavobacteriaceae. The sequence goes on along the minus strand of DYMN01000011.1, from coordinate 6,060 downwards.
GTCTATTCCGATAAACCTTTTTAAATCATAGCGAGCCCCTTGTCTGAGGAATTGAACTCCTCTTTGTCCATTGAAATCTTCGTTTTGAGAATCTATGGCTAATTGAAAAAGTAAGGCATTGCCAATAGTATCAAAATCTGCACGGGAGTTAAGCCACCTTGCCCACATAAATTTATATAGTTCATTGTCTAACCAATTTGTTTTGATACAATGTTCCGAATAAATTTGAATTAGGGACTGTAGTATTTCTTGATTTAATTGGTTGAAATAATTGAATTCTTCAGCAGTAGCACTAAAATTGGTACCTTGATTTCCCCCTTTAAAATCTGAAAAAACCGGTATATCTTTTATGTCATTCCATAAAATGGGGTTACCGTAAAAATTCTTTACAATCTCGATGTTTACACGATCTTCGTGAGGGTCATAAACTGTTTTGTAATAATCTATTTCCTCGGGATTATTTCCTATTTTACCCACTGCTGAGGTTACCTGAGCCAAGGCATAACAACCGGCTTTAGCCCCTGTGAGCCATAGTATGACCTTATCGCCTATCTTGATACTTTCTTTGTGTGCAGCCACTTTCCAAGTGGTGAGCACACCTGCTTCTAAGGTACTTGCTACATTATAAATGTTGGGGTTCCCTTGAAATATCCAGTATTTTGGTGTGGTTTCTTCGTATCCAGAATTTTCAATAAACCATTTCTTTAAATTTTCAATTTCATCAAATTGTTCTGGATTAATTTTACTGGCTTCATTCAATATTTTAATAACTGATTCATTATTTTCTAAATAATTAAATCCAATTTGACCAATTCTTAAACTATTTTCCATAAACCCATTTTGAAAAACATTTTCAATTTTGTTTTTTAACACAAAACTCATGGATTGGTCACCTTGTAAATTCATAATATGACCTGATCTAGTTATAGATTTTAATTGACCATTTCCATAAAAACCAACAATATTGTCTTGAGAGTAAAAAATAAAAATGCTTTTTCCTTCTATTTTAGGTTGGTGAGTAAATTTGGCATAGCCATAAATATGCTCATGTGTGTTTCCTTCAGCTTCTTTTAAAAAATTCCAACTTTCATAAGGCGTTCCTCCTTCTTTAACCCAACTATGGTTACTTTGGTCTATGCTTACATCTTTCCAATCTTTGCTATTCCAAGTGAGATTGATAAGTAATTTATTTATATCCTTTGCAATATCTTTTCTAAAAGAATTAATTCTTAAAATTAATTCATTAAATTTTTCTTCACTTAAAATTAAATCACTGTATTTTGTGCCCTGAAAAACCCTTACAATTTTATTGTAATTTTGATCTAAAAAATCAAAAACCCCTTGGTAATCAACCTCTGTTTCGCCCACATATTTATTAAACTTTTCAGATTCATTTTCATTGAATCCTCCTATTTCATCACGCAATTTGTGATATAAAAGAATCAATTCTTTATCAGTTTCTCCCTTAAAAACAATTTCAAAACTAAATTCTAAATAATTGCCTACAGGATAAAAAACCAACCCTACACTTCGTGTTTTATTGACACCGCCACTACTATTTACTAAACCTACGAAAGCATATTTATCTGTACCTTGAAACCAAAAACCATCATTTAACTTGTTTTGAGTATTTCTTTGTCTTGGTATAAATACAAAATCAGGATGCGTTTCTTTATAGGCTAATAAATTTTTAAAAATGTCTTCGTGAAATGTCTTTGTCATAATTTAACTTTTATTTGTTTCATAACTTCCGTTCTTTTTACATCCAAATTCAATTTGGCTTCCTGTTTTATCCAATTTAAACTTGGGGGAACATTTTGAGACTCAAAATAGAAAGTGGTAAAAGCATTGCAAGCGGTAGCTCTTTTTTGATTGAAATAGGAACTTACTACGTTGGCAAACAATTCGCTTAGACTACTCGCATAAACAGGTTCAAAGTTGAAATCTAAAACCCCTTCCACCAATTTATCAGCTTTGCAAATACATTCACATAAATTCCACTTGTCTCCCGATTTGGATTTTATATACAAATCTTCTTCTAAAACGGCTCTGAATAGGAATTCACGCACTTGGTCCTCTTCTCTCATCTTGCCTAATCCTATTCTAAAATAAAGCACACTTTCACTGTTAGCGATTCTTTCCAATTTAAAATTTTTATATTCCTTTTGAAGTTTGAGCAGTTTTTGAGCTTGATCAAGTGGTTTGTAATCATCCTGAGAAACATTTTTTGAAAGAAAATTGGCCTCGTCTCCTTGAATACTAAATATTCCATTTGGCTTAAGATGTATTTCTTTCCCCGTATTTTGATCAATCAATTTATTGTTTTTAAAAGTGACATTGAAGTTTTTCATAGTTTTTTGAAGTTTTTCAATAGTATTAATTTAGATAGTTTATATTCTTCAAATTCAGCTATGGCAAAGTTTTAAATGAGTTTTGGTCTTTAATTTTATATTTTCAACCATTATTTGCCTTTCTTTTAATTTGCTGATTAAAAAATGTTTAATTGTCAAACTTTAGTATTTAATAAATACAAAAATAAATATTTTAAATATTTTTACCATGATTGACTCAAATTGAAATTTATGTATTAATTAAATCCTTAACAACTACCTTATTCCTATCTTTTAAACACTCCTCTAAAATAATGTTATTTTCAATGCCTAATAATTTACAAGTTTCAGAGACAATTTCCTTAATTGAACTTTTCTCTATTTCAATACCTTTTGTTTCAACACCATTGTCATTTGTGTATGTTATATTGGCTTTACAATAACTTGAAAGTCTTAATTTATTATTATTTTCAATCAAATATAATTTATCTTTAATGGTCATACCTAAAGTATAAATTGTCCCATCATTTTTTTTAAAATCTATGGTAAAAGTGCTATTCTGTTTTTTAAATTCAACCTTTTTATATTGACCAAGTTTTTCTATTACAAAAAGTACTTTTTCTAATTCAACTTTATAAAGTGGAGAATGAATATCATAATGAGCTAAAGAATTTAATATTACACTTTTATAGGTCTTTAAGTCTTTAAAATCAGTGTAATTTATGTTTTCATCTTTACAAAACGACTCTAAATAAATTATTTTACTATTTAAGTTTAATTTCTGCGTTTCTAATAACCCATGAACATTTGGTTTAGTTTCATATTTTATTGAGTCAGGGTATAAATTGTCTAGAACTTCTTCGCAATATGTTCGTAAATAAATTCCACAAGCAGGGTAATCATGAATTTGCAAATAATATTTAGCTTTATTTAATAAATTGGGAGAATCGTAAATAGTAGGTGTTTGTTTGTTTGCTTCTTCATTAATATAAACTTCCTTGTATACCCATTCTTTAGATTTGCCGGTATTTTTGATTTTATCTTTAATAAAATTGAACAAACTTCTATCATGAGTTAATATAAAAACTTGATATTTTGAAATTAAATCATTGTCAGGATTAAGTATATAATCTGTTAGCCTATCTCTATTATTCATATCCAAACTAATCATCAAATCATCAAAAACAATAAACTTTGGAATTTCAACTCTATCATTAAATTTTCTCTTGAGAACTGATAATTTAATAGCTAATGCAATAGCTGAAATTTTTGCTTCATTAAAAAAAGATTGAGGTCTATTAATTGTTATTGGCTCTCCCAAATAGGAAGTTACCAAAAATTCAATCTCAAAATTTGCACATTCATATCTTGTATCTCCTTTTTTATAATATGGCTTTATATATTTTAAATTAAAATCAATATCATAACCAAGTTGCTTAACTATTAATGGTGCATTAACATTTATGAAGTCTATTAAATCTTCAATGTTCCTATTAAATTCATTTACAAATCTATCAAACGCAATATTTTCTAAACTATTTTTATAAACCTGAATTTCATTTCCTTTATAGTTAAATGTCTTACCTGGTCCTACATGTCTTATTTCCCACCACTTTTGATAAGCATTTGTAATTTTAACATTTTCTCTACCTCTTATCAATTCACTTTCAGGAAATTCTAAAAATGGAAGTACTGAACTTATGAATATTTGAGCCAAATTCATTGGTCTACCATTCCAAAACCTCTGGAATTCAAACAAATCTTTGTAACTTAAAAATTCTGATGTTTGATTAATTAATTGTGCATTTTCATTTTGATTAATATTTAAATCAAACAAAGAAACTCTGTAAACATTATTTAACTCCTCATTTGTAATAACTTCTATGAAAGAATTATAATCATCAATACCATTCCTAACAACTTTTTCAGCATAAATATTTACCAATGATTCTGCACTTTCATCTCTATGTTTAAAATACATTTGTATAACTTCATCTTCTTTTAGTGAAGATTCAAAAAGTGTATGTAAACCCCAAAAAATAGAGCTTTTACCACTGCCGTTTTCTCCATATAAAAGTAAATGTTTGCATTCTCCATCTACTTCTAAATTTATAGGTTCTTGTTCATTAAAAAACTTATAATTATGTAATTGAATTGACTTAATTTTCGGCATACTAGTAACTGTTTTTATTGATTTTTACTAATATATCTTTACTTCTTGTATCAACAAGCATAATAGCTTGTCTTACTGGATTTTGTGGCTCTTGATACCACAAATAGAAGTTTTTGATTATCTCTGATTGCTCACTTTTATTTAAACTTTCAATTGGTTTTGGATTTAAGTATTCTAATACATCAAGCTCATTATCTTTCATGTGTTTTTCAAAATACAACTCATTTACCATTGCATTAATAATATCTTCAATATGATTAGCTACTCGTTTATTAGCTGTATGTGATAGTATTTGCTCATTATTGGGGTTATTTAAATACTGATGATAATCAACTAGAATTATAAATTTTGAAACATCAGCTGGTTTTATTAATGGAATAGTCAATAAAGTTCCAATATCATATTTCATTAAATTCCCTAGAACAGCACCTCTACTTTTATACCAAAAATTAATTAAGTTTGAATTGTAAAGCAAACTTAGGAACTTATTAGACAACCTTTTTGTCTTAATTATATTCAATGCCCTAGAACCATAATATTCATTATTTGTGTATAAAAATTTGCCCTTTGGTGCTCTAATTTGACATATTATTTTTTCACCCTTAATAAAAAAACTTTCATCTCTTTCTCTATGTAGATAATAATATTTTTTATTTGGAGTCTTATATTGAATTTTTGCTTTTATTAATTCTTCTTTGTATTTTTCAAAATGTTTTTTGAAGTTTGGAAAGTCATCAATGTTTTTATTATTAAAGTTTTTTGTACTTAGGTATATTATCGAATCTGAACTTTCTCCGTCTGAATTTGTAAAATATGGCTTTATAAATTGTTTTTCAGTGCTTGAAAAATTGTTTTTTTCATCATTTGAAATAATGAAAGCTTTATCAGGAGCTCCAACTATTCCTTGAATTATTTCTTCTTTCTTTAATTTAAAATTTGATTTATTTTCAATTAAATCTAAAATAATATCATCTTCATTCGTATTAAATGAAAATGACATGTCAGAAATCATATCATCTTTAACTTCGAAAATATATTTTTGTGCAAATAGATTCTGCAAATCAAAATTTAAAAATTCATTTAATTTACTCTGAGTAATTTTGTCATCTATTAAAACAGAATATTTTAATGAATAAGGTGCTTCATATTTCTTCTTTTGAACCACATATATCATGGTCTGAATTCCTGCTGATTGGAATACTTTATAATTTCCAAAATCAACAAAACTTTTAAGCTGTGTTTCAGTTAATAATTTAAATCTTAATATAGAAGCTCCTGCACTTGTAATCCAATTATTTTGAGCTATAAATGATTGTATTCCATTATCTTTAAGATTGTCAATCATCACACAAGAAAAGCCATACCATAAATCCATTTTACCTTGATAATAATCAGATTCTCTAAATCCATTAAAGGCATCTTTATTGGTATATTCTTTTATATATGGTGGATTTCCAATCACAATATCAAACCCCACTTTGTCTGCTACTTGTTCGTTCATAATTTCAGGAAAATCCAATTTCCAGTCAAAAAAATGAAGGGGTTGATCGGGTTGTT
>DYMN01000039.1 GCA_020740485.1 Polaribacter sp. | reverse complement strand
TCATATCGGTAATCACTTGATCTTCTTGCCCAAAACTCGTAGAAAAAGCAATTTTGCCCGTGAACTGCTCCGCGAGATAGCGGAGTTGTTCCACAGGGTTTTTGGTTGCTAATGCAAGATTTAATTCTTGTAAATTCATTAATTAAATATCAAACTTAATTCCTTGTGCCAAAGGTAATTTGGTACCGTAATTAATGGTGTTGGTTTGACGACGCATATAGATTTTCCAAGCATCACTTCCGCTTTCGCGTCCACCGCCGGTTTCTTTTTCGCCACCAAATGCACCACCGATTTCTGCACCACTGGTTCCTAAATTAACATTCGCTATTCCACAATCGGAACCGGTTTGAGAAATAAATGTTTCTGCTTCGCGCACATTGAGCGTGAAAATAGCAGATGAAAGTCCTTGTGGTACATCGTTTTGCAAGTCGATGGCGTTTTGCACATCCCCACTGTATTTGATAAAATATACAATCGGAGCAAAAGTTTCTTCTTGTACAATGTGGTAATGATTTTCTGCTTCGGCAATACAAGGCACGACATAGTTTCCTGATTCATATCCCTTTCCTTCAAGATGTTGACCACCAAAAAGAATTTTTCCGCCTTCTTCTTGTACTTTTTTCACTGCATCTAAAAAGGCATTGACAGAATGAACGTCAATTACAGGACCTACCAAATTGCCATCCACTAATGGATTCCCAATTTTTGTGGCTATTTTTTCGTATGCTTTTACAAATGAATCACGTACTTGATTGTAAATTGATTCGTGAATAATCACACGACGTGTAGAAGTACAACGTTGTCCGGCTGTTCCCACAGTTCCGAAAACGGTGCTCATCACTGCCATTGGGATATCTGCTTCGGGGGTGATAATTACGGCATTATTTCCGCCTAATTCCAACAAAGTATTACCCAAACGACGACCTACAATCTCTGCGGCTCTTTTACCCACAGCGGTAGAACCGGTGATAGAAAATAACGGAATGCGTTTGTCTGCCAAGAAATTATCTCCCATCACAGATGAACGACCCACTACTAAATTGAATACACCTTCTGGAACATTGTTGTCTATTAAAACCTGACGAATTATTTTTTGAGTTGCCACAGCGGTCAATGGCGTTTTTGAAGAAGGTTTCCATATTACTACATCGCCTGCAATGGCTGCCAAAGCAGAATTCCAAGCCCAAACAGCAACAGGAAAATTATAGGAAGTTACAATTCCTATAATACCCAGCGGATGGTATTGTTCTGATAATCTGTGTTGGGGTCTTTCTGATTGCAAGGCAACACCGTTGATTAAACGTGATTGACCCACTGCAAAGTCGCAAATGTCAATCATTTCTTGTACTTCGCCTAAACCTTCTTGATACACTTTTCCCATTTCATAAGAAACCAAAGCACCCAAATCGTCTTTGTATTCTCGCAACGCATTTCCGATTTGACGTACAATTTCGCCGCGTACCGGTGCCGGAACCAAGCGCCATTCTTTGAAAGCCGCTTGGGCTTTTTGCACTACTTTTTCGTAGTCGTCCAAAGTGGCAGTTTTCACTTGTGCTATTTCTTTTCCATCAATAGGTGATGAAGAAGATTCGGTTTTTCCGGTGGTGTCAAACCATTCTGCTCCGGTTGAAACACCTAAATTTATATTCTCGATCCCGAGATTTTTTAAAGTTTTTTGAATATCTAACATTTTATTTACGATTTACGAATTTAGATTTACGAATTTTGAGTTGGTCGTCGAAAGAAGTCGAGACGTGAATTATATATTGTGATTTATGAATTTTATGCCTTTACTAATGAGTTAAATGATTTATTGATAAAATGAAAAACATTATAAATTATTAATTTCATTCAATTCATTGAGTTCCTTTACAAAAAAATCAATCTTTTCGACATCAAATCCTTTTTCTTTGCACGCTTCTTCTAATGTGCCCCAAATAGGTTCGCCACATTTAATGCAACGAATACCTTTGTCTGCTAAATATTGCACAGAAAAAGGATATTCTTCTACTAAATCTTCAATGGTAATGGTTTTTGAAATCATCAAAAATAGGTTAAAATTGAGGTGCAAATATACAAATTAAAGAGAACTAAATTGCAGCGTTTTTCTCAACTTTAAACCTTACTATAACGAAAATTTATTGTCTTATTTAGAATTAATCTTAATAGTATGATAATTATCATTTAAAAACCATTTAATTTTGCCCTGATAAAGGTTTCAGGGGAAAGGGTAAAAGGTAAAAGTTGAGCGATAGCGATTCTGACAACTATCGGAACCCGCAAGGCGGGAGTAAAAGGTAAAAGGCAATAGAATGTTTAAAGTTTAAGTTGCTTATTAGAAACTTAAAATACTTTTTTAAGCTCTTTGTTTTTTAAATCTTATGTCTTATTTTTTTTAAACTTAAACTCAAAAACTCAATACTCACATCTCAATACTATAAACTAAAAATGAAAAAATATACCGAAAACGAACTTGAACAGGAATTAAAAACCAAAGAGTATGAATATGGTTTTTATACTGATATCGAAGCAGATAAGTTTCCACCAGGACTATCAGAAGAAGTGGTTCGTGCTATTTCTGCCAAAAAAAATGAGCCACAATGGATGACCGATTGGCGCGTGGAAGCATTCAGAATTTGGAAAAAAATGACCGAACCCGAATGGGCAAACGTGCATTATGAAAAACCTAAATTTAATGAAATAAGTTATTTTTCTGCTCCTGTATCAAAACCTAAATTAAATTCATTGGACGAAGTAGATCCTGAATTACTCAAAACTTTTGCCAAATTGGGCATCTCCATAGATGAACAAAAAAAATTATCCAATGTGGCGATGGATATTGTAATAGATTCTGTTTCTGTGGCAACTACTTTCAAAAAAACATTGGAAGAACACGGCATTTTGTTTATGCCTATTTCAGAAGCCATTCAAAAACATCCTGATTTAGTCAAAAAATATATAGGTTCTGTGGTGCCTAAAACTGACAATTTCTACGCTGCGCTCAATTCAGCCGTTTTTTCCGACGGGTCTTTTTGTTACATTCCAAAAGGAGTGCGTTGTCCGGTGGAGTTATCTACCTATTTTCGTATCAACGAAGGGGGAACGGGTCAGTTTGAACGCACGTTGCTCATCGCCGATGAAGGCGCTTATGTGAGTTATCTCGAAGGCTGTACTGCTCCCCAACGCGACGAAAATCAATTGCACGCCGCCGTGGTGGAAATTATAGTTCACGACAGGGCAGAAATTAAATATTCTACCGTTCAAAATTGGTTTCCCGGTGATGCAGAAGGCAAAGGTGGGGTATATAATTTTGTAACCAAACGAGCCATTGCCTACAATGATGCTAAGATTTCGTGGACACAAGTAGAAACCGGAAGTGCCGTTACTTGGAAATATCCGAGTTGCATTTTGAAAGGGAATAACGCAATCGGTGAGTTTTACAGTATTGCCGTTACCAACCATTTTCAACAAGCCGATACCGGTACTAAAATGATACATCTCGGTAATAACACCAAAAGCACGATTATTTCAAAAGGGGTTTCAGCCGGACATTCACAAAATTCGTATCGCGGATTGGTTCGAGTAAGCAAGAATGCCAAAAATGCGCGTAATTTCTCTCAATGCGATTCTCTGTTGATGGGCAATGAATGTGGAGCACATACTTTTCCCTACATTGAAAGTAAAAATGCAAGTGCACAAATAGAACACGAAGCCACTACGAGTAAAATAGGCGAAGACCAATTGTTTTATTGCAACCAACGCGGCATTGATACTGAAAAAGCGGTTTCCTTAATTGTAAATGGTTTCAGTAAAGAAGTATTAAACAAATTACCAATGGAATTTGCAGTAGAAGCGCAGAAATTATTAGAAATATCGTTGGAAGGATCAGTAGGATAATTTAATGTGCAAATTTGGAAATGTGCAAATTTGGAAATGCGATGTACTGAGCGAAGTCGAAGTGTGCAAATTTTGATAAATCGAAAAAATTTAGATTTAGACAACATAATTTTCAAAATTCAAAATAATCAATAACCTTATAACAAATAGAAGTTTGCCAAACTTAGCATCAATTAGCAGATTAACACATTTTCAAATTTTCAAATTAACTCATTTTCAAATTAACTCATTTTCAAATTTTCAAATTAACTCATTTTCAAATTAAATATGTTACATATTAATAACTTACACGCTGCCATTAACGGCAAAGAAATCCTAAAAGGCATCAATCTCGATGTTAAAGCAGGCGAAGTTCACGCCATTATGGGACCAAACGGTTCCGGAAAAACAACGCTTTCATCCGTGATTGCGGGTCGCGAAGACTATGAAGTAACCGAAGGGGAAATCAAATTAAATAATGACGATTTATTGGAATTAGCTCCCGAAGAACGGGCTCATAAAGGCGTGTTTATGTCGTTTCAATATCCGGTGGCGATTCCCGGCGTAACGGTTACCAATTTTATCAAAACCGCCATCAATGCCAAACGCAAAGCCGAAGGTAAAGACGATATGCCTGCAAACGAAATGTTGAAAAAAATTCGCGAAAAATCGGAGTTGTTGGAGTTAGATAAATCCTTTTTGTCTCGTTCACTTAACGATGGTTTTTCGGGTGGAGAGAAAAAAAGAAATGAGATTTTTCAAATGGCAATGCTCGAACCCAAATTAGCCATTTTAGACGAAACCGATAGCGGTTTGGATATCGATGCACTTAGAATTGTAGCCAATGGGGTCAACAAATTGAAAAATAAGGACAATGCAGTAATCGTAATAACCCATTACCAACGACTTTTGGATTATATTGTCCCTGATTTTGTTCACGTTTTGTGGAATGGAAAAATCATCAAATCCGGTGGCAAGGAGTTGGCAATGGAGTTAGAAGAAAAAGGATATGATTGGCTAAAATAGTTTAAAGTTTAAAGTTTAAGGTTCAAAGTTTGTTAACCTTAAACCTGAAACTTGAAACGTAAAACCTGAAACCATAAGATGTTAAAAGATAAAATATTAAATACGTATTTGGCGTTTGAAAACAATTCAAATTTAGCCATAGATCACGCCCTTCGCAACGTCAGAAAAAAAGCAATTGAGCAATTTGAAACAGTGGGTTTTCCCACCAAATCCATCGAAGAATGGAAATATACTTCTTTAAAAGATGTTTTAAAGCAAGATTACAAACTCATCAACCCTTTGCAAAATGAAGTGGATACCAAATTGGTAAAACCCTTTTTACTCAAAGGGACTGAAACCTACAAATTGGTTTTTCTCAATGGTGTTTTTCAACCGCAGATTTCCGAAACTTCGCACGATGGAATGGATATTTGCATCTTATCGTCAGCGATGCAAAACACCAAATACAAACTCTTTTTTGATCACTATTTTAATACGATTGCATCAAATACAGATGGTTTAACTTCGCTCAATACCGCATTTGTGCAAGAAGGGGCTTTTATTCACATTCCAAAAAGTGTAGTGGTGAGCAAACCTGTTGAAATATTGTATTTGACATCCGGAAATGATGCTGAAATATTATCGCAACCGCGTAATTTGGTCATTGTGGATGAAAATGCTTATGTTCAGATTGTAGAAAAACATCAAAGTTTGACTTCACAAAATACGTTAACCAACGCTGTTACAGAAATTTTTGCCAACAAAAGAGCCATTGTAGAATGGTATAAAGTTCAAAATGACACTTCCAACGCTTCGTTGATTGATTCTACGTATATTCGTCAAGATAAAGAAAGTGTAGTGAGCACCTTTACTTTTTCATTGGGTGGGGCTTTGGTTCGCAATAACTTACATTTCTATCAAGAAGGCGAACACATCACTTCCAATTTAAATGGGGTTACTTTGTTGAAAGGAACCCAACACGTGGATCATCAAACCAACATTTACCACCAACAACCCAACTGCGAAAGTCACGAATTGTATAAAAGTATTTTTGACGAACAATCAACCGGTGTATTCAACGGAAAAGTATTGGTGAGCAAAGAAGCCCAAAAAACCGATGCTTATCAGCAAAATGACAATATATTATTGACTGATGAAGCAAGTATTAACACCAAACCCCAATTAGAAATCTTTGCCGATGATGTCA
>DYMN01000010.1 GCA_020740485.1 Polaribacter sp. | reverse complement strand
ATCATATTTGAATTAACCTAAAAAGTCTGAAAATTTCAGGCTTTTTTTTGTTAAAATAAAATTTCTTTTTTTACGTTTATTAAACGAAGTATATCAATAAATAAATAAACTTGCCGGTATCGTCTAATGATGATATTGTAAACATTGTTCTTATGAAAAAAATAGAAGTTTATTTATTTGTTTGAATTTTAGTTCATTTTTTGTTGCCCAGCTTCCTTTTTTTGTAACTTTGCATTATAAATATAATAAAATGAAATTAAAAAAAGAAAATTATCATACACTTATAAAGATTTTTATTGTTTTTTGTTTTTTTTCAATTATCTTGTCCGATTGGGCAAATTTTAAATCCGGACTGAAAGGCGAAAAGCCTATAGTTACTGAAATTATACCTTAGGAACTGTAAAGAAATAACCTATCCATTTTGGCTTGTCCTTTTGCCCTTTTTCTGCGTTTCAAATTTTGCTAAGAGACGCAAGCTATTAGCTACAATTTGTGCCTTGAAAAAGAACAAAATTACTACGCCAATTCTGTACACTTTATTTCTTTACAATTCCTAACTCACTAATTTAACATAATTATGAAAGAAACAGAAGATCAATTAAATTCAATTTTCAATGAAATAAGCAGTAATCAATACACTTTGTTTTTTTTTAAAGTATTGGTAGTTGCTGGGACATTTCTTATAATTTATAACATTGGAAAAGAAGTTGGATATCATTTGTATAAGTTATTTGGTTAAAATGATTTTTGTTTTTGATATCTTAATTAAAGGATTTTAATTATAGAAGTATCCTTTAGTTAAACAATAGCTTGAATTAATTTAATCTTGTAATTCATTTTATGAATTAAGTTATCTCAATTTTTTTGAGATAACTTTTTTTTATATTAAAATAACCAATGCTCACCTCCTCAAAATCCTCATCACAACCCTCATTAATTAAAAAAGTCTGAAATTGTTTCGGGCTATTTTTGCTCAATATTTGCAAGACAAAAAAATAATATTTAATTTTAAACTTTTTAAACAAATGAATTGCAAAAGCAATCATCTAGACCTTTAAAAAACAATAATAATAAGCGAGATAAAAATTTAGAAAAATTTGGTGTTCAGGAGTTGACTACTGTTGAGCAGAGAGAATTGGGGGGTGGATGGTTATGGCATTTTGATGGACTAAGCGTTTACTTCGAGTATTATGCTTTTCGATCCAATACTATGGCATAATAATTTCAATTAATTTTATAAGCCACAAATTTTCATATATTTGTGGCTTAATTTACATTCTTATGAGTTTTCTTAAAAAAACAATAGAATTTTTATTCCCAAATATTGATAGTGGGATAACCAATTATTCACAAATTGTATCAACTTCAGGGAGAAAAAGTATATACTTAATTTTTTTAGTATCATCTGTCTTGATATTTCTCTATTTTATTTTCAAAAATTAATGTATAAGAAATGCTTAGGAACTGTAAAGAAATAACCTATCCATTTTGCCGTTTTTAAAAGAAAAAATAAACTATTTTCTTATTTGAATTAACCTAAAAAGTCTGAAAATTTCAGGCTATTTTTTTTAAAGATTGGCAAGGCAAAAAAACATCCAACAAATTTAGACATCTTTAAAGCACACACAATGCGTTTAACATATTAATCTATCGAGTAAACAACATTTGGGAATCCATAATTATTTATACATTTGTACAATAGATTAAAAAAAACATGACATCAATCATCATCGAACCAAAAGACAAAGACGAATTTGATTTCTTACAAAATCTTTTAAAAAAAATGAAGATCAAAGGAAAAACCTTATCAAATGATGACATGGAAGATTATGCAATCGCAAAAAAGATTGAAAACGGAATGAAATCCAAAACAGTATCCAAAGAATTGATTATCGATATTCTTAAAAAATGAATATTGTTTTTAAATACTCATTTGCAAAAAGTTTGAAAAAACTAAAAGAGAGGGATTTAAAAACAAAATACTTCATTTAATTGAATTGATAGAAAAAGCAAATGTTATTTCAGAAATACCCAATATAAAAAAACTTTCAGGTTACTAATTTTACTATCGAATTAGAATAGGAGATTATAGAATAGGTGTTTTTTGTGATTCATCTGATAGTTTAACCCTTGTTACCTTCCATAAGCGTAATGATTTCTACAAAAAATTCCCGTGATAGAATACCAACGCTTTGCAATACCTATTGCTATCGGATTTGCAGAAGATAAAACATAAGACTTCAAGACTCTTGACGGAAATAAGAATTTACAGCATCCTGATTTGTAAATCTAAATATCTTCCTAAATTTGCGCCATCAAATACAAACCTTTTTACACTAAAAAATGGATAATAACTCCATTTCCTAAAATATTAAAATGAACAACATTCGTATCACCAAGCAATTCTTTTTCGAAGCCGGACATGCCCTTTACGGCTATGACGGAAAATGTAGAAATGTACATGGGCACAGTTATCAACTGGATGTCACCGTTGTAGGAAAACCAATAGACCAAGAAAATCATGTAAAAAGAGGTATGGTTATAGATTTTGGCGATCTTAAAGCCATCGTAAAAGAAGAAATCGTTGATCTTTTTGACCATGCAACGGTTTTCAATAAAAACACACCACACCTTGAGTTGGCGTTAGAATTAAAGAAAAGAGGCCATAGTGTATTGTTGGTAGATTATCAGCCCACCAGTGAAATGATGTTGATAGATTTTGCGGAACGCATAAGAAAAAAACTGCCATCTGACATCAGATTACATTCCCTAAAACTAAGAGAAACAGGTACTTCTTACGCTGAATGGCACGCTGCTGACAATGAATAATTGTTTGATGTTCATAGTTCATATTTTTTTGTTCTAATTAGTTACTTTACCTTTTACCTTTTACCTTTGTACCTTTCCAAAGTAACATTTTTAACAAAAAAACTTTAAATCTTAAACTTTAAACTCAAAAAACTTCTCTATCTTTGTATTTAGAATCATTCTAAAAAAAAAACACATTTAATTATTATGAACAAACAAGATATATTAAAATTATTTGACAAAATAACGGCTCCCGGAGAAGGCAAAAGTCTTTTGGAGAGCAATGCTGTGAAAAATGTGGAAGTAGTTGAAAATCGTATTTTGGTTGAAGTTAATATTGGAAATCCAACGTTGCAAGCCAAAAAACGCATGGAAACTGACATTGTTAATCTCATCAAAAACGAATACGAATATGCAGAGGTACAGGTACACGTATTAGGTCAGATTGCCGTTAATCCTATTGAACCACCTAAGAAAGAACGCCCTTTACCTAATATTAAAAACTTGATTGCCATTGCCTCAGGAAAAGGAGGCGTAGGTAAATCAACCGTTACCGCAAATATTGCCGTTACTTTAGCCAAAATGGGCTTTAGTGTAGGCATCATAGACGCTGATGTTTACGGTCCGTCTATTCCCATTATGTTTGATGTAGCCAATGAACGCCCTTCTTCGGTTAACGTTAACGGTAGAGCTAAAATCAAACCGATTGAAAATTACGGAGTGAAATTACTTTCTATCGGATTTTTTGTCGATCCGAATGATGCTGTAATTTGGCGCGGTGCTATGGCTAACAAAGCCTTGAACCAGTTAATTTTTGATTCCGAATGGGGAGATTTAGATTTTATGCTCATTGACCTTCCTCCGGGAACCGGCGATATTCACTTATCTATAGTTCAGTCTATTCCGTTGACAGGAGCCGTTGTGGTCAGTACCCCTCAGAATATTGCATTGGCAGATGCCAAAAAAGGAGTTTCCATGTTTGCCCAACCGGAAATTAATGTTCCCGTATTTGGTATAATAGAAAATATGAGCTACTTCACTCCGGCAGAATTACCTAATAACAAATACTATATTTTCGGTCAAGATGGAGCTAAAAATTTAGCAAAAGATTTAGATACCGCATTTTTGGGTGAAATACCTTTAGTGCAGAGCATACGAGAAGCGAGCGATTTTGGACATCCTGCAGCATTGCAAGATAATACACCCACCGAAGCCGCTTTTTCTGAAATCACTAAAAATATGTTGACCCAATTAGTAAAACGCAATACGGAATTGCCCCCGACGGAAATCGTAAGAATCACTAATACCAGCGGTTGCGCTGCACATTAATTTTTAAAAGTTTGCCAAACTTTAGAAAGTTTGGCAAACTTTTCTTTAAGATGGATACTTTAGAAAAAAGAATAGAAGAGGCTTTAGCTTATATTCGTCCTTACTTACAAAGTGATGGTGGCGATGTGGAATTGGTATCCGTTGAAGACGGAATTGTTAAAATTCGTTGGAAAGGTTATTGCGCTATTTGCAACAAAAATACCTTTACCATTAACGGAATAGCGGAAACCATCAAAGAATTTGTACCTGAAGTGCAAGAAGTAATTGAGATTACAGAATAATTTTTTGATTCAATTTGAGATGTACAAGGACAGCTGCCTCGTGACCAAACTGGCGAAAAGGAGCATCACTAAAAATAATATTTTTCTTTTTTAAGATTTTTTCAATTTCTTTTTTTAAAATTCCTTCTCCGTAGCCGTGAATAAAAACGACTTCCGTCAAGTTTTTTCGGATAGCTTTATGGAGCTCGTTTTCAAATAATTCTAATTGCCATGAAAGAATTTCATTGGCACTCAAGTTTTTTCCTTTGTAATGCAAATCAATTACATCCAACTTCTTCTGCTTAGGTTTTAAAACAGTAGAAACGTTATCTTTAACAATTGTTTTAACTGCCTCTAAATCTGATTTATAAACAATCAAATCTTTTTTTAAATACATCAATTCAAAATCATCATCGGTTTTGATCAGCACTTTATCTTTGTCGATAGAAAGCACATAGCCTTTAGTAACATCGTATTTTGAACCAACATAGTCGCCTATCTTCATGATTTGAGTAATTTTACACAAAAATAATAAATCTTACCAATAATGGAATCTAATGAACTAGTAAAAGAATTATCTTATAAAACTTCCCGTAGCGGAGGAGCCGGAGGACAAAATGTTAATAAAGTGGAAACCAAAGTACAATTGTTGTTCAATGTTAACGCCTCTCTAATACTGTCCGAAGACCAAAAAAATCGCATTAATTTAAAATTAGCCAACCGCATCAACCAAGAGGGAATACTCTCCCTTTCTTCTGATGCTACGCGCAGTCAACTCACTAACAAAGAAAAGGTGACCCAACGATTTTTAGAATTAATCGAAAAAGCATTACTGCCTGATAAAGAAAGAAAAAAAACCAAAATTCCCAATGCAGTGAGATTGGAAAGACTAAAAGACAAAAAAATCCAATCTGAACGAAAAGCGGAGAGAAAATTTAGAAATGATATTTAGGGTCTGCTGAAAAACTAATTTTTTTACCGCAATGAACGCATAGGATTACGCAATGTACGCAAAATAAAAAATAACGTATTGTAATTCAATATTTTAATACCTATTTAGGATTGCGACCATTGCGAAAAAAACTTTGCGAACTTTGCGGTTAATTTATTAATGAAGTGCAAGAAAAAATGAGATAATACCCAAAAAACCTTGCACTTAAAAACGAAAAATTAAATTTAAAATATTGAAATACTTTAATATATACTTTATCAGCGGACCCTATTTAATAAATTTTAAATAAAAAGTGTCCTAAACGACATCTTTTCATCTTTCTACAACAAAACTTTTATCAAAAAAACCTTAACTATTTGATAATCAAAAAAAAAAAAAAACCGTAAAAAATTTGGTTAATCAAAAAAACCTATTTACATTTACAACAATGAAAGAAAGAAAGAGTAGTTTTTTTATCCCTTAAAAAAGCTACCCACAATAGTTTGATTTTTCTCTGATCATTTTGACAGTGCGTTTGTCATTGTCTTTAATATACTATTTTTAAAACAAGTATAAATCTAAATTTATTACATCAAAAGAAAGTAAAACTACTCAATCTAAAAATTTCTGAAGGACAGTAAGGAATTTTTAAAAAAGGAAGGAGAAAGCTGCCATCAACCGGTAAGTTTAAACAGCCTCTCCAAGTATTAAACCATTAAGATTTAACGAGTGCAAAGATAATAAAAAATCTTGTAAATTATTAAATTTTAAAATGGGTTGCTCGCTACTGCCGGTGGTGCAGTGGGTCTGTTCAAGAAAGAATAGACAAACCACAAAATTAATAAACCAATTTTTTAATTTTAAAATTTTACAAACATGAAAAAATTATTTTTAACATTCGCATTTTTATTAATAAGTGTATTCCAATTTGCTAAACTAAATGTGGATTCTTTTAATTTTACAAATTCAAATAAATCAGAATTTAAAGAAAAACATAATTATGAAGTAACTAACATGACGTTTTACTTTTCAAATTTAGAATCTTTACAAAAGTTTGATTTTAATTCATTTTTAAAAGTAGCTGGGATAGATGATGATGGAAGATGTACAATAAATGCCAGCGTTACAGCAGGAGGTGTCACTGTATCATTTAGTGTTACTGCAGATTCTTGTGCTGAAGCAGGTGCTGGAGCTGCCCAAGCTGCCGCAGCATTTGTAAAAGAAGTAATGAAATAAAATTTTCAACAATTTTTGAGAAACCACCTTAAAAAAAGGTGGTTTCTTTTACCTAATCATTAAGTATCATAAAACGAACATGTCTAATCTTTACACACAAGGGAATAACTAATAGTGTTCCGATAGCTATCGGAATCCATCCCAACATTGACGGAATAAGTTGTGACCTTTAAAAACAACTGCGAACCTGTCAGGTCTTTAGCGTGAGCAATCAATGAAATCTGCTAAAAAATTAATACAAAATGAATTAAATAAATATAGACACATGAAAAAAAAATTATTAATAATATTTATATTAAACCAATATAGCCTTTTGTATGGTCAAAAAATTGAAGTGGTTTATGATTTTAGTTTTAACACAAATTATGAAAACTTTCAATCTCAACTAACAATCTTGAACGACACTATATCAATTTATGAAATCTTTGAAGAGAATGAAAATGAAAACACGAAAACTGTGACAGATGGCTTAAATTCAAACATTATAATTAAAGAACCTGTTTACAAGAATAGAATAATAGTAAAACATCATTTATTAAATTCAATCGAATATTATAGACCAAAATTTGAAACACCGAAAGAATATATTAAAATTACAGAGCCATTAAAAACTATTGAATGGGAATTAACAGATGAGTCTAATATTATTTTGAATTTTAAATGTTTTAAAGCAATTGGTAAATTTAAAGAAAAATATTATTCAGCTTGGTATTGTCCTGAATTAAGCTTTTCAGATGGTCCATGGAAATTTAATGGATTACCGGGTTTAATATTGCAAATCGAAAGTGAAGATGATTCACTCTCAATTATTGCAGAAAAAATAAAAATAAATTCTGAAATAGATAAAAATTCAAAAATAGAATTTATTTTTTCTAAAAAGTATACTTGGGATGAATATATAAACGAAACAAAAATTCAATTAAAAAAAATAGAGAAATATGCTATATCTTCTAGTGAATATAACATGTCAGTATCGATCAAATTTGAAGAACCTGATTTTACAATTAAATTTGAATAAATTGTTTTTACTTTTTTTATTTTTTAGCTCATCAATATTTTCACAAACAATCAAAGGTAAAATAGTAAATTTAAAAGGAGAAAATATTAGAAATGGTAATGTAATAATAAAAGATGAAATAGATTCTGAATTCCCCAAAGAGTTTACATATGTGACCGGTGGAAATTACAATATTAATTTAAAAAAAAGTTATAAAAAAATTATAATTGAGGTCAAATCAAACGGTTATAAGGATAATGTTTTTGAAATTGTAAATCCGATTAAAGAAAAAATATATATACAAAATTTCACTCTTATAAATGAGGAGATAACTAATCTTGAAGAAGTTATAATTTCTTCAAAAAAAAAACCTTTTATTATCAAAAAGGATACATTAATATACAACATTTCATCCTATAAAGATGGAACAGAAAGAAAACTTCAAGATGTTTTAATCAAGTTACCCGGAATTGATGTTAATGAAAAATCAGGTGAAATAAAATATAAAGGAAAAAATATTGAAACTATAAAACTAGAAGGGGATGATTTATTTGGGTCGAATTATTCTATTGGTTCGAAAAATATTAATATCGATATGGTAGAGCAAATTCAAGCTATTGAAAATTATTCAGACAATCCGCTGTTAAAAGGTATAGTTTCAGAAGACAAAGTTGCTTTAAATTTAATATTAAAGAAAAATAAAATTGATTTTTCGGGAAATATTGATTTTGGAAGTGGTTTTTTTACAAGGGACAAAATGGCAAATGATATTGGCTCAAATATTTTAGGGATAAGCAAAAATTATAAATCGTTTAGTATATTATCTTTTAATAATATTGGTGAAAATAACTCACCATTTGATTTTTTTTCAAGTTACCAAAATGAAGAGCAACAGAAAGAAAATGCTTTTTATGCAAAAAAATTTATAAATGAAAATCTAATAGGGTCAAGTCATGATGACAATAGAGCAAATTTAAACAATCAATTTTTCGCAAACTATAATAGCACATTTAAAATAAACAATAAAATAAATTTAAAAACAAATTTCTATTTTCTTAACGACAAAATCTTAAATTTTCAATTCTTAAAGAACATATATTACATAAGTAATGATATTATGTCTTCTAAAGACAGTTTAGACACTAAAAAAAACCCAACTTTGTATAAAGGTAACATTGATTTAATAATTAATACTTCAAAAAACTCATTATTAGAATATAAACTAAGTATATTTCAAGAAAATGTTTTAAAACAAACTAATGGTTTAATTAGCAATAATAATATTCTCCTATCAGATTTGAATACTCAAAATGTTTACATAAATAACAATATTTTATATACACAAAAACTTTCTCAAAGAAAAGCTATACAATTATCAATTATTAGTTCATTTAATGAAATTCCGCAGAAATTTTCTGAAAAAATTTCCAATTTAGATGAAAATTATTCAGTAAATAAACAATTTAGTAATTTTAAAAAGAATTATCAATCGATTAATGGTACTTTTTTAAATAGTATAAATGATTTTAAATATAATTTTAAAATTGGTTGTTTTATTAATTCTAATTCCTTTTATTCTATATTAGATAGTAATCATTCAAGCACACCAAATTTGAATATTAAGAATCAAAATGATACTTTTTTAAATAATAAATCGCTTTATATCTCGGGATCTTTAAATATTTCTCATGGCAAATTTAGAATTTTACCTAGTTTACAATTCGAATTTTTAGATCAAAATATTAATAACTATATAACAAATCTTGGTTTTTCATCTAGCCACTTAATATTGAAACCGAATTTCACTTTAAAATATATTGCTAATGAAACTTCCTTAGCTTTAATTTCAATTAATTATGGTTCATATCCACTAATTGAAAATTATATTTTTACAGATGATATACTAATAAATAGTCGCACATTTCAGTCCAATACAATTAATTTAGGTTTACAAAAATCACTTTATTTAAACGTATTTTATTTAATTCATAATATTCACAAACAGTTCCGCATGAATTTTGGTGTAATTTATATGAAAAATAAAGGGAATTTCATTTCAAATATAAATATTCAAAATTCCGATATATATTTAAATAATTTCTACTTAAATGAATTTAACAATAATTTAAATATAAACTTTCTTATGGAAAAATATATTCCTAAGATTGAGAGCACAATTCGGTTTAAAACAAATTTTTCTTTTTCAAATTACAAAAACATTTTAAACAATTCACAATTAAGAGATAATAACAATCTGAATTTTAACTATGAGGTTTTTATGAAAACAGCATTTAATTTTTTAATTAATTTTGAAAATGTATTGAAATATAATAAAAACATTTATAATAAAGAAAACCAAAATAATTCGATTAATAACAATTTTAAAATAATTATAAAACCATCTAAAGAATGGTTAGTTTTATTTACTTCTGACTATTTTATACCTAAAATAGAAAATTTAAACGTAAATTATCTATTTTTAAAATCATATTTGCAATATACCCCAAAAAACAATAAACTAAATTACAGAATTGTGGGGGAAAATTTATTAAATGAAAAATTCTTTACTCAAAATTGGGTTTCCGATTACTCTTCATCTTTTTATCAATATAGGTTAATTCCAAGGTATATCGCTTTAAACATCAATTATAATTTTTAAATTTTAAATCCTCCAATCTCTCCAACTAAATAGACTAAAAGACAAAAAAATCCAATCTGAAAGAAAAGCGGAGAGAAAAACAAAATTTGATTCCGATTAAAATAATAAATATAAAACAAAAAGAACATTTATTAACTTTGCCCTTTATTGATTCTTTAGTATTTTAGCACTTGGTTTTTTTAGCCAAAAACATCAACTCAAAATCAATTCACAAGTTAAAAACATATTAAGTTTTGAAACTCTTTTATAATATCTTTTTTCTATTGAGCATATCTATTTTTAGTCAAGAACCAGAACATATAGAACCCCCATTTTGGTGGAGTGATATGACACATAGTGAGGTAGAAATTTTGCTTTATGGTAAAAATATTGCTCAATTTGATATTAAAATCAATGCCGGAACCATCACGCAAGTGCTCAAAACCGAAAACCCCAATTATCTTTTTGTGGATTGGAACACAGCACAGCTCAAAGCAGGGAACTATCAAATCCAATTTTTTCTCAAAAACAAATTGGTCTTTACTCAAAATTACGAATTAAAATCACGTAGAGAAGATTCGCGTTATCGCAAGGGATTTGACAGCAGCGATGCCATGTATCTCATCATGTCCGACCGATTTGCAAATGGGAATCCCAATAATGATTCCACTGCAGAAACCACAGAAAAAGCAGATAGAAATTTCGACAGCGGAAGACATGGCGGTGATATTGATGGTATTATTAACCACTTGGATTATATACAAGAAATAGGCGTTACGGCGCTTTGGTGCACTCCCATGTTAGAAGACAACGAAACCCGATACTCTTATCACGGCTATGCCATAAGCGATTGTTATAAAATAGATTCCCGTTTTGGCAGCAATGAAGATTATAAAAAGTTATCTGATGCGTTGCATCAAAAAGGAATGAAACACATTATGGATTACGTTACCAATCACTGGGGAGGGAAACATTGGATGATACATGATTTACCAACCTACGATTGGATTCATCATTGGGAAAATGCCGACAATGATTTTCAGCGCAGTAATTACAGAATGACCACCCAATTTGACCCAAATGCTGCTGAAATTGATAAAAAAGGATGTATGGACGGTTGGTTTGACACGACGATGCCGGACATGAACCAATCCAATCCTCTGTTGTTAAAATACATCACTCAAAATGCGATTTGGTGGATAGAATATGCTGATTTAGACGGATTGCGTGTAGATACTTATTCCTACAATGACAAAGCGGGAATCAGTCAATGGACTAAAGCCATTATGGATGAATACCCTAGTTTTAACATAGTTGGCGAAGTTTGGATGCACGACCAAGCGCAAATTTCCTATTGGCAAAAAGACAGTCCCATCGGTGCTATTGAAGGTTATAATTCCTATCTTCCTTCCGTGATGGATTTCACCTTACACGACGCTCAAGAAAAAGCCTTTAACGAAGATCAAATGAATTGGTCAGATGGAATGGTGAAAATCTACGAAAATTTTACAAATGATTTTCTCTATGCCAACCCGAAAAATTTGATGCTTTTCATGAGCAACCACGATACTTCCAGATTCATTTCTTTGATTGATAGCGATATCAATAAATACAAAATGGGATTAACCCTTATTTGCACCGCGCGTGGGTATCCACAGCTTTATTACGGTGAAGAAATAGGAATGACGGGGTTAAAAAGCGAAGGAGACGGTCTGTTGAGAAAAGATTTCCCAGGCGGTTGGAAAGAAGATGCGCAAAATGCTTTCTCTTCTCAAGGAAGAAACGAAAAACAAAATGAATTTTATGAGTTTACTAAAAAAATATTAAATTGGCGCAAAGCAGCAGAGGCAGTACACATAGGAAAAATGTTGCATTTTTTGCCCATAGAAAATGTATATGTTTATTTCAGATATACTGACGATAAAAGCGTCATGGTTGTTATCAATAATAGTGAAAAATCTCAAAAATTAAACTGGGAACATTATTCCGAAGGATTAAAAAACTACAATTCAGGAAAAGACATTATTTCTGACAAAATTTATAAAGTAAACGAAGCTATAGAACTTACCCCTAAAACGTCTTTGATATTAGAATTATCAAAATAGTTATTTGACTATATTACAGGTTGTTAATTAACTATGTAACTAATGTTACAAATATAAAAACCTTTCGATTGAAAGGTTTTTATATTTTTGGAACGAAGTTTGTGTAATCAAAACAAATGAATTTTAAACTTATTATAATGAAAAAAATTTTAATTATAGCCGTACTTATCGGAGTTGCGTATGGTTTTACAAGAATAAACTCAACTACTGATAAAATTGAGACTATAAAAAAAGTAAATGATGACGGACCTACCATAAAATGGATGACCTTAGAACAAGCTATTGCCGCACAAGCTAAAAAACCCAAAAAAATATTTATGGATGCCTATACCGATTGGTGTGGCCCTTGTAAAATGTTAGACGCCAAGACCTTTAACAATCCTGATTTAGTAAAATACATGAATGAAAACTACTATGCAGTTAAATTTGATGCAGAAGGCAATGAATCTATCAAATACAAAGGTAAAACCTATTCTAATCCAAATTATGATCCTGCAAAAGACAAAGCCCGAAATTCAGGCCATCAATTGGCAAGTTATTTTCAAGTTAGAGCTTATCCTACCATGCTCATTTTGGATGAACAAGCTAATGTTTTAACTCCAATTACAGGTTATTTGACCCCACAACAATTAGAAATCTATCTCAAACTTTTTGCAACAAACGATTACAAAAACATTAAAACTAAAGAATCTTGGGAAACCTATCAGAAAAACTTCAAGGGTACTTTTAAATAAGTTTTACTCATCCCGCTTCAATGCGGGATTTTTTTTTTATAATAAGTTATATTACAGCCACAAAAAAAGGGTTGACCTCATAGCTGATGTACAACCCTTTACCCCCAAAATATAAATTCTTAAAACAATTTTTGTTCTTTTTTCTAAAAATCAATTTCTCCCTTTAATTTTGATAAGGCAAAGATGATATGAAATTTTAAAAAAAACCACAGGAAAAACCCTGAATTTATACAGGGTTTTTCCTGTTTTTTTTAAAGGGTTTTTCCTGTTTTTAAAACAAAACTTAAAAAAAATATTTTTTAAAAACCTGAATATAAGATTTTTAAATCTATTTTAAATCTTAAATTAAATAAATTTCATTTTAAATTGATTTATTAATTAAATTTGAGTACTAATTTAAAATAAATACAACATGTTACAACCAAAAAATTTACTTACTTTCAAAGAAGTAAAAACAGGAATTGACAGTTATTATAAAAGCATTCCTAAGTCTCGTAAAACCACTCAAACCCTGTCAGTTTGGTTTGAAATTAATGAAATTAAAAATTATATTTCTTATTTAGAAAAAAAATCAAAAGATAAAGGAATTGATATATCAGGTATTCGCGTTCATTTAATATCTGAAAACGATACTTCAAAAAAAATAAATTTAGCTTTTTGCCCCACCGTAGAGTTGAACAATAAAAAAGGTAAAAAAATACACCCTTCCTTTGATCCCAATTACTCAGAAAAAGGTTCACCTGCTTTGTTAGTAAAATTAATGAATGATGATGAATATGCTGACAAAACTTCAAGTGTGTTAAACAGAGGGGATATTTGCCCTTATATTTGTCCTGAAATCATATAAAATTAATGTTATTTGAAATATTATATAATACGAGCAAGTATTTATTATTCATAGTAACAATTACTGCTTTTCTCAATTTTGAAAAATTCGGGAAAACGCCTTTGAAGTACTTTGTATACTATTTATTCTATTTATCTATAATAGAAATCGTAGCTTTCTCAATAGCCTTATCATCAATGAAGTATAACATCTGGTGGTATAACATCACGCTCAACGGTCAATATTTATTTCTGTTTTACTTTTATTTCAAACTGATAAAAAATGAAAATATCAAAACTGTATTGATTGTATTGTCAATTATTTACATCATTTTTTTTATATACCATTATTTAATAATCAATGATGATTGGAATAAATATCAAACTTATCCTTTTTTTGTTGGAAATTTGATGGTAATTTTTAGTGTGTTTTGGTATCTTATCGAACTATTTAAATCGGACGAAATTTTATATTTAAAAAAATCGCTTCCCTTTTGGATTAGCTTAGGTTTGTTATTTCAGTTTATTCTGATTATCCCCTATGATTTGATTTCGATAAATTTTATGAAATCAGAATTTATAAATCATCCGACTGTCAAGTTATTTACTTTTGTACTGTATGCTGCAAATATTATTTTTTACACCCTCTTTTTAATAGGAATATGGAATACGAAAGCATCAAAATAGTATTGTTCATATCCGCATTTTTGATTTTTCTGATATTAGGAATTTTCATAACCCTTTATACTGTTTTTCAAAGAAAAAAAGTAGATTTGATTATTGATCAGCAATTAAAAGAAAAAGTATTTGAAGAAGCTTTAAAGAAATCAGAAATTGAAATTAAAGAAAACGCCTTAAAAAATATAGCGTGGGAGTTACATGATAATGTAGGACAACTGCTATCATTGGCTCGATTAGAGTTAAACATGCTGGCTCCAAAATCGGAAAACAATAGTTCCAAAATTAAAGAGATTAGTGAAATTATCGGTAACTCATTACAAGAAATAAGAACTTTATCTAAAACACTCAATGCAGAATACATCAATAGCGTAGGATTAGAAGAATCTATCCGAATAGAAATAAACCGATTCAATAGATTAAAGTACTTAGACTCTCAACTTATCATAAACGGGAATCCTTTTGAAATCTCAAATCAAGATGAAATCATTCTCTTTAGGATGATTCAAGAGTTTTTTTCAAACACCATTAAGCACGCACAAGCCACAAAATTAGAGGTAACACTGAATTACTCGGAAGATTTTCTTGAAATAAATGTGAAGGATAATGGTAAAGGTTTTGATAAAGAACAAGTGATAAAGGGTTCAGGATTGATGAATATGCAGAGCCGAGCAAAAATGATTCAAACTACATTTGATTTATATTCTAATGGGAAAGGAACGAGTATAAAAATGACCTATCCAAAAAAAGGAATCGAATAATTTTTAAACAATTAAAAGCACCATATTATGCCTATCAGAAGAGTTATAATTGTAGATGATCACAAATTATTTGCTCATTCATTAGAACATTTAGTAAATGATTTTAACGATTACGCAGTCGTTGACACTTTCAGTAACGGAGCTGAATTAGTTGAAAAACTATCATCCGGAATGGAAAATCCTCACGTAATACTTTTAGATGTCAAGATGCCTATTATGGATGGAATTGCAACGATGAAGTGGTTAAAAAAATACAGACCCTTTGTCAAAGTTATTGTACTATCTATGGAAGATGAAGAAACTACCGTTTTATCCATGATTAAAAATGGAGCTAAAGGTTATTTATTAAAAGATATTGAGCCCGATTTACTCAAAAAAGCTTTAGACACAGTTGTTAATGATGGTTATTTTCACACTGATATAGTTACATTAGCCCTAATGCATAATTTAGATGATGAACCAAAAAAATTAAAATTCGATTTGAAAGACAAAGAATTACAATTCATTCAATTGGCTTGCGAAGAAAAAACCTATAAAGAAATTGCAGATGAAATGATGTTAAGTCCTAAGACAATTGATGGCTACAGACAACATTTGTTTGAACTTTTTAAAGTAAAAAATAGAATTGGACTGATGATTTTTGCCATAAAAAATAATCTGATTGAGCTTTAATTACTCAGGATATTCTATCCTAATATGGTAAATGTTTTTCAATTTTTTCTTAACCACTTTTTTAACTTTTTCTATTTCTCTAAAAGTAATATCGGCATTTTGAAATTGTCCATTTTCGATTTGCCCTTTTACAATTTTATCCACAAACAAATCTAAAGTTTTTGCTGTAGGTTCTTTCAAACTTTTGGATGCTGCTTCACAAGCATCACATATCATTACTACTGCAGTTTCTTTGGAAAAAGGAATGGGACCGGGATAACGGAATTTGTTAATATCCGTTGCATCGGGATTGTACTCCTCTTCTTTTTTATAAAAATAATATACTAAATTAGTTCCGTGATGGGTGCGGATAAAATCAATTAGCCTGTCAGGAAGATTGTGCTTTTTGGCTAATTCAATTCCTAAAACTACATGATCAATGATGATTCTTGCACTTTCTTCGGGATCTATTTCAGTATGTGGATTTACACCCGTAGCTTGATTTTCCACAAAGTACATTGGATTATAAATCTTTCCGATGTCGTGATACAAAGCTCCGGTTCTTGCCAAAAGAGCATTCGCTCCAATTTCTGTGCAAGCTTCTTCTGCTAAATTGGCAACTTGCATTGAATGTTGAAAAGTTCCGGGTGCTTTTTCATTTAATTCACGTAATAATTTGTGATTCGTATCGGAAAATTCTCTCAAAGTTTCGTCAGAGGTAAGCCCAAATGATTTTTCAAAAATAAAGATCATCGGTATAATAAGAGAAGCCGTCAATAGCCCGTTTGTCACAAATAAATAAATATTCAATTTATTGATGTTTGCCAAATTACCTTCGTGTGTTATGGAAAATGCAATATAAATCAACAGATAAACACTTATAATTTTAAGTACTGTAAGAAAAATATTTGCTCTCTTATTCATGTCTGAAACAGTTAATATAGTTACTATTCCTGCTATGATTTGAATAAAAATAAATTCAAAACTATTCTGGACTAAAAATCCTATGAGCAAAACGGTTAAAACGTGTGTAAAAAGGCCAACGCGTGCATCTAAAATGGCTTTTACCATTAACGGTAAAAGTGTATAAGGTATTATATAGAGATACTTGGGGTTGTAATTGATTATTAATTTGGTTGCCAATACCATCAAAAACATAATGGTAAAAAGAAACGTTAATTTAGAAATACTCTCTCCTATAACAGGACGGTATTGATTGATGAATAATACCAACATCAATAAAGTTAGGGCAACTAAAGCCAGATAAGATAACAGCAACCAATAAAAATTCTTTTGGCTCCATGTCAAATGTTCGTATTCTTTATTTATGGAACTTAATTTTTCAAAATCAGATGATTCTATGATGTCTCCGTTTGAAATAATCAAAGTCCCTTTTTCAATATAACCTTTAACCGGCAATACGCTATTTATTTGATTGCGAAGATAGGTGTCTGTGAAATTTTTATCGTAAAATACATCAGGAACTACAATTCTATTTAATAATGATATCCACTTGTTTCTTTCATCTGTATTTTCATAATTAACGTACGCAAGGTTTATTGCATTTTTAACAGAATTATCAGTATACAAATCTTTGTAATCAACAACTTTTGATAAATTCCCACTTAATATTTCAATAAAAAAATTATTTTGTTTAAATTTTTCATCCGTTTTTTTGAGATAACCTACCTCATAAATTTGTTGTATGATGCCATTTGCAATTTCCAATCCGGTCTTATCGTGAACTGTTTCATTCGAAAATAGACTCTTACTTTCAACAAGTAATTTATTTTCAACATTTTTGGAAATAGAGTCTTGCTTTTTGAAAAAATATTTCTTGTTGTTCTGAATTTCTTGTTTTTCGCTATTTATTTCCGCTTCATTTTTATGTATTGCAAAATCAAAAGGAGCGTAAAAATCATCGTATTGCCATTGAGACCCTTGTTGAAATTGATATTTAAACTGCCCGTTTCGGGGAAATAGATAAACAATGGCAATTACTGCAATTAAATACACTATTAGTTTAAAAATCAGAGAATGATTTTCAAAAATTCTATTTAAAAAGTTTTTCAATTTTATTATTTTACCTATGCTACAAAAGTACATATTTTTAAGTAGCCCTGTAAAAATATGATAAAAAAACCCGTATTACGATAAACACAATACGGGTTTTTATGAATTATTTATCGATCAATGCGAAAGCCCTAATAAATTTTCTAATCGTAACGGTTTATGTTCGGCAATCCATCTCTTATAGGAAGAAAACTGATGATCTTTGTTGAATTTAGATGTTTTGTCAATTAAACAAACTTCTTCGTTGGTAGAAATAATTCTTTGTTTTAAGATACTATTTTCTATACTCGCTAACTCTTCTGCCATTAATTCTTTGAGTGCTGTATTATAGATACTTAATTTCTCAACCATTTTATCGTCGTTAGTATATATATCATTTAATTCATCTAAATGCTCACTGATAATTCTGGCAGTCATTTCTTTACCGTGTTTCTTGGAACTCATAATGTTGCCTTTACCGGTAATAGCATTGCCGATAGCAAAAACATTATCAAACCCATCTACGTTAAATTCGTTGTTCGGATTCATTTTTAGTTTTTCACCATCGTAGGGAAGTCCTTCAATTTTTTTAGGAGTACTCCCAATGGAACTCACCACAAAATGGGTTCTGATTTCAAAGGTTTCGTTCGTAGCAACCAAATTTTTGCCTTCTATCGACATTTTGCGAAATTTCAATCCTTCAAATTTACCGTTTTCTATGATATCATCCTCTACAACGGCTTGTGGCACAAAGTGGAATAAAAATTTATCTACGTATTTTTCAATCAAATTTTTAGATGTTTCTCGCGCTTTGGCAATTTTTTCCGGTGTATCATCGCTGGGTTGCGCCAAAGGCATATCTTCTGCAGAACGTCTGTAAACCAAATATCCCGGTTCTACTCCTATTTCTTCTAACGTGGTATTATGCAATTCTAAAATTTCTTTTATTCCTTTTTTTTCTAAGGTAAACACATCAACTTCAATATCTTTGTGCTTCTCCAACCCTTCAATAACCAACTCCATCATAATAATTTTCATCACATCTATTGATGCCAAACCACCGCCTAACACCACCGCTCTGTTTTGAATTTTGTAACGTTTCCCTTTGTAATCCGGTTCGTGTTTGTGGTTAAACCAATATAAAAACGGATTTTGATACACTAAATTCTCCCCTTCGAATTGATGAATTTGTTTTAAATTCAGCTTTCTGTCATCCCAAGCGCCGTTGGCTAAAATAACCGCTGAAAAACCCCATTCATTGGCTAATTCACTAAAATTGACATCTTTTCCTATTTGAACTAATGGCAGATAGGTAATGTTGGGATGGTCCAATTTTTCGTCAATCATTTCTTCTTGACGGTCGCGCAAACTGGCGTGCCACATAGGAAGACCGTCTTCTAATTTTCCGTACGGCAATTCATTTTGGTCGAAAACCACAACTTTATAGCCTTTTTCAGCTAACATACTTGCCGCTTCCGAACCGGAAACCGAACCACCAATGATAGCGATATAATGATTATTTGCTTGATTTTGTTCTGTTTGCATAATATTTACTTTTACAAGTTTAGGTAGCAAACATACAATTTAATAATCCAAAAACTATGAATTACAATTGACTAATTTGATGAGAACATTAAATTTATTTATTGTCAAATAATTTGTCCCAAACCAAATAAAATTGAAAACAAAAATGTACTCAAAGCTAATATTTTAAGTTCTGGGTCAAGTAGTTTGGGATCTTTATTTTTTAAAACTCTTATCAATTGTTTGATGATAGGAATATAAGAAATGATAAATAAAAACTGCCATAAGCTGTGAAAATGAAAATTCACATAAAAAAAGGCAAAAGTCATAGAAAACCCAATCAAATAATAGTAATATTTTTTAGATTTTTCGACTCCCAATTTCACTGCCATTGTATTTTTACCTGCATTGATGTCGGAATTCATATCACGCATATTATTGAGATGCAAAACCCCAACACTTAACAATCCCACTGAAAACGCTGGAAGAAATAGAGTCCAATCTAAAAAATGGGTATATAAAAAATAACTGCCTACTACAGAAAGTAAACCGAAAAATAAAAACACAAATAAATCACCAAAACCTGAATAACCGTAAGCATTATTACCGACAGTATATTTAACGGCTGCAATTATACTGGCTATTCCCAAAAAGAAAAACAGCATAAAAAATATCCGATTTTCTGCACCAAATGCAGTATAAATTAGGGCTAAAGCTACAATTAGAGTTAAAATGATGGTAACAATTATGATTCGTTTCATCTGTTCTTTAGAAATAGCTCCGCTCTGAACAGCTCTTTTAGGTCCAATGCGCTCTGCATTATCTGTTCCCTTGACCCCGTCGCCATAATCGTTGGCAAAATTAGAAAGTATCTGAAAACCCAGCGTAGTAAGTATGGCTAAAACAAAAATCAGTCCATTAAAAAAACCATCTGCTTTTGCCAGAAAACTCCCTACTATAATTCCGGAAATTGAAAGAGGTAAAGTTCTCAATCGAGCTGCTTCTATTATTGATTTTAGGTCAGGCATGTCGTATCTATCTATATTTAACCCCTTCATTGTTAGTAACATTGAAGGGGTTTGATTCAATAATGATTATTTCAATTTATAAATCTTTAGCTATTAATTCCGCTACATCCAACACTTCCACTTCGTTTTCTTGGTTTAAACCTTTTACGCCATCAGTGAGCATGGTATTGCAAAATGCACAAGCCGTGGCAATTACTTGTGGTTTGAGTTGCATCAGTTCATCGGTACGTTTTTCAAACACTTCTCTATCCCCTTTTTCTGCTTCTTTAAACATTTGTGCGCCTCCTGCTCCACAGCAGGTAGATTTACTTCTGCTCAATTCTGCATCTTGTAAATCAGCTTCTAATTTTTGTAAAACCATTCGAGGGACTTCGTAGATACCATTGCCTCTTCCAAGATAGCAAGGATCGTGATAAGTGATGCGTTTGCCTTTAAAAGTTCCACCTTCAATCTTGAGTTTTCCTTCTTTTATCAAGCTGTTTATCAACTGTGTATGATGTATAACTTCGTATTTTCCACCTAATTGCGGATACTCATTTTTAATGGTATTAAAACAATGCGGACAAGTAGTTACAATTTTTTTTACCTCATACGCATTGAGTATTTCAATGTTAGTCAATGCTTGCATTTGGAAAAGCATTTCATTTCCGGCTCTTTTTGCCGGATCGCCTGTGCAACTTTCTTCAGTTCCCAAAACAGCAAAATCCACTTGAGCATGATTGAGAATTTTAACAAAAGCACGAGTTATTTTTTTGGCACGATCATCATAACTTCCGGCACAACCTACCCAAAAAAGGATTTCAGGTTGTTTACCTTGGGCGGCCAATTCAGCCATAGTTGGTACATTCATCATAAGTTTACTTTACCGCAAAAACGCAAAGACGCAATGCGAATTTATTTTACAAAATTAATTTAAAAATAAATAAAAACATATCTTTTCTTAATATTAGATTTGAAAAAAATTATTCAAACTAACTGCTAACTCGAATTTATTGCTGAGTAATTAAAAGTTGTTAACTCTTCTAAGAATACCTTGTTTTATATATGGAACATTAAAATTAATTAAAAATCCCAATTTTTTCTTAGTTAATTTTAAATATGAAATTAATTGGGCTTCATGAACAGGTAATAAAGCTTCAACTGATTTAAGTTCTACAACTATTTCGTTTTCAATTAAAATATCAATTCGAAAATCTTTTGATAATTCAACACCTTTGTAAAAAAGTGGGACTACATACTGAGAATTAAAAGAAATATTTCTACGTTTTAACTCTTCAATCATGCAATATTCATAAACACTTTCCAATAAACCGGGGCCCATTTCTTTATGGACTTGAAATGCGCTGTCTACAACATAAGACGACAATTCATCCAGTTTTTCTCTATCCATTAATTAAATTTTTGCGTTTTAGTGTCTTTGCGGTGATTAATTTATATTTTCTTCACTCACTTTATATCTCCACCCGAATGGATCCTCAGTTACGTTGTATTGAATGTCTAAAATTATTTTTTTCAATCTACCGGAATAGGAATCTTCTTGTGGGGGAACAGGATAATCCACTCCATCATAAGCGAAACTCTTCACCGGACTGACCGTTGCAGCAGTTCCTGCTCCAAAAATTTCTTTCAGACTACCATTTTTAGCGGCTTCAACCAATTCTTGAACGGATATTTTTCTAACCTCAACCGGAATGCCCGCATGTTCTGCGATGGTTATTAAACTCTTTCGCGTGACACCATCTAATATTCTATCGCTGGTTGGTGCCGTAATTAAGGTGTCATTAATACGGAAAAACACGTTCATTGTACCGGCTTCTTCCATGTATGTATGCGAAGTATCATCCGTCCAAATAACCTGTTGATAACCTTCTTTTCCGGCTAACTCAGTAGGATAAAATTGTCCGCCGTAATTTCCGGCAGCTTTTGCCGCCCCTACGCCACCATTAGCAGCACGGCTGTATTGTTGTGCAATCACCACGCGCACTTCTCCACGAAAATAACTTTTTACCGGAGACATAATGATCATAAATTTGTAAGCATTCGATTTGGATGCCTGCACCCCTGATTCGGTTGCAAAAACAAAAGGTCTAATGTATAAAGTATTCCCAATTCCTTTTGGCACCCAAGCAGCATCTAAAACCAATAATCGATTAAGCGCCTCAAAAAACCATTCTTTTGGAAACTCCGGAATCGCCATACGTACAGATGATTTATTAATGCGCTCCTGATTTTGATCAGGACGAAACAACCATATTCCATCCTTTTCATCTTTATAAGCCTTCATCCCTTCAAACACAGCCTGTCCATAGTGAAGCACTTTGGAAGAAGGATCTAAAGTTAAAGGTTGATAGGGTTTTATTCTCGGATTTTGCCAAGCACCATCTATGTAATCACATTCAAACATGTGATCAGAAAAAACTTTACCAAAAATTAGATTTTCAAAATCAACTGCGCTAATTTTAGATTTTGCAACTTTTTCAATAGTAAATCGGGTAGTTAAATCTGCGTTCATTTTTTAATAGTTTAATACTTAACAAAGATATATAAAATTACGTAATTATCATAATAATATTAAAAAAAAATAATGTTTTCAATTTAATACAATAGAAAACTGCTTTTATTTGACGATTATTCAATATATTTGCATTTGAATTTTCATCAATTTAATAAAAGAATATATTTATTACATCTAAATTTTGAGTTTTACTACAACGATTGAGTAAAAATAAACTTTAAAACGTCAAAGAAACCATGTCAGAGCGAAAAATAGTGTTAACCAACGATGGCTCAAGCAGTTTTTTTTTACCGGAATGGAATGAATATTATCATTCGCATCATGGTGCAATACAAGAAGCTTATCATGTTTTTATCAAAAATGGATTGGAAAGAGTTTCAATAAATGAAGTGAACATTTTAGAAATTGGCTATGGGACAGGACTTAATGCACTCATTACTCTTTTAGAAAGCGAGAAAAAATCTTTAAAAATCAAATATACAGGCATCGATGCTTTTCCAATAAAAAAAGAAGAACATATTCTTCTCAATTATGGTAATTTATTAAAAAATGATAATTGCAACGAACTGTTTAACAGGATGTTTTATGAAAAATGGGAGGAGTATTCAAATATTACGAAACAATTTTCGTTAACAAAAATCAAAAAGGAATTTACAGAATTAACCTTTCAAAATGAATTTGATTTAATCTATTTCGATGCATTTAGTCCAAGAGTACAACCTGAATTGTGGACAGAAGAAATGTTTAAAAAAATGTTCGATGCACTGACCGAAAATGGAATTTTAACCACCTATTCTGCCAAAGGAAGTGTAAGAAGAGCTATGCATAGTGTAGGATTTCAAGTTGAAAAAACACCCGGACCACCGGGGAAAAGAGAAATGTTAGTAGGGTTTAAAATTCAAAGCTTGTAACTTTAAATCTTAAGAATTTTATAGAATTTATAACTTATAGTAACGCTAACGCTAACTTGTAATTTCCAATCCGATAGCTATCGGATTGCATCATTTCTCCCGATAGTAATCTGGATCGCTCAACCTGAAACTTGAATTTTGAAACAATTTTCGTATTTTTACAAAATAATTTTAACCTAAAAAAATTATGGAATTTTTAATTGGGCTTACTATTGGAGTTGTTGGAGTGGGTTTTTTGACTTATAGATTCAGGCATTTGTTTGCTAAAGATAATGTAGAGCAACAATCTGTCATCTTATTAGAAAAAATCAGAAATGTGTCAAAACTCATAACTATAGAAAGTGATTTTACTGAAATCATGCACCATCAAGACAGTAAAAATCTTTTTCTCAATCTATTAAAAAGTGACAAAAAAGCGATTGTACTTGCCAACTCTAAGGTAATGGTGGGTTTCGATATGAAGCAAATTCGCATCAAACCGGATCCGAAAAATCGCACATTAGAATTGGTACACTTTCCGCCACCACAAGTGATGAGTATAGAAACGCATTTGGATTATTACGATATTACCAATGGTTTATTTAATAAGTTTGAAGCAACCGATTTAACTAAACTCAATAAACAGGTTCGTGAAAATATAGAAGCGAAAATACCCCAAAGCGGTATTTTAAACACAGCCCAAGAGAAAGCACTTGATACGATAAGAATGATAGAAAACATCGTGGAAACCTTCGGGTGGCGTTTGGATTATCATCAAATGGAATTACCCAAAAACATTGAAGTTAAAAAACTAACCGATGGAAAAACGAATTGAATTTGGAAGATTTGGTCAAAGAAAAAAGCCAAATTACAAAAAATCACTTCTACTGATTTTAGTATTAATAGCCATAATAATAGCGTATTTTTACGCTGATAATTGGATTTCTAAATTATTCTAAATCTAATGGTTCCCATCTCAGAACACAATAAAACTCACCTTGAAAAAATAGGTTTACCGCCGGGAAGTCTCAAGTTCACCGGAAGGAAAAAAAATGAAAAAGTCAAAGTAATCGTTATTGATTATCGCGATGCCGATTTTGAAGAAAATGAAGTTTTAACCATTTCAAAATTAGAAACTTACAAGGAAAGTGCCACTTCAAGTTGGATTAACGTCGATGGGCTTCACGATGTTGAGATTCTCTCTGAAATCGGGGAAATTTTTGGTATTCACAGTTTGGTAATAGAAGATATTCTCAATGTAAATCACCGTCCTATATTAGAAGAATACGACGATTTCTTGTTTTTTACCTTAAAAATGCTGGTGATTGATGAAAAAAATCTAATTCAATCAGAACAAGTGAGTATGATTCTGGGTAAAAATTGGTTGTTGACTTTTCAAGAAACTGAAGGAGATTTATTCGATAAAATTCGCATACGTCTTCGTGATACACAAGCAAAGATTAGAAAAAGAAATGTTGATTATCTATTTTATGCATTAATCGATATTATTGTAGACAATTACTTTTTAGTAATCGAAAATTTCAAAGAAGCCATTGAATCTATTGAAGATAAAGTGATGCTCCATTCCGATAAAAAATATCTGATTGAAATGCAAAAAGTCCGAAAAGACTTATTAGATTTTAGGAAAACACTTGTGCCGTTAAGAGAAGCTTTGATTGATTTGCGTTTGGAAAAAACAACCTTAATTAGCAACAAAACAACCCCTTATATTAATGATTTGCATGATCACACTTTGTATTTAAACGAAAGTACCGAATTTTTGCAAGAGAGTTTGAACAATATTTTGGATACCTATCATTCCGGAATCGCCAACAAAACCAATCAAATTATGCAAATATTGACTATTTACAACGTGATTTTTATGCCACTCATGTTTATAGTTGGGGTCTACGGAATGAACTTTGACAATATGCCGGAAATTCATACAAAATACGGTTATTACGTTGTTTTAGGGGTAATGTTGATTATTGTGTTATCTTTATTAAGATATTTTAAATATAAAAAATGGTTGTAAATGAAACACAGATTGAACAGATCAAACAGATTTACACAGATTAAATTTTTAAAATCAATTATATAAAAAAAAATATAAAACCTGAAAATCAAAAAAAGAAACATTAAACTTTATAATTTTATAAACTTTATAGACTTTTAACTTATTAAACAATGACTTACGAAAATATTCTCACTGCAAATCACAATGGTATTACTACCATTACCATCAATAGACCCACCAAATTGAACGCTTTAAACAAAGATACCATTTCCGAGTTGAGCCGTGCCATTTCAGAAGCGGACACAGATGAAGACTGTCGTGTCATCATCATTACCGGAAGTGGTAACAAAGCTTTTGTTGCCGGAGCCGACATTGCTGAATTTGCCGATTATGACGAAAGTGAAGGTTCAGATTTGGCAGAACAAGGTCAAAATTTGTTGTTTGATTTTATTGCTAATCTCAACACTCCTGTGATTGCTGCGGTCAATGGTTACGCCTTGGGTGGCGGATTGGAATTAGCTATGGCTTGTCATTTTAGAGTTGCATCCGAAAATGCCAAAATGGGTTTACCGGAAGTATCGCTTGGCGTCATTCCCGGATACGGCGGAACCCAGCGTTTACCGCAATTGGTGGGCAAAGGCAAAGCCATGGAGCTCATCATGACCGCAGGAATGCTTTCTGCACAAGAAGCGCTACAGTGGGGTTTGGTAAATCATGTGGTAACATTGGAAGAATTGATGGATTTTACAGTCAAAATCGCTCAAAAAATTTCTCAAAATTCCTCTACTGCAATTGCTGCCGTTATTAGGAGTATCAATGCCGGATTTGAAAAGGGTGTAAACGGTTTTGAAACTGAAATCTCTGAGTTTGGTGGCTGCTTCGGTACGGATGATTTTGTAGAAGGGACAACTGCGTTTTTAGAAAAAAGAAAGCCAAATTTTTAATTTTTTTCCAATAAAATCATTAAGCAGGAGGGTGGAGAAAAGAAAAAATAATAATCTTAAAATTGGTTTATTTTAAAATAAATTCATACTAAGTAATAAAAATTCAATTTTTAAATTTTTACTTAAAATTATGAGATTATATGTTAAGTGTGTTCATTGTAAAAATGAAATTGTATACAAAACTAATGCCAGCACAAGGGTGGAATTAAAAATGATCCACGGAAAAAGCCTTGAACTGAAATGTAAAACTTGTGGCAGTAAAGCTCATTACCTCATTGATAAGTTAGAAGCGAGAGAAAATAAAACAATTTTATCCATTGCATTATTAATATTTATGATATTTACTCCGTTAATAATGATCTTATTTTGGAGGCTTATTTGGATATCCGGTTTGGGTGGAGTATTGTGGCTAACTATTTTTATTAGTATTCCGAGTTATATTTACATAATATTAAACAAGAACGAACAGAATAGAGTTAAATTCTTTAACAGAAGTTAACTCTAATAATTATCTAAAACCCAATCACCTCACTCAAAGCATAGTAAACCGCCATGATTCCGGAGAAAATAGAACTGCCGATAAATCTATGTTTTACACTTATTTTATTCTGTATTAAATAATTACCCAGATAAGTTACCGGCAAACTAAATAAGAAGGACCAAAACGCAATCAATAAAATATTCCAATGGATATCCATCCATTTTCCTTGTAAGATTAAGATGAAAATCATATGGCGTGCAATCCACAGCGGGCTAAAATAGAGTGTAGCCCAATTAGTTTTGGCAATCCATTTTTTAGTTTCGGAATAATAAGCAGTGCGCTTGTCTAACCACGCGTAAAAATTGGGAATTTCAAAGGCATAAACTGTTCCACCGATTAAAGCCATTCCTAATAATCTGATCCAAGAAAATTCATCGGTAATTAGAGCAGCCGTTGAATCACCTATGGCATAAATAAGTGCACCGTTGAGGATATTGTTTTTTGTGTATTGCATAATGTTTATTCAAAAAGGGGGCAAAGATACGGTTTGAAAGTACAAATTCAAAATTACGAATTACAAATTAAATGTGGCAGATTCATCTAGCAAATGCTCAACTTACCTTATAGAAAGCCCTAAGATTTTCAAAACCCTTCGAGAGTTGTTAAGTGAAACTTTATCAAGTTTTCTCTTTCTATCAACTTTAAATTGTGGCATTATAATTGGGGTTGTTAAAGAAATCTTAAATTTTTTAATTATGAAAATTCAAATTTATTTAATCAGTCTTATTTCAATTTTGATATTGAGTTGTCAAAATGAACGTTTTGAAAGTAATTCTGTTGATTCACTTAAAAAAATGTCTAAGATTAAAACTCAAATTTTTAATTTGGATACAATTTCTTTAAAAACTATAAAAGGTGAAAGTGGAACCATTATTATCTTTGATCGTCAAAAGTTTGACATTCCAAATAATGCAAAAATCACCTTGAAACTGACTGAATTTAATGAATTTAAAGATTTGGTTTTAAACAACATTCAAACAATTACAAAAGAGAATAAACTTCTTGAAAGTTCAGGAGTGTTTAAAATAGAATTTTTCGCAGATGGAAAGCCAATTAAATTAAAAAAAGGAATGTATTTGGAAATAAATATCCCAAAAGATAAAATGAATGGAAATATTCTTTTTTCAGGAGAAATAGATACCTTGGGAAATATGAAATGGGATGAAATAAAAAATGAACCTATTGTCGTTGAAGAAAATGTAATAGGTGTTAAAAGAGGTGTAAATGCATTATACAAAGTAATTGACACTGTCAGTTGGACTTATCCAAATCAATCAACTAATGATGAAGAATTTGAATCTATGAATACTGCAAACTATCAAACAGATGAAAATGGTCAATATTTTTTAAAGAATTACGATTGGATAAATATTGACAGATATATTGAAGGTTGCGAAAATAGATTGATTAAAATGACTATTTCAGAAGCATCTAACAGATATTTAGATGTATACATTTTGTATCACGGACAAAATAGCTTTAGTTCAGACTCTTTTTACAATGAAAAAACAATTGAATTGCCAATTCAATATTTACCAAAAAAGACATTTGCAGTAGTTGTATCCAATAAAAAAGGGGAATTGTATGCTGATAAATTTGAGTTAAATAATAAATACACTTATCATATAAATTTAAAGAAAACAGATCTTAATAAAATATTTCAAATGATGGAATTGAATTAAATAATCAAATATCTTTCAGACAAAACTTGATAAGGTTTTTGAAACTTTATCAAGTTATACTTTCTAAAGAACATCCTGAATATCAATTGGTTTAAAACACTTTCCAAAAAATCATCATATAATAAACCCCCGTGAGTATAAATACCACGCCTGCTAAATAGCGCATCACTTTCTCTATTTGTGTAATGCGATTGTAAAATACGCCTACACTTCCGGCAGCAAATGCCAATAAATAGGTGAATATGATTACCGGAATTCCGGTTCCAATGGCAAAGATGATAGGAAGATACAATCCTGAAGCGCTGGCAACGGTCAGGGGTATTAACATCCCAAAAAACAACACACCACTATACGGACAGAATGCCAACGCAAAAATAGCCCCGATTAAAAAGGAGCCCAAAAGTCCGTTGTCTTTAAATTTTTCAGATAGTTTTTCGGTGAAGTTGGAACCTTTTAAGAAATTGATTTTGATGACGCCTAACATAAAAAGTCCTAATAAAATCAATAAAGGTCCGAGAAATTTTTCGCCGTTTTGATTGAAAAATCTTGCCAAATGAAATTTGCTTGCTCCGAAATACAATATCAAACCAATGCCGGTATAACTAAATGCCCTACCCAAAGTATAAACTACACCACTCCAAAAGACCTTGCGTCTGTCGGAAATATTTTTCGAAATAAATGCCGTAGCCGTTATATTGGTTGCCAATGGACAGGGACTGATGGCTGTCATCAAACCCAAAACCAAGGCAGAAATAAAAGGCGTAGAACTACCGTCGAGAAAAGATTTTAGAAATTCTTGCATTTGGTTTAGAGTTTGGCTAATTGTTCTTCCATTTTTAGTTTAAATTCAGCAATAAATTTGTTTTTATCTTCACTATTCAAAAAAGCAAATTCCGTAATATCGTGAGCCGTTTCTTTGCCGTCAATAATTACGTTTAGCACTAAAGTGGAACCGTAGGCTTTATATTTCTCAACCATTGTTTCATTTTTGGGGTCGTCAGCATTGAGAAGTGTAAAAGTGATTTTACCATTTTGCATTTCTTTGGCAAAATAGGTGTTTAGAGTTTCTTTGGCGTAACTTTCTATCGATACACACGAAACACATCGGTGTTCGTTATGGAAATCGAGAATTTCGATACGATTGGGTCCGCTAACTTCAGTTTTATTTCCCATATTGTCAGTTGAATTTTGATTTTGGGCTTTGCCACTGCAAGAAGTTATAAATAAACTAA
This sequence comes from Polaribacter sp., assembly GCA_020740485.1. GTDB lineage: Bacteria > Bacteroidota > Bacteroidia > Flavobacteriales > Flavobacteriaceae. The sequence continues at coordinate 51,500 of DYMN01000010.1, read as the reverse complement.
TACTTAGAAAGATGGTATAAAATAAGGTTTTCATAAATTGTTGTTTTTGAAATATTATTATTTTGAGTTAACACATTAGCAAATTAGCAGATTAGCATAACTTGTCCCGAAAAACGAAGTGTTCGGGATTAGCACATTATTTTACCCCTTTCTTTTTCAACACATTTACTACTTCTTCTTCCGAAAAATAGCCTTCGTGACGAAAAAATTCCACGCCTTTGGCATCGGTAAAAATTTGCGTTGGAATCAAATTAAAGTCAAATTTTTTTGCTGATTCTTTGCCTTCTTTGGTCCATACATCATAAAAAATTACTTGTACTTGTTTGCCGTATTTTTCTTCGATAGATTTTAAAACGGGTTGCATTTTTTGACAAGGAATACATTTTACGGAACCCAATTCATAGAAAATGACTTTGTAAGTAGCGTCTGCTTCCGATTTGTTTTGTTTTTCTTTTAAAGTATTGAAACTTAAAAGGATTGTGATACTCGCAAAGGCGAATAAGGTAAGGATGATTTTGGTTTTCATATATATATAAATTTAGTTATAAAATCAAATTAAACAAGTATCCCGAAAAAATGATACACATAGTAACAACCCCAAAAAAGATAAGTATCAATTTCAGTGTCATTACTTTTTTAAGTAACATCGCTTCAGGAAAAGAAAGCCCTACCACAGCCATCATAAAGGCAATGGCAGTTCCAATGGGAATGCCTTTGGCTACCAATACTTGAACAACGGGTAAAATACCCGCCGCATTTGCATAAAGTGGCACAGCGAGTAAAGTTGCCATAGGAACGGCAAAAGGATTGTCACGGTGCATATATTTCTCGAAAAATCCATCGGGAATGTAACCGTGCATCAATCCACCGATGGCGATGCCAATCAAAACATAAGGAATGATGCCTGTCAATATTTTCTTTACTTCATCCCATATAAAAGGCAATCTATCTTTCAATGGTGTTTTTTCTGACTCAAATGCATTTTGCTCTCTTTCGGCATTTACCAAAACATCTTTCACCCAAGGTGTTAAATGTTTTTCCAATTTCATTTTTTGCAGTATAAATCCGGAAATCATCCCCAATAAAATACCACTTATCACATAAATTAGGGTGATTTTTACGCCAAACATCCCCAAAAACATCCCAATGGCTACTTCGTTGACCAAAGGTGAAGTAACCAAGAATGCAAAGGTTACACCCAATGGAATGCCCCCTTTTACAAACCCGATGAATAAGGGCACGGAAGAACAAGAACAAAATGGGGTGACTACACCAAACAAACTCGCCATCAAATATTCAGCGCCATATAGTTTATTGCGAGATAAAAAATTGCGTACTTTCTCCACCGGAAAATAGGAGTTGACAATCCCCATCAAAAAGATGATGACAAACAAAAGAATTAAAATCTTGATGCTGTCATAGATAAAAAAGTTAAGTGCCGCCCCTAAGTGAGATTTTTCTGAAATCCCAAGTGCGGAATATACAAGCCAATCGGCTAAGTTTTGAGTCCAATTAAACATTTATAAATGTTGAATTTTGAATGTTAAATTTTGAATCTTGTCCCGATGCTTCGGGATGAATGTTGAATTAAATAATTATCTTATTAGTTAATTTGCTAATCTTCAAACTATTCTATAAATTTTTTAGCATTATCACCACGCAGATAATCAGCGAGTTTTAATAAGCCATCCGACAAATATTTCACATTGTATCCTTTAGATTTTAAATACATCATCGCTATAATGGCTCTGTCATTGTGCGGGCAAGCGGTAACATAAAGCGTTTTTTTATCCAAAGTACTCATTTTCTCAGGTAAATCGGGTAAGGCAATGTGTAAGGCAAAAGGGAAATTCCAAGATTGGTATTCTTCATCAAATCGAATGTCCAATAAAGTTGCCTTTTTTTGATTGATAAGGTCTATAATTTCTTTACTACTGACCTTCATATCATTTCGTGTTTCATAATTGAAATCATCTACAAAATCGTCTAATGATTCTTGCGAAAAGGACTGAACGCCATATAATAATGTCAATAATATGAATATTTTTTTCATTGAAAACAGGTTTTAGATTATAATTTTACTTGTTTAATTTAGAAAAAATGTAATACATTTCCATTGCTATTTCAATACTCTTTTCGCTGTATTTTTCATCCATTTCGGGTGTTCCGTCATAAATATTAGGGTCGTCATAACGGACGGCAAAGCGTTTTTCAGCCCCTAACACCACCGGACAATTTTCATCAGCACTACTGCAGGTTACCACTGCGGCAAAATTTGATTTTGGATTGAAATCGTGAAAATATTCTTTTGAAAACCCAATAATAGGCATTGTGTTGTCATCGTATTTTATAGCATAAACCGGATTAGAAAAGTCAGCCAATTTCATTATTTCAAAACCTTGTTTTTGAAGGGTTTCCACCACTTTTGGAAATAGGGCAGTGGCTTCTGTTCCACCGGAATAGCAAAAAATATTGGGAATTTCAAAATAATATGCCATAGTTTGTGCCCAAATTTGCGACAGATGACTGCGGCGGGAATTATGGGTACAAATAAAATTTAACAAAGCAGGTTGGTTTGCATTTAATTTACTTTGAATGTACTCAATCAGCGGTTGTAAAATCTGTTTTCTCTCCTTTGATATATTTTCAGATGAAAAAGATTGAATAAGATTATTTAAAATAGGTTTCATTTTTTAATGATATATTTATGTTGAATTTACTAATTTTCCAATTAAAAATACTTCTTTTTGATCCAAAGGGACACATTGACCAATGCTATCAAAACAGGTACTTCCACCAAGGGTCCTATCACTCCCACAAAGGCTTGTTGCGATGCGATGCCAAAAACGGCAATGGCGACTGCGATGGCTAATTCAAAATTATTTCCCGCTGCCGTAAAAGCCACCGAAGCACTTTTGTCATAGGGAACATTCATTTTTTTGGCAATGAAAAAACTGATGCCAAACATTAAAACAAAATAGATAATCATAGGAATTGCCACTTTCAATACATCAAAAGGTAATTCCACAATTTTGTCTCCTTTCAAACTGAACATCAACACGATAGTGAACAAAAGCGCATATAAAGTTATAGGTGAAATATTGGGAATAAATTTTCGATTGTACCAATCTTTTCCTTTCCATTTCACCAAAAAATATCTACTTAGAAATCCCATAAGAAAGGGAATACCCAGATAAATGGCAACACTTTTTGCCACTTCGTTCATCGGAACTTCAATATCAAAATTTCCCATTCCCAGCGCATTAGGAAGAAAATTGATAAATAACCAAGCGTAAAAACTATACGCAATAATCTGAAACACACTGTTGAGTGCCACCAACAAAGTAGCATACTCACGATTACCGCCGGCTAAATCATTCCACACAAGAACCATTGCTATACAGCGTGCTAATCCAATAAGAATGAGTCCCACCATCATTTCAGGTTCGTCTCTCAAAAATAGAATTGCCAACCCAAACATCAAAACCGGACCTATAATCCAATTGAGAAATAAGGATAAACTCATCAATTTTTGGTCTTTAAATGCTTTAGGCAAAAGAGAATAATCTACTTTTGCTAAAGGTGGATACATCATCAAAATCAGCCCTATTGCCAAAGGAATGTTAGTTGTACCTATACTCAGTTGTTCGGAAACCTGACTGATATTCGGAAAAAAATAACCCAAACCCACCCCCAGAATCATAGCGAGAAATATCCAAAGGGTCAGAAAACGATCGAGAAATTTTAGTTTTGGTTGCATTAGTAGATTAGCACATTAACAAATTAGCAGATTTGCAAATCGAAGTGCAACGAAGATCCCGCAAAGTTGAAAATCACGCATTGGCGTGAGCGGGATTAGCACATTACCAGATTATCACATCGAAGCGTAGCGTAGATCCCGTAAAGCGGGACTTTGACTGCGCTCAGCGCATCGCATTAGCACATTGGCACATTTACACATTGGCACATTACCACATTTACAAATTAATTTTATACTCGGGTTGAAACAAATCTTTTACTTCTTGCACACTGGGTACACGTCCTTTGATTTTCACGACTTCGTCTAACACTACGGCAGGTGTGGACATAATGTTGTATTGCATAATTTCCATAATATCTTCCACTTTAATAACGGTGGCATCGATATTGAGTTCTTCAATGGCGGTTTTAACCGCTTGTTCGGTTCTTTTACAATTAGGGCAACCGGTTCCGAGAATTTTGATAGTCATTGGTTTATTGTTTTTAGGCCTCCCCCAACCCCCTCCGAAGGAGGGGGAGTTGAAAGAGTTATTGATAATTTGAAATTTAAAGATTCATAAATCGTAAATAGTAATTATTTTTGTTCGTAAAAAAACGAAATTAGATTTCACAAGATGCCGTAGTGGGTTGTGCGTCAAAAAATGATAGCAAAAGTCCTTTTGCCATTCCCCAATTGTAGGGATTGATACAATATTTTGTTTTCGGTAGATGGATTTCGCCTTGGATTAATCCGGCTTCTTTCAACACCTTTAAATGTTGTGATAAGGTGCTATTGGCAATAGGCAATTCTTCTGATAAATCGCCGTGATAACAACAGGAACGACTCATTAATATCTCTAAAATGGCAATTCGTGTTGGATTGGAAATGGCATTGGCAATCTTGGAAATTAATTCTTGTTTTTCGGTAAAATTAGGTGTAATATCATTCATTGAAATAAAATAGAGTTCGCAAATATACGAATAATATTTTATTTAGCAATTATTTTTCGCTTGATAATATTCAAAAACTTTTTCGGCTCTACTTTTTCCAACCACTTCTGATATTTGTTCCAAAGTGGCTTCTTTGATGCGTTTCACCGATTTAAAACTTTTTAAAAGCGTAGTAACCGTTTGTTCCCCTACACAGGGAATCAATTCCAATTCGGTTACCAATGCGTTTTTACTGCGTTGGTCTCTGTGAAACGTTATGCCAAAACGATGGGCTTCGTTACGCAAATACTGAATCACTTTGAGTGACTCTGAAGTTTTGTCTAAATACATCGGAATAGGATCGTCGGGATAATAAATTTCTTCTAATCGCTTGGCAATTCCGATGATTGAAATCTTACCTCGCAATTCTAATTTATCCAAACTTTTTAATGCAGCACCCAATTGTCCTTTACCACCGTCAATCACAATGAGTTGGGGTAAATCCGCTTTTTCTTCCAACAAACGACTGTATCGACGGAAAATAATCTCTTCCATTGAAGCAAAATCGTTGGGACCTTCCACCGTTTTGATGTTGAATTTTCTGTAATCTTGCTTACTGGGTTTGGCATTTTTAAAAACCACACAAGCCGCCACAGGATTGGTGCCTTGAATATTTGAATTGTCAAAACATTCTATATGAATCGGTTCCGAAGGCAATCGCAAATCTTTTTGCATCTGTGCTAAGATGCGTTGGGTATGTCGCTCCGGATCCACCATTTTCTGCTGTTTCCATTGCTCTTGCTTATAATATTTTGCGTTGCGCAATGACAAGTCTAATATATGTTTTTTGTCGCCTATTTTTGGAATGGTAACCGTCATATTATCAGGAACATCTACTTCAAATGGCACATAAATTTCGCGTGAAACCGAATGAAATTTTTGTCGAATTTCCACAATAGCCAATTCTAAAATCTCCCTATCGGATTCGTCTAATTTCTTTTTGATTTCCGCCGTATGCGATTGAATGATAGACCCATTCATAATTTTAAAAAAATTGACATAAGCAAACCCTTCATCCGAAGTGATATTGAAAACATCTACATTAGTAATGCTCGGATTTACCACCGTACTTCGGGCTTGATAATTAGCCAACAACTCTATTTTTTCTTTAATTTTTTGGGCTTCTTCAAATTGCATCAAACCCGCAAATTCTTGCATCAAATCGTGAAATTGCGCTAAAGCGGGTTTAAAATTTCCCTTAACAATGTTGCGAATTTCCGTTATATCTTTTTGATAATCTGCTTCTTCCTGCCATCCTTCACAACCGCCTTTGCAATTGCCAATATGATATTCCAAGCAAACTTTATATTTTCCTGATACTATTTTTTTGGGATGCAAATCCAATTGACACGTGCGAATAGGGTACAAGGCTTTGATTAAATCCAACAATGCTCTTGCAGTGCGTACCGACGCATAAGGCCCGTAATATTCCGATCCGTCGCGAATGACATTTCGAGTGAGAAACACACGCGGATAATGCTCTTTTTTGATACAAATCCAAGGATAGGTTTTGTCATCTTTAAGCATAATATTGTAGCGCGGTTGGTGTTTCTTAATCAATGAATTTTCCAACAAAAAAGCATCGGTTTCCGTATCGACCACAATGTGCTTTATATCCGCTATCTTCTTGACTAACAGATGTGTTTTGGCATTATCGTGCGTCTTAGTAAAATAAGATGAAACCCTTTTTTTTAAATCCTTAGCCTTACCCACATACAAAATTTTCCCATCCTTATCATAATATTGATACACACCGGGTTTGTTCGGCAAGGTTTGGATAATGGGTTTGAGATGCTCGAAATTCATAAATACAAATTAACGAAAGAAAATAGAAATAAAAAATACAAAAATGGTCTTCAAAATTTAGAATTATTGAGTTCAGTCTAAAAACTGGCGATTTTCATAAAAAGAGTTATTTTGAATGAGATTTGCATTTTTTGAAATTCAGTGATGCCTGAGCATCAGTTAATTGAAAAAGGTGTAAATATCGCCAAAAGAAACTTTTTTGACATTGTTTGTTTTTAGACTTGACTCATTATTTCAATTAAAATCAAAAAACGCATAAAATGCAGTTTATTTTATCTTTTCTCTTCTCTTTTTTCTTAAAAAAAGTGTAATTTTGCAATTCTTTAAAATCATCATAATGAATATCAACAAACAAGACATTGACGCACTTAATACATTGGTTACCATTTCAATAGACAAAACAGACTATATGCCTACCGTGGAGAAAGCGTTGACAGATTATAAAAAGAAAGCATCCGTTCCCGGATTTAGAAAAGGTTTTGTGCCTATGTCGCTCATCAAAAAACAATATGAAAAACCTATTATCATTGATGAAGTTAATAAATTATTGCAAGACACTTTAAACAAATTCATCGTTGAAGAAAAATTAGATATTTTGGGGAATCCGATTCCAAAAGCCAATGAAGATTTTTCTTGGGAAAATGATTCTTTTTCCTTCGATTTTGAAGTAGGTTTAGCACCAAAATTTGAAGTGAATTTAGATGCAAAATCGGATGTGAAATTATATAAAATCGTGGTAGACGACGAATTTATTAATGAAGAATTGCAACACATTCAAAAACAATACGGTAAATTGGTTACCGAAGCAGCAGTTTCAGAAACCGGAAGAGTGATCGGAACTTTTGAATTTGAATATAAAGGCGAGAAAAAAGAAAATACCGCTACCATTGAATTAGAACAAATTAAAGGAGAAGCCAACCAAAATAAATTTATCGGCAAGAAAGTGGGCGACGTTATCGAGTTAAAAACCAAAGATTTATTCGTTGACGATCATCTATTGATGCACGCATTGCAATTGGATCACGATGATGCACACGGTTTTGATGTAGAGGTGAAATTTACTGTGACAGAAATCAGTAATTATGAATTGGCTGAATTGAACCAAGAGTTATTTGATAAATTATTTGGGGAAGGAAAAGTGGAATCAGTTGATGCTTTAAAAGCAGAAATCAAAACCACAGCCGAAAGAGACTTTTCAGGTCAAGCAGAGCAAAAATTCCTAAATGATACTACCGACTTTTTATTGAAAAATACGCACTTTGATTTACCAAGTGAATTTCTAAAACGTTGGTTACAAATCACTTCTGACAAAGAAGTTACATTTGAACAAGCATCGGAAGATTACAATAAAAGTGAAAAAGGATTGCGTTACCAACTGATTGAAAGCCAAATTGCCAAAGAAAACAATTTGGTAGTAACTATGGACGATTTGAGAACTTTCACCAAAAACTTATTAGGCATACAATATGCGCAATACGGTTCTGATTTAATTAACGATGAATTTTTGGATGGAGTCGCTAACAGAGTTTTGGAAAACCAAGACGAAGTAAAACGCGTTTCAGAACAGGTAATGACTTCAAAGTTGATAGCATTGTACAAGGAAAAAATGAACTACAATACTAAAGAAGTAACTTACAAAGCGTTTATCGAAGAGAGTTACAAATAGTTGATTAATTATTAGTTAATTAATTATTAGTTAATTGATTATTAGTTGATTGATTATTGGTTAATTGGTTATTAAAAATTGCACTTATAACTTGAATCCGCCAATCAAAAAAAGCGAGTCAATATTTGACTCGCTTTTTTTATAGAATTTTAACACAAAGCTCTCATATCTAAAAATCAAAAATCTATCGCCACACGTGATTCTCTAATTTTCCCAATCCATTCTCCTATTGCTTTATGCGTAGGATGGTTTTGATATTCCATCATGGTTTTCATATTGTCAAACGTGCTGTAAAGCATTACATCATAATTTGTTGCTTCAGCAGTAGCCAAATTGATTCCTACTCTCAATTCCACGATTTGTGGGATAATTTCCACCAAATTTTCTAATTTTTCTTTCAGCAAAATTGCATTTTCTGATTTGGTTCTACCTTCAGCTGTATCGTGAAGTTTCCAGAGTACGACGTGTGTGAGCATATTTATATTTTAGATTAACGTGTTAGTTCCTAAACATTTAGGAATAAAGTTTGCCAAACTTACCTAAAAAAACCCTGAACACCAACGGATATCCAGGGTTTGTTTTCTGTAATCTTGTAGTTTTAAAATCTAAAGTCGAAAGTCCATAGACTACCAACCATTAGACTATAAACTATTTTATTGCTGCTTGACCGGCAACCAATCTTGCGATAGGCACACGGTAAGGTGAACAACTCACATAGTTTAAGCCCACTTTATGGCAAAATTCGATAGAAGAAGGTTCGCCGCCGTGCTCGCCACAAATTCCTAATTTGATGTCAGGGCGGGTTTGTTTACCTTTTTCTACTGCCATTTTCACCAATTGTCCAACACCTTCTTGGTCTAATACTTCAAAAGGATCGTGTTTTAAGATGCCTTTTTCAATATAAACCGGTAGGAATTTTCCGGCATCGTCACGAGAATAACCAAATGTCATTTGGGTTAAGTCGTTAGTTCCGAATGAGAAAAATTCGGCTGATTTTGCTATTTGATCGGCAACCAAGGCTGCACGAGGCACTTCGATCATCGTTCCTACCAAATGGTGGATTTCATTTTTGCGTTCTGCAAAAATAGCCTTAATGGTATCGCGAACTATTTGTTCTTGCAATTGCATTTCAGCTAATGTCCCGGTCAATGGAATCATGATTTCAGGTTTAGCGTCTATGCCTTTTGCTTTTAAGTTTAAGGCAGCTTCAATAATCGCACGGGTTTGCATTTCACTGATTTCAGGATAGGTATTTCCTAAACGACATCCACGGTGACCTAACATAGGGTTGAATTCTGATAATTCTTCCACTTTTTGTTTCACTTTTTCTACAGAAATACCCATTACTTGTGCCATTTGCTCTTGCCCTTTGGCATCGTGAGGCACAAATTCGTGTAGTGGAGGATCCAATAGACGAACGGTTACCGGCAATCCTTGCATCGCTTCAAAGATACCTTCAAAGTCTTTGCGTTGGATAGGCAATAATTTTGCTAAAGCTACACGACGTCCGGCTTCATCTTCTGCTAAAATCATTTCGCGCATCGCTACGATTTTTTCGCCTTCGAAGAACATGTGTTCCGTACGACATAATCCGATACCTTGTGCACCAAAATCACGAGCCACTTGGCTATCGTGTGGGGTATCAGCATTGGTACGTACTTTCATAGTAGCAAATTTGTCGGCTAAAGTCAACATTTCTTTGAAGTCAGAATCTATGGTAGCTGAAGAAGTGTCAATTTTGCCCAATAAGGCATCTCCGGTACTTCCGTTTAATGAAATCCAGTCGCCTTCTTTAATCACTTGTCCAACCACTTCCATGGTTTTGGCTTTGTAATCTACTTTAATGCTACCGGCACCTGATACACAACATTTGCCCATACCACGAGCTACCACCGCAGCGTGAGAAGTCATACCACCGCGAGCAGTCAAAATTCCTTCTGCTGCATCCATTCCGGCGATATCTTCAGGTGAAGTTTCTACGCGTACTAAAATTACTTTTTTACCTGCTTTTTTGGCAGCAACTGCATCGTCAGCAGTAAATACAACAGTTCCTGAAGCTGCTCCGGGTGAAGCAGCTAAACCTTTGGCAATAACTTTAGCTTTTTTCAAAGCGTTTTTATCAAATTCAGGATGTAATAATTCATCTAATTTTCCTGCATCAATACGCAATAATGCTTCTTTCTCAGTAATCAAACCTTCGTGCATCATATCCATGGCGATTTTCACCATAGCACGACCGGTTCGTTTGCCACTACGTGTTTGTAACATCCAAAGCTTGTTTTCTTGAATGGTAAACTCAATGTCTTGCATATCTTTATAATATGTTTCCAATTTCAATTGGGTTTCGTGCAATTCTTTGTATTGCTCCGGCATATATTCTTCCAATGAAAGCGCTGTTGCTCTGCGTTCTTCTTCCGAAACACCGACTAATTCAGCCCAACGTTGAGACCCAACTTTAGTGATTTCTTGTGGTGTACGGATACCGGCAACCACGTCTTCGCCTTGTGCATTTACTAAGAATTCACCGTTGAACAGGTTTTCACCGGTACTTGAATTTCTTGAAAAAGCAACTCCGGTTGCCGAAGTTTGTCCCATATTACCATAAACCATGGCTTGTACGTTTACGGCAGTTCCCCAATCGTGAGGAATTTTATTGAGGTTGCGATAGACTACAGCACGTTTTCCTTCCCAAGAATTAAACACTGCCATCACGCCACCCCACAATTGATCCCAAGGACTATCAGGGAAGTCAATACCTTTGCGTTGTTTTACAACGGCTTTATATCTTTTTACTAATTCTTGTAGATCTTCTACAGAAAAATCAGTATCGTTTACCACACCGCGTTCTTCTTTCAAATGATCGATAGCTGCTTCGAATGGGTCGTGTTCACTGTCATCGGCAGCGTTTACGTCCATAACCACATTAGAATACATTTGAATAAAACGACGGTAAGAATCCCAAGCAAAACGAGGATTGTTGGTTTTTTTGATCAAGCCTGCAAGGATTTCTTCGTTTAAGCCTAAATTTAAAACGGTATCCATCATTCCGGGCATAGAAACACGTGCCCCTGAACGAACCGAAACCAAAAGCGGATTTTCAACATCACCAAATTTGCTACCCATCGCAGCTTCTATTTTGGCAAGATTTTCCTTTACTTCAGCTTGTAACAATTCAATAGTGGCTTTTTCACCGTTGTTAACATAGTAGTTGCATACTTCGGTAGTGATGGTAAAACCGGCAGGAACCGGAATACCTATTAGGTTCATTTCAGCCAAATTGGCTCCTTTCCCCCCTAACAGGTTCTTCATAGTGCTGTCGCCATCGGCTTTTCTATCGCCGAAAAAATATACATTTTTTGTGCTCATATAGTTGGTTTTATAATTAAATAATTAAGATTTAACGTGTTAATGTATCTCGATAGCAATCGAGATTGAAAATGCATTAACTTAATAGAAAGCAAATATTTAAAAAATAGATAAGTTTTTATTTAAATTAAAATTCTTTTGAGAGTGCAAAAATACAATATTTTACTCTTATAGTAATGATAAAAGTTAGAAAAATATGATGTATTTTTTAATAAATCGATGTCGTAGCAGCACTATCAATTTTCAAGATAAAAGCCATTTCGTAACCGTCTCGATATAAAATAAATAGTTCTTACGTAAAAATCACTAATAAAATTTTGATGGAGAGAAATTGAATCTAAAAAATGTTCTTTTACTTAGTCAGCATAAAAAATTATAGTGCAACTTGAGTATGCTTTAATAAATAAAATACCAAGAAAACACCTCCTATTATAATGATAATTGTCAATAGTATAGATAATATCGAAGAAGGAACAAAATGATCATTATTTAGCTGCTTATTAACTTTATTATATTGAAAATAAGCCAATATAGCCATAACAATACCAATGACAACCATAATAACCCCAACAAGAGAACTGTATCCACTAGTCGGAATGTTTTTTGAGTGAAGTAAAATCGAGATCTGTTTTAAGAATATAGAAAATTTAACAATGACAAAACCAAACCCCATTAGCGCTATACTCGTTCTTATCCAAGCAAGAAATGTTCTTTCATTGGCAAGATAATCTCTAATCTTTTCAATTGAGTTTTTATCTGGTTTATTTACCATATTTCGAGTATTTACTATTTGTTAAAGGTATAGTTTCTTACAAAAAAAGGGAACCTCTAAGAACATATCCCATAATAACTTTAAGGTTAAATGAATAAAAAATCGCAAAAACACCAACCAAACTAATTTATAAGTACGGAGTTTTGGCGTTTTTGCGAAAAATAACAGATTAGTGGATTTTAGAATAATTTCATTCCATCCAACACATCCATTACAGTTTTTACATGAACTTCAGATTCTTTAAGAAGATTCATTTCAGTTTCATTGAGTTTAAGCTCAATGATTTCTTCGATACCGTTTTTACCTAATTTTACCGGTACACCCATAGCGATGTTTTTCATGCCATATTCGCCGTTGAGCATTGCGCATACAGGGAAAACTCTTTTTTGATCTTTTACGATGGCTTCTACCATTTGAGCAGCTGCTGCTCCTGGAGCATACCAAGCGGAAGTTCCCAATAGGTTTACTATTTCGCCACCACCTTTTTTGGTACGATCTACAATGGCATCGAGTTTTTCTTTTGCGATTAACTCAGTCACCGGAATTCCACCAACAGTAGTATAACGTGGAAGTGGCACCATAGTATCGCCGTGACCACCCATCAATACTGCTTGGATATCTTTAGGCGAACAATCCAATTCTGTAGCCAAAAATGCTTTGTAACGAGCGGTATCTAAAATTCCTGCCATTCCAAAAACTTTGGTAGCCGGTTTTTTTGCTGTTAAATAAGCTGCATACGTCATTACGTCCAATGGATTGGATACGATGATGATGATAGCATCGGGTGAATATTTTACAATTTGCTCGGTAACTGATTTTACGATATTAGCGTTGGTAGAAATTAAATCATCGCGTGACATACCGGGTTTTCTTGGTAATCCTGATGTGATGACCACTACTTCCGAACCTGCGGTTTTGGTATAATCATTCGTTGTACCTATTACGCGTGAATCAAAATTGTTGATAGCGGCGGCTTGCCAAATATCCAATGCTTTTCCTTCGGCAAAATTTTCTTTGATGTCCACCAATACTACTTGATTGGCTACTTCGTTTCTGGCAAGAACATCTGCGCAAGTTGCGCCAACGTTTCCTGCTCCTACTACGGTTACTTTCATATGATATGTATTATGATTGTTGATAAAATTTATAATGTTACAAATATAGCGAAATCGTTTGAAGGGAAAAATTGATAAATATCATTTTGTAACAATTATTTTAATTTTATCAAAAAATTAACGTACACTTAAAGCTAATCCGGCGGCTACGGATGGATATTTTTGCAAGGTATAATCGGCAAATAATTTTACGGGACCTAAGTTTAAGCGCATGCCTGCAGTAGTTCTTACCCCATTAATAGCAAAATTCATTTTCAACGGATCTACTATGATTTCATTCGTGTCGTAGGAATTATTTCCATCAAAATCAAATTTATAAGTTCCTAAAGCATTCAATGTAGTTTTTCCGTTAGTAATGCCTAATCCAAGATAAAAATTTACTAATTTCAAATTAATATCCCCAATCAATTGTAGGGTATAAGCGTTTATACCCATTTCCAAATGCTGATTTTCGCCTTCTACTTTTGAATTTGTGGGGGTATAATTGAGACGGGTATTTGTAAATGCTGCTAATGCTGATAAATGAAACGTAGGGATGCTTTCCAAAAATTTAAAATGTTGTGTTAAATCATGTTGAATTCCGACACCCATTAATCCATATTCTAACTCTTTATAAGTAGCGTTTGGGACATATCTAAGTTTTACATCTGTTTTTGAAGGCAAGCCTAAGCCTACTTGCACCATCGGGGTAGGCACAGAAACAGGGATAAAAAAGTCTTTAGGCCAATCTTCACCTAATCCGTTTAAGGCATCAAAATCTATACTCTCACCATCTTTAGTAGCAGTTAATGTGGCTAAAGTTTCTCCTCCGGCTACAGTGGGTAAAATGTTATTGGTTCCGTTAAGTGTTAAATAATTATATTCCGCCGCATTGAATACAAAACTCTTATCTTCATCGGGAATCATAGCAATAGAAGCAGTAATAGTAAGATCGAAACCCCATTTGCTATGGGTTTTTCCGGTGGTGTACCAACCGTTGTTTAAATTGTACATCAATCCGTCCATTACCGGGCTCATATAGTGATTTAAATAGGTTTGGGCGTCATCACGCGCTGAAAAAATTTCTTCTATCTGAGCATTAACGGGAAAGAAAGAAAGAAAGAACCCAAGAATAATTAAAGTGCGAAATGTTTTCATTACTATATTGTGGATTTAAGTTTTTGATATAAGCAAAGATAACAAACTTTTGGAAGAAAAAGAAATAAAAAAATCTAAAAAAAAACCACAAAATCTTAACAATAGATTTTGTGGTTTTTTCACTAAAACACCTAAAAAAAAATAAAAATTTCAGATGAATTCCAATTTATATAATAAAAATTGAAAGTGTTTTTTTAAGCATCAATATTAGCATAAATAGCGTTTTTCTCAATAAATTCCCTGCGTGGTGGCACATCTTCACCCATCAACATGGAGAAAATTCTATCTGCTTCAGCACCACTTTCTATGGTTATTTGGCGTAAAGTTCTAAATTCAGGGTTCATCGTAGTATCCCATAATTGTTCCGCATTCATCTCTCCAAGACCTTTGTAACGCTGAATAGTAGTGCTTCCACCCATTTGTTGGGTAATCAATTCGCGTTGTTGGTCATTCCAAGCATATTCTTTTTTGTTTCCTTTTTTTACCAAATACAATGGTGGAGTGGCAACATACACATAGCCTGCTTCAATCAATTCACGCATGTAACGAAAGAAAAAAGTGAGAATTAATGTGGTGATGTGGCTTCCGTCCACGTCAGCATCTGTCATGATCACTACTTTGTGATAACGCAATTTGACCATATTCAATGCTCTTGGGTCTTCTTCTGTCCCGATACTTACACCCAATGCTGTATAAATATTTCGGATTTCTTCGTTGTCAAAAACCTTGTGTTGCATGGCTTTTTCTACGTTCAATATTTTACCGCGCAAGGGCATAATGGCTTGAAAATTTCGGTCTCGTCCTTGTTTTGCAGTTCCACCTGCCGAATCTCCTTCCACCAAAAATATTTCTGATTGAACAGGATCGTTGTTAGAACAATCGCTCAGTTTTCCAGGCAAACCACCAATAGACATTACGCTTTTGCGTTGTACCATTTCGCGGGCTTTGCGCGCTGCTTGTCTCGCGGTTGCCGCTAAAATTACCTTTTCAACAATCAATCGGGCTTCATTGGGATTTTCTTCCAAATATATGTCTAACATATCAGAAACTGCTTGACTTACGGCAGCAGTTACCTCGCGGTTACCCAATTTGGTTTTAGTTTGTCCTTCAAATTGGGGTTCTTGTACTTTTACCGAAATAATGGCTGTCAAACCTTCGCGGAAGTCATCACCGGTAATTTCCACTTTTACTTTGTCAAGCAAACCGGAAGTTTCGGCGTATTTTTTCAAAGTATTAGTCAAACCTCTTCTAAATCCTGCTAAATGCGTTCCGCCTTCGTGGGTGTTGATGTTATTTACATAAGAATGTAAATTTTCTGCATAAGTTGTATTGTAGGTCATTGCTACTTCTACCGGAACGCCTTGTTTTTCACCTTCCATAGAAATCACTTTGGAGATCAAAGGTTCTCGTGTGCCTTCCAAATATTTGATGTATTCCGGCAAACCCACTTCGCTGTAAAAAATTTCTGAAATAAAGTTACCCTCATCGTCTTTCTGACGATAATCAGTAATGCTAATGTGGAGTTTTTTATTTAAAAAAGCCAATTCACGCATACGGGTTGCTAATGTTTCATAACTGTATTCCAAAGTCTGTTGGAATATTTCAAAGTCGGGTTTGAAGGTTACAATTGTTCCACGTTCGGTGCTTTCACCTACCGATTTTACAGGATATAACGCTTTTCCACGTTCGTATTCTTGTTGCCAAATTTTACCATCGCGATGCACTTCAGCTTTTAAATGGATAGAAAGCGCATTTACTACCGAAACCCCAACCCCGTGTAAACCACCGGAAACTTTATAGGAGTCTTTGTCAAACTTTCCTCCGGCACCAATTTTGGTCATTACTACTTCCAGTGCGGATACACCTTCTTTTTTGTGATGATCTACAGGTATCCCGCGACCATTATCTTTTACAGTAACAGAATTATCTTCGTTGATATAAACATTAATCGTATCGCAATAACCTCCCATTGCCTCATCAATAGAATTGTCTACTACTTCATATACCAAATGATGTAAACCGCGCACGCCAATATCGCCAATATACATTGACGGACGTTTACGTACGTGCTCCATTCCCTCTAATGCTTGGATGCTCTCAGCTGAATAGGCATCTTTTTTGATTTCGTCGCTCATAATCTAACGCTTGTTTTTATTGAGATTTTAGTAATTTGCAAAGATAAGAAAATGCTTGTTTTTTTTGGAGTTTTTAGGGTGTGAAAACGAGAAGTTATTAACAATTAATTTGGAAATTTGATAATCCCGCTCACGCCAATGCGTGATTTTCAACTTTGCGGGATCTTCGTTGCACTTCGATTTGAAAATTTGCTAATGTGCAGCTATGCCAAATTCTAACTTCCAACTTTCTTTAGCCTTCTACCCAACTGCCTGTTGCCTTATTTCAGACGTACTAAGCAGCTATTCGTTTACTTTTTAAAATTATCAAATTTATAATCCCAACTGATCATATCTTCGTTGCATCAATGCTTTATATTTCATTTTAAACGCATCACTCACAAAACTTTTTTCTAAAACAGCTTCCATTTCAGGTTGAGCATACACAAATAGCTCCAAAGTATGATCTAAAACCTTTTTGCTCAAACCACAATTTTCATACGCTGCTAAAAAATCATCATATTTTAATTTTCTTTTTTTACCATTGAGTGTAAGAGCTAACTCTTCCGTATCATCAGGATTAACCAATGCGGTAGGTACTAAATCGTAAGCCGGGCTCAAGCTCATGCCTTGTACTTCTATTTCTAAAAGTGAAAAATTTTTCAAATGCATATCCGCATTTCCAGTGAAAAAACTAAACAAAACTTGCTCATAAAAATTACTGACATCCAAAAGTGGATTTGAGGCATATTTCAAAACTAATTTTGCCACTTGCTCATGACTGCCTTTGTATTTATCTTCGGTTAATCGCTCACTGAGTTGACACATATCTTCCATGTGAAGTTTTCCTTTTCGGGTTCTATCCACCCGTTTTGTGATGTAGCAAAGCGTTTGGTCTTGAAGCCTAACCAAGCTGTGTGGTACCACATTTATCCCACAAACAGCTGCCATGTGCATGGTGGCACTTTCCAATTCGGGCAATTGCTCGTAATGTTCCGAAGGAGGTTTTAGTATGTAATCTCCATAAAGACCTACTATGGTAAGTTTTTTGGTCAAATTTTTTTCATCTTTTCTGTGTAAACTCAATGAAACTTTTGCTTGAACGCCGGTAACAGCCATTTGACTTTGTATTACTTGCGTTGCCAATGCTTGTAATTCATTTAAATCGTAAGCGAGTTGAGGCGTTTTTAATTGCCCAAAAAATCGTTTGTTACACGCTTCGTGAAAATCGGAATGCGGGTCAAAAAGTGGTTCGTAACAATACAAACATCTTTTACCGTTATGCGTGCTTTTTTCTTGCGCTTCATCCGGCAGATTGGTTTTTGCTAAATATTTTTTTTTATAATTCTTCATTTCTAATAATACTGATGTCTCCTATACAGTCTTTACAACAGGTGAGAAGTAATCCCATTCTGTCGTTATGGCTTATTTTCCAATTTTTTTCAGCCAAGTTCAATAGCCATCCTTCCGGTATCAAACCATCAAAAAAAGCGAACAAGGTTTTACTTTCGTAGGACGTTTCTTTAAGGGGCAGGGTCAAACTTACCGCATGTGCAAAATCATTATGGAGATAGCTTCTATCATATTGAAAAGAATAACCGTTTTCGTTTTCACGGATTACACCACAAAAAAGTTGCTTAATATATACATTTCCGCTTCTATTCATCTTATACTATTTTATTTAATGAGTAACGCTCTGTCCAATGGAATTGGTCCCAATGTTTCTCCAAATAGTCTTAATACATCGTTGACTTTATCCATTCGTAAAGTGCTTTTACCTTGTTCCAAATCTCGCACAAAGCGTAAACCAACGCCGGCTTTCAATGCTAACTCGGGTTGTGTGAGTCGGTTTTGCTTGCGTTTCAATTTGATGTGTTTACTTAAATCAGTTAGATTTTCTCGCATATTTATACCTTTTAAAATGCAAATATACTAAATATTTGATATTTAATACCATTTATGGTATATTTTTATACAAAACCATACATATTATACCCTTTATGGGGTATTATATAGCAATATTCTTAATAATATACCATATAAGGTATGTAATTTTGTGAAAAAAACAAAAAGATTAGATAGTGAATTACGTAACGCCTTTTTTTGCAACATTTTTCTTAATATTGCGTTTTTAGTTGATTATTGATTATTTGGTTATTGATTATTAGGCTGAACGTAGTGATTCCGATAATTATCGGAACCCGCAATCTGATAGCTATCGGATTGAAAATTACGCTCAATGCGTGATTTTCAACTTGACGTGAGCGTGGTTTCGGGACGTAAATCGTAATTTGTATATTGTAATTTGTATATTGTAATTCGTATCCCGAAAGACCTGCCACGCAAGGCGAGGTTTCGGGACGTAATTCGTAATTAAACACATTATGTTTAGAAATATTACATTTTTTTTAATGGTTGTTTTGGGAATTTCCCTCGCTTCTTGTCGGATGGATTTCAGTACGGAATTATCGCAAGGGCAGTTAGAATTTTCAAAAGACACGGTCTATCTCGATACGGTTTTTACCAATATAGGGTCAAGTACTTATAGGTTAAAAGTTTACAATAGAAGCAAGAAAGCGATTACTATTCCTTCCATAAAATTGGGACGTGGAAATAATTCGGGTTACCGATTAAACGTGGACGGATTAGCCGGTAAATCCTTTGAAAATATTGATATTTTAGCCCAAGACAGCATCTTTGTTTTTATAGAAACAACGGAAAATATTGACTCGATTCCTAGTCCAATTTATATAGATGAAATTTTATTTGACACCGGAATTAATGAACAGAAAGTCAATTTGGTAACCTTGGTGCAGGATGCAATTTTTCTCTATCCAAATAAAAATGAAAATGGGTTTATTGAGACATTGATGTTAGATTCTATACAAACAGAAATAAAAGGATTTTATATTGAGGACTCTTTATTAACATTTACAAACGAAAAACCTTATGTTATTTATGGTTATGCAGCTGTTGGTACTTATAATAATGACCCCAATAATCCCAAAACATTAACCATTCAACCCGGAGCCAAAGTGCATTTTCACGCTAATTCCGGTTTGATTATCAATCCTTTTTCGAGTTTACATATTAACGGAAGTTTGAATATAGAAGGACAACCTGAAACCGAAGTTACAATACAGGGTGACCGCTTGGAACCTTACTTTGAAAATACGGCAGGACAATGGGGTGTAATTTGGTTTAGGAGTACTACTAAGGGAAATCAAATAATCAGTAGCAAAAACAATATTATCAATTATGCTACTATTAAAAATGGTAGTGTTGGTTTGTTGGTGGATGGATATACTGATGAAAACACGCCTGTTCTGGAAATTAAAAATTCTCAATTTTACAATCATTCAGTCTATGGATTGTATGCTATTCATTCCAATATTAAAGGGATGAATTTAGTGTTTAACAACTTTGGGTCAAGTGCTTTTGTGGGATTACAAGGCGGTGTTTACGATTTTACGCATTGCACTTTTGCCAACTATTGGAGTGGAACACGCAGTTTTCCAACGGTTTATCTCAATAATTTTTACAAAGACAAAAATGAAATCTACTATCCTTTTAACCTAAATAAAGCCGATTTTACCAATTGCATTATCTACGGCAGCAACAATATAGAGATGAAATTGGAAAAAGTTGATGCTGGCAATTTTAATTACTTGTTTACTAATAATCTCATCCGATTCAATGATGTGGGGAATAATTATACCAATAATCCGCTGTACAACTTCAATGATGCCACTCATTTTGTAGGTAATTTATTCAATCAAAATCCGGATTTTAAAAATGAGTTTGTAAATGTTAATAAAATGTGGGTAGGAAATAATTCAGCCGGAATAGGAAAAGCTGTGTGGAGCAATGGAACCGAGTTGATTCAAAGCGATATTTTAGGAAAAACCAGACCCAATCCCGCCGATTTGGGAGCGTATAATTCGGTGATATTTGAATGAAAATTTGATAAAAGCCTAATACAAGTTTGTTTTATTCTTTTAGAAAGAATAAAACAATACAACAATACAAAATCATACATTACAAAAGAATAGAAGTAGAAGTTTGGCAAACTTAGTCTCAATTAGCACATTTTCAAATTTTCAAATTAGCACACTTCGACTTCCGATAACTATCGGAATCGACAAGCTCAGTGCAGGCAGGCTCAGTGCATCGCATTAGCACATTTTCAAATTTTCAAATTTTCAATTTTTCAATTTTTCAAATTGGCACATTAAAAAATGACCTTAACACTTCAAACCCGCAACCAAGTTATAGCCTCTATGGGTAGTTTCATTGCGTTGCATCAAACGGAAATATTATTAGAAAATCAAAAAGATATCACGGCTTTTGGCTCAGAAGATGCCGCCTTGTACGAACGGTTAAAATTGGATGAAAAGAAAATACAAGCGATGATTGCCGCTTTGAAGCAAGTTGAGCAAATGCCTGACGTATTGGGTGTGGAGTTATATCATTTTAGCCATCCCAATGGTTTGAAAATCACCAACCAAACTGCAGCTTTTGGTACCGTTTTAATCATATACGAATCTCGCCCCGACGTAACAGTTGAAGCAGCGGTTATTGCTTTTAAAGCAGGAAACAAAATCTTACTGAAAGGCGGAAAAGAGTCTATACATACCAATCTAATTTTGGTAGCGTTGTGGCAAAAAGCACTGCTTGAAAATAATTGTAGCAGTCAATGGATTCAATATCTAAATATAGACAGAACCGAAACTCAAATTTTTCTAATGAATCCCACTCAAAAAGTAGATTTAATTATTCCGCGTGGTGGAGAAGGTTTAATCAATTTTGTGGAAAATAATACTAAAATTCCGGTCTTGGTCAGTGGTAGAGGCAATAATTTTATTTATATAGAACCTTCTGCCGATTTTGAACAAGCTATTAGGATAATTCTCAATGCCAAAACACAAAAGACGAGTGCTTGCAATGCTTTGGATAAAATATTGGTTGACAGTAAAATACCTCATTTTAGTGGAAAAATTAACCAATTAGTCAGCGAATTGTTGCAACATAAAGTAACTGTTTTTGCCGATAATGACATTCAATTGATTCTATCTCAAAAAGTACATTCATTTACTGCAGATTTATGGAAAGAGGAGTTTTTATCAATGAAAATCACCATAAATCAAGTTGACGGTATAGAGGAGGCAATAGAAATCATCAATACCCATTCGGGAGGGCATTCTGCTTCTATCCTTACGGAAGATGAAGCATTAGCCGAAAATTTTATGCAAAATGTAGATTGTGCGGCTGTTTATCACAATGCATCTACTCGTTTTACAGATGGCGGAGAATTTGGATTAGGAGCAGAAATGGGCATCAGTACTACAAAATTGCACCACAGAGGACCCTTAGGAGTGGAGCATTTGGTCACCAATAAATGGTTTGTAAAAGGCGATGGTCAAGTGCGATAAATTTTGCTATTTTCGCAACTTTGAAATGAAACCGCTTTGCTTTGTCCTTAAATATAGTCTATCATTGTCACTGCTTTTTTGTCTATATTAAAGCAGTAGTGGCATTAATCATTGTAACTTATAAAGTATGAAAAAAAAACTTGTCATAAAATTTGGAAGCAGCACTTTGACTCAAGGGAAATGGGAAATTTCTCGAGAAAAATTAATGGATATTGCTCATCAAATTGTAGCGTTGCAAGAGAAATTTCATGTCATTATAGTATCTTCAGGAGCGGTTGCAGCAGCCAAACAACATTTTAAACTGAAGGCTTCTCAATCTGAATTACCACTCAAGCAAGCATTGGCTGCCATAGGTCAACCTATATTAATGGAGATTTATCAAGAGATATTTAAAAAATCTCAATTGGAGGTGGCTCAATGTCTTTTTTCCTACTCTGATTTTCAAAATGAAAATTCGCGACAAAATATCATCAACACCTTAGATGCCTTGATTTACAATGGATTTATTCCCATTATCAACGAGAATGATACCGTGGCTACGGAGGAAATAACCTTTGGCGACAATGACCAATTGGCTGCACTCACTGCGGGTTTAGTACAGGCAGATTTATTGGTTTTGGTTTCGGACATCAATGGTTTATACACCGATGATCCCAAAAAAAACCCACAAGCTACTTTAATTAAAGAAGTGGTTGAACTCAAAAATTTTACCCATTTAGCAAGAGATTCAAAATCAGATTTGGGTACCGGCGGTATGTCTTCCAAAATGATTGCAGCAGAAATATGCCAACAAAATAATGTAGAAATGTGGATAGTAAACGGTCAGGAAGATCTATTTTTATTAAATGCCATGAGTGGAACATTGGGTTTTACTCGTTTTTTATCCATCAAAAAAGAATAAAATAAACTGATAACCTTTCTTTATGAAAGAATAAATCAGATTATTTTTTTGTAATAACAAAAATTAAAAATAATAATTCATAAAAATTAAGTAATTCTTGATTAAATAATATTTTCAATGGATATAAATTATTTATTAAAAGGATGTTAAATAAAGATAAAAACATTGAAACGATATTAGCATGGAAATGGTTTTTATAATCATACTAATTTTTACCTTTGTAGCATGAGTCAAAAAAACATCATAATCACAGGTGCCGGACGTGGCATTGGGTTGGAATTGGTAAAAATTCTTTCTAAGAAACACAAAATTACAGCACTATCACGCAATATTGCTGCATTGGAAAATTTGCCTAATATAAAAGCAATTTCTGTTGATTTTTCCCATCCTGATTTTTCTAAACTGTTGGATGTAAATCAATTTAATACTATTGACATCGTGATTCACAATGCGGGAAAACTCATCAACAAACCCTTTGAAACCCTTACTAACCAAGATTTTCAAGAGGTATATCAAGTGAATGTTTTTGCCGTAGCAGAATTAACTCGATTTTTGTTGCCTAAAATGCAAAAAGGTAGCCATATGTTGAACATCAGCAGTATGGGTGGCATTCAAGGAAGTTCAAAATTTGCAGGATTGTCAGCATACAGTTCGTCAAAAGGGGCTTTGATTACACTCACCGAAGTTTTGGCGGAAGAATATAAGGAGCAAAAAATTTCTTTCAACGCTTTGGCATTGGGAGCCGTGCAAACCGAGATGCTGGCAGAAGCATTTCCGAATTTTCAAGCACCAACTACAGCAGAAGAAATGGCAACGTTTATAGCAGATTTCGCTTTGAATGGAGCGCAGTTTTTTAATGGAAAAGTCCTGCAAGTGGCTCATTCGACGCCTTGAAATGCAAAAGGTACGTTTCTGCTGCGCTCAGCGACCGAAAGAAAATTGAAAATTATTTGAATCAAATCTAATTTGAACAAAGCACACTACCATAAAGTTTTATCAGAATATATTCCGATTGATTCCATTGATTACATCATTGAATTGTTGGAAAAACATCCTTTGCATCTCAAAATTACACGTGAACGCTTGACTAAACACGGCGATTTTAGGGTTTCCGGTAATGCAAAACCACAAATAACGGTCAATTTCAATTTGAATCCGTACGCTTTTTTGATTACTTTGGTGCATGAATTGGCTCATTTTTTGAATTTTAAAAAAAACAAGCGAAATACAGCACCACACGGAATAGAATGGAAAACAGAATTCAAATATTTGATGTTGCCTTTGCTCAGACCCGAAGTTTTCCCAGATGATGTGTTGTCTGTATTAGCCAAACACATGAAAAATCCCAAAGCATCAAGTGGAGCAGACCCACATTTGGTAAAGGTTTTAAGAAAATACGATCCGCAAACT
Source organism: Polaribacter sp. (assembly GCA_020740485.1). Classification (GTDB taxonomy): domain Bacteria; phylum Bacteroidota; class Bacteroidia; order Flavobacteriales; family Flavobacteriaceae. The sequence continues at coordinate 27,053 of DYMN01000010.1, read as the reverse complement.
GAAGAAAAAACTTATTTACATCAGTTGTCTATTGGAACTGTGTTTGAACTCAACACCAAGCGTTTTAAATTAGGAGAATTGCGCCGAACCCGCTATCTTTGCGAAGAAGTAAGAACTAAAAAACAATATTTGGTAAGTGCCCATGCGGAGGTTTTGAAAATTAGTTAATTAGCTGATTAGCAAATTAGCATATTATGGAACTTAGGGAAACTTGGGCATTGCATTTCTAAATTTCTAAATTAACACACTTCGACAAGCTCAGTGCATCGCATTTCCAAATTAACACATTTCCAAATTTCCACATTTATCAATGAACAAAGAAACACAAATCTCAAACAAAAACCTATACGCAGTCATCATGGCCGGTGGCGTTGGTAGCCGATTTTGGCCAGTGAGTACACCCGAAAACCCAAAACAATTTCATGATTTGTTGGGAACAGGAAAATCGTTGTTACAACAAACTTTTGACCGAATCTTGCCCTTGGTTGCGGCGGAAAACATCTTAATTTCTACCAATGAAAAATACAAGGAATTAACGCTACAACAGTTGCCTTTAATTACTGAAAATCAATTAGTTTTAGAACCTGCTATGCGCAACACAGCACCGGCAATACTCTACACTGCCTTGAAAATCAATGCGCTCAACCCTGACGCTTTGATTCTCATTGCGCCCAGTGATCATTGGATAGACCGCGAAGATATTTTTTTAGAAAAATTATTGCAATCTTATCATCAATGTCAGGCGCAAGATGTCTTAATGACCATGGGTATCGTTCCAACTTATCCCAACACGGGATATGGTTACATCCAATTTGAAAAAGGAAAAACGGATATTAAAAAAGTAACCCGCTTCACTGAAAAACCGGATTATGAAAATGCAGTGAGATTCATTGAAAGTGGTGATTTTCTGTGGAATGCCGGAATTTTTATTTGGTCATCCAAAAGTATTTTAAAGGCTTTTCAACAATACTTGCCACAGACATTTGCATTGCTCAGCCAAGGGAATGCTGTGTATAATACGGATAAAGAAAGTGAATTTATTCAAGAAAATTATCCGAAAAGTGAGAACATATCAGTAGATTATGCCATTTTGGAAAAAGCCGAAAATGTATTTGTTTTACCTGTGGATATGGGTTGGAATGATTTAGGAACTTGGGGTGCTTTGCATCAAAAATTAGATAAAGATGCTCATGATAATGCCGTAGTCCATGCACAAGTATATTTTGAAGATGCACAGCAAAACATCATCCGCACGGATAAAGGTAAGAAAGTTATTATCAAAGGGTTGCAAGATTTTATTGTGGTAGATTATCAGGATACTTTAATGATAGTTCCCAAAAACGACGAACAAGCGATTAAGGAATTGTCTAAGAAAATTTAAAAAGTTCTTTCCATTTAAAAAAATAAAAAAGTCGGTTAGATTAGTAACCGACTTTTTTTATGATTTATACGTTTTTGTAACTACTGATTGCTTCACTTAATTCCGTTGCATACTTGTGATTTTCAACCACTTTTAGCAAGGCATCGGGTGAAAATACGTTACTTTCATTGAGCCAATATGCCAAAGCACTCAGGGCTGCTCCTTTTTTACCACCTGCTTTGGTAAACCCTTTTTTGGTGAAATTGGTTTCCATTTCCACTTTTTCATCAATCAAAACTTGGGTTTTATCAGACAGAATGTTTTTAACTTTTTTATATCCATCATCGGTGATAATAAGTGCTACATCGGCTTTTTCCAATCCGGTATAATTGATGGGTTCTTTCGATAAAATGACTTCGGCAACAGAAAATCCGGTTCCTACCGTGATGGGATATTCTCCTTTCATCGTGCTATGCAATCCTGCTAAAATTCCTGCTTGCGCCAATTGCTGTGCAGCAGATTGAACGCCACCACCGGCACTTCCGGCTATTAAAACGCCAATTCGTCCTTCCAAATTATTACCAAACAAAGTGTCCAAGCCTTTCATGTTTTCAATCAAGGGTTTTGTGGATCTCACCGGTGAATGTCCCACAGGACGATCATTGATGAATTTTTCTTCTTCCACGATATATTCCTGATATTCGGAAACTTTTTTCATGGAATAGGATGTACATAAACTTGCCAATTCCACCACAGAAAACCCGCGTGTAGCAATGGCTTCTTTTAACGCATCTGTAAAATTGGCAATATGGTTTACTCTGCGTGCATAGGCAGCACCTGCTGTGTGTGCCAACTGAATGACATCATAAGGGTCTGCTTCATCAGCGCTTTGTTTGTAATCTTTAAATTGGTTGGTGGAAAGTCCGCTCATTTGTCCGCCGGTCATTCCAAAAAGCATGTTATTGAAGATAACCAAAGTCATATCCACATTTCTACGTGCAGCTTCCAAAATATGTTGCAATCCAATGGTGGCTCCACCATCTCCTTGAATGACAATGGTTTTTTTGTTGGGTAATTCATTTCCTAACGATACACCCACACCCAATGCAGGCGATCTTCCGTGCAATCCGTGAATGCTGTGTGTGTCAAAAAGCGGATCTACCAAGCCTGAGCAACCTATGTCGCTCACTATGGAAACATCCTTGCGTTTATAACCCAATTGTTCAAGGGCTTCACTGATACTGCGGGTGGAAATACCGTGTCCGCATCCCGGACAAAACGGCATTTTAACGTTGGTTAATATTTTTTCTTGTACTTCCATTTTGAATGAAGTCTTTTTTTTATGTTAATATTATTTTTTAAAAATCTTTGTTATTTATTAAATCTTTTAATTCTTTTTTACTCGGTAAAACCGTGAGATATTTACTGGCAAAAATTTGTTCATTGTTTTCAGGTAAGGTAATTTCTACAAGTGTGTCATTCTTCTTTTTACATAAGATAATACCGATTGTTTTATTTTCAGTATCCAATTTCACAAACCTGTCATAATAGTTCACGTACATTTGCATTTGCCCTAAATCTTGATGTGTTATTTCTCCTATTTTTAGATCTATTAATACAAAACATTGTAAAATACGATTGTAAAAAACCAAATCAACTCTGAAGTGTTTATCATCAAAAGAAAATCTTACTTGTCTTCCTACAAAAGTAAATCCTTTTCCTAATTCTAGTAAAAAATGCTCTAGTTTATCAATTAGTTTTTGTTCAAGATCAGTTTCAGAAAATTTTTCAGATTCTGGTATTCCTAAAAACTCTAAAACGTAAGGGTCTTTCATTGCATCCTGCGGTTTTTCTACAATTTGCCCTTTTTCTGATAGAATTTTTACTTGATGACGGTCTCTACTTAAAGATAATCTTTCAAATAGTGCACTATTAAACTGTCTTTGGAGTTCTCTAAGACTCCAATTATTTTCAATGGCTTCTATTTCATAAAATCTTCGTTCTTCAATAGTATCAATTCTCATTAGCATAAGATAATGAGACCAACTTAACTTGAATTGATATTGAATAGTGTTATCAAAATCAGAATTCGTCAACACTGTTGACGAAATTTGTGAAGCGTATGTTTTATAAAAAAAACGCATTCTATCTAAGTTCTCCACTGAAAAACCTTTTCCAAATTCAGATGTCAAACGTTTTGATAATTCTTTTAAAACTTGCTTGCCATAAGTGGCTCGTTCTTTTCCATTTTGTTCTTCTTCAACAATCATTCTACCTATTTCAAAATAGGTCATAGACATTGTTTGATGAACAGATTGAACAATTCTTTTTCTAGCAAAAATTAGTAAATCTGCTATTTTTGAAAATAAAGATTCATTATTTGAGATAAAACTATTCATTTATTTTTTAGAATGAAAAAAAATCTTTGTTAAGTTTTTAGATAAATTAAAAAAAATGATTTATTCAATAAATTCTTTCACTTTCTCCACTATCTCACTTGGCGACAACATAGTACCAAATTTGGTTGCTACGTTGATGTGTTTGTTTTGGTGTTTACCATATAACAATTCTTTATACATTCCGGTCATGTTTTCTTCTGCAAAAGTTACTTTATCATAGGCGTCTATGATTTCATAAATTTTGGGTGGTACAGGCAATAAAGTTTTGGCAACGAGCAAACTCGCTTTTTCTCCGGAATTGCGTAGTTGAGCAACAGCATCTCGTGCGGCATCGGCTGAAATTCCCCATGAAACAATCAGATGTTTTGCATTTTCTTGCGCATCGTATTCGTAGAAAGTAAATTCATCGATTCTGGTTTCCAATTTTTCGCGTAAACGCCATGTGTTACCCAAACTTTCTGCGTCGTTTTTACCTATTAATCCCATATTATTGTGTGTAGATGAATTGAATCTCACTTGCTCCATCTCATTAAATAAAGGTAAAAATGTCGGAACTTTATCTTCGCCGGCTTTATAGGTTTGATAGGGTTTTTCGTATGGTTTTGGCGTTCTGTCCACTTTTTGCAAAGGTTCTAAGGTACTCACATCAAAACTCTTCTGAGTCATAACCAATTCTTTGGAAGTCAATAGAATAACCGGAGTTCGGAAGTTGATGGCGGTTTTTACTGCTTCGTGTGCTAAGGTCCAAGCGTCGTTGAAATTGGAGGGCGAAAATACGGGCAAGGGCAATCCACCGGAAATGACGCCGTCCACAAATTTCAAATCACCTTGTGCACCGGTTGTAGCAGAACCCGTACTTGGACCTAAACGTTGTGTAATCACCAAAACCATTGGTAATTCCATCATATAAGCCATATTGAGCGTTTCGGTCATTAAGGCTAATCCGGGAAAAGCAGTGGCGGTAACGGGTAATTTCCCTGAAGCGGAAAACCCGCTCATCCATTGCAAAACGGAAATTTCATCCGGTCCTGCCATGAATTGTGGGAAACGCTGTTTGCCATAGGAATAAAATAAATTAGAGGGTGTAATGGGATAGCCGATAAAAATATCCGCCCCTGATTGTACTAAGGCTTCCGTGATAATTCGAGAAGCATCTATGAGAACTTTTTTAGTATTCAAAATGTATAATTTAAAATTTTTAACTCTGAAAGGGTTTCAAACCCTTTCAGAGTTTTTAAAACAGCAAAATTAAGTCATTTTCTCAAACTCTACTCAATCGTTTGAAAGTATATTTTCATAAATTTTTATCCAATCTTTCCATTCGCCTTCATTTGACAATGTTGAATTATGGAAAATACTGACAAAGGTTCCCTTTACCGATTTAATATTTTCTTTCATTTCTTTTACTTTTTTTATTGCATTTTCCATGTCCAACTGCATATAATCTTTCAAAGTACCCTCCATGATCTGAAAAGGAACAAGCGTCAAAGGTCTGATTTCGTTCATTTTCAAATTAAAAAATGGGTAGGGAACACACATTCCTGCTCTAAATCCAATTTGATCTGCATAACCCATGGTATAATCCGTAGTGATGCCGTTTGCTATCAAGTTTTCATAGGTAGCGGGAAAAAGCAATTTCAAAAAATGTTGTCGACTTAACGTTGTTTTTTTCTCCAAAACTTTCGATAAACTATTGATTTCGCGTTTTAATTCATCAATATTGGAATTGGATTGATAAGAAGGATGAATCCCAACTTCCCCGATTTTGGATAAACGATGAATTAAATTTTTTAAAATAGAATTTAACGGCAAATTCTTATCAAATTTTCCGTGTTTTCCTAATTCAATAAAAAAAACGGTTGGGATGTTCGATTTTTTTATGGATTGCTCAATAAAATAATACGTGTCAAAAATATCTTTACCGGTTGTGTAAAACTGAAATCTTTGTTTAATGTCTTGGAAATCAAATCTAAATAAGGATTTTACAAATCCACCCAATTGTCTTGTTAATGGTTTGCCTTTGACATGGTAGGCAATATCTATATCAATGCTGTTGATTTGAGAGAATTTTTTTTCAGGAAATGTATAAGTTGGATATTTTGCTAACACATATTTTATCAACTCATTAGCCCACAAATGCACTACCGGAAGTTCTAAAAAATTGGCTTTGTAGGCAATAGAGATTTTGGCGGAAAAGCGTCCGTGAACGTCCGGTTCGAACGGCAAATATTCTTCATAACGACTCACCATATAGAAAAGCATAGAAAATATATCATATTCTATTTCAGAAAGTTGAGAAGTTTTAAAAAAGTAGGGAATATTATTTTGCCAATGAACTTGAATACCTTGATCAACTATATTTTCTTCAAAAAGTAGTGATTGTGGAACAATATTTATAGCATTTTCAATAATTTTAGAACTATAATTGATTTTGGGTTCATTTTCAATTTTTTCAAATGTGGATTGGTCAACTATCTTGAAATCAGTATCTAAAACAGACTTGAAAAGTACTTCGCAAGTGTATTGTAATCTTTTGGTTTTATGTTCGGAATAGATGTAAACCATACTTTATTTCAAATTTTGATAGATATCTAATAATTTTTTGGATTCGTTTTCCCAAGTGTAAATTGAAGCAATTTCTTGCAAATTCTTTTTCCATTTTTCATATTGAATCTCATCAGTAAGCGCGTTGTTTACTAATTTTGCCATTTCGATTGGATTGTGGTCGTAAAAAACAAATCCGATTTGATGTTGCTTCACAATTTCTGCCACTAATCTTCTGTTGGAAACCATTAAAGGGACATTGCATTGAATATAATCAAAAATTTTGTTGGGTAAACTGTATTCGTAATTTAGGTTGGTTCCTTTGTCCAATGAAAGTCCCAAGTCAGCCATTTGGGTATATTCAATCAGCTCAGGGTAAGGCAATTTACCAATAAATTTAACCTTGTTTTCCAATTTTTTTTCTTTACAAAATTTCTTTAAATCTGGAATAACTTCTCCACTTCCAATAATTATAAGAACCGCAATATCAACATGTTGCATCATTGTAACGGCTTCTTCAACTCCACGGTCTCTGTTGATGCCGGAACCTTGTAGGATTAGTATTTTCTTTCCGTTAGCCATTTGATTTTTTTTATCAGAATCTATATTTCGTTTCTCAATTTTGGGTGAAATATTGCGGATGATGTGCACCGGAACATTGTATTTCTCATGATAAATACTTGCGATCTTGTGGTTGACCGTAATAACGTTTTTTAGCTTAGGAAAAATGTACTTTTCAATATTGAGCCATACATTTTGAACCTGAGGTCGATGTATCAATTCAGGAATTTCAGTAAAAAATTCGTGAGAATCATAGACTAGTTTTTTTCTAAATATCTTGGAAATAATATAATTGGGTAATAAAGTATCTAAATCATTGGCAAGTAAAATATCCTTTTTTGTAAAGAGTAATTTGAAAAACAGTCGGATGTTTAGTTCAGCATAGAACCAAACTTTTTTCCGAAAAAAAAGATTCATTCGATGTACTTTGTAAGGTCTGTCCATTGTAAGACTATCGGGAAGTTTTCTACCTATCAGGTATATATCGTAACCATTATCAAAAAGTGTTTGACAAACTTTCCTTACGCGCTGATCAGTCACTAAATCATTGGATACGGACACAACTATTCTTGGCATATAATTTTTTTTACAAACTCATCTTAGTTTTACATCTTTCAATAGATTCCATAGCGAGATTCATGGTGTCTTTATTCAGGGTGGTTTTGATACATTTTTTATAATAATCTATCGCGGATTCAAATTGCTCTTTGAGTTCAAACATAATTCCATATTCGTTGTAAATAGTAGATTTGTCGATGCCGGGAACGTTGATTGCTGCATCCAACAATATTTGTAACTCATCAAAACGGTGCAATGAAGAGAGAAAAAATGCATAGTTTGTAAATCCTGCACTATAATTGGGGGCATGTGTGATGGCTAATTTATAGAAACGCTCTGCTTCAGGATAATTTTTAAATTTAGTTTCATTGAGCCAGCCCAAATGGTTATAGGCTTTCCCAAAACTCGGATCTTCCTCAATGATTTGCTCTAATTTTTGAACAGCAGCATCGAGAAAGCCGTCTTTTATATCATTGTCGGCAGAATAGAAAAGTTCTTCGTGAAAATAGGTGTTGCTCATGGAAAGTTATAAGTTTTTTAATAGTTATAAAGGATTTGACTGATTCCTTTTTTTAAAAAATTTAAGCAAACAAATATCATAATAAAAAATTAAAAATCATTAATCCTATCAATAATATTAAAGAACCTTGACTTTCAAACCACTTGATAATCTTAGAATCATTGAAATTGAGCTGTATTAACGCTAAACTTTAAACATTTTTTTTATTTTTACAAAATAATTCTATCTGAATAAACATGGAATTTTTAATTGGGTTAATCGTCAGCTATTTAAGCCGATGGATTTATTAAAACCTTAATAGTATTAAAATTAACATGTTTTTTTATTCCCAAAATTATCTAATCAATTTTTAAAGATAGTACCATGTTAAGTAAAAATGTTATTTCCCTTTTGTTGATTACAACAAGCTTGTTTTCAAATGCTCAAAAATCCGGAATTAATGCAGAAATTCATTATCCTTTTACTATTCCGAATGAAAAAAATAACTATCCTCAAGTTGACGGTATTTTCGGTGGAGCATTCCAATTTATTTTTACGGACAGTGAATTTGCAAATTATGGTATAGAATATAAGTTTGACAGTAATCAAACGTATCAAAAATACGAATATTCCAATCCGGTCAAAATCAATTTTGTAATGAGTCATATCAACGGTGTTTTGAAAGTAAACATAGATGCAATGCAAAAAGCAAAACTCTACACCGATGCCGGATTTACATTTTACAAATACAAAAACGGGTTAGGTCAGCAAGGTTTTACCGGATTTAATGTTGGTGCCGGCTTAAGTTATGATTTCATAGACCAATTTTACGGTCAATTGACCTATAATTACGTTCATGCAGGTCTGAAACAACAGTCTTCGGATTTTAAAGACAAAGAAAAGTTCGGGATAGTCCACGTTACATTAGGATTTAAAATTTAAAAGAATGATTATTAAAACAGTAAACGGAAAAACGCCACAGCAAGGAAAGGATTGTTTTTTTGCTGAAAACAGTGTAGTTGTAGGTGATGTAACGATGGGCGATGAATGTAGCGTGTGGTTTAACGCGGTGATTCGTGGGGATGTAAATTACATCAAAATGGGCAATAGAGTGAATGTGCAAGATGGCGCCGTGATTCACGGCACGTATAAAAAATCGGCAACCAACATTGGCAACAACGTTTCCATAGCTCATAATGCTACAGTACACGGTTGCACCATCCACGACAATGTACTGATAGGCATCAATGCCGTCGTATTAGACGATGCCGTAATTAACTCTAATTCTATCATTGCTGCCGGCGCTGTAGTCACCAAAGGCACCATTGTGGAAAGTGGAAGTATTTATGCCGGTATTCCTGCGGTAAAGGTCAAGGACATTTCACAAGAGCTGATTTCTGGAGAAATAGAGCGCATTGCTGAAAGTTATTTGATGTATGCATCTTGGTATAAATAACGAGTTAATCCAAAAAATTGTATTTGTCAGATGAATCCTTCATACAAGTAGAACTTGTATTTTACTTTTTACCTGATCAGGTATTATTCAACGTACAAATTTAATTTTTTTAAAATAAAATATAAAATTCTTTGGTTAAATCTTTGTATTGCTCAGTATATGAATTATCAGCTTCTTTTAAAGTTAGAATATTGTCTGCTACTTCTTTTTTGTTAAACCCAAATTGAAGGAAACTTCTTACCGGTTCATTCTCCATTTTATCACGCATTCTCATTCTACGTTGTAAATATAAACCCATATTTTGAGCGAGTTCTATAAAGAAAGACTCTATTTCAAAAGGAATTGAAAAAGCACAAGTACCATTTGGTGATAAAAGTTTTTTGGTGTTTTTCAAAAGGGTGAGATGATTCAACAAATGCGTTTCTCTTGCCAGCGTTCTTCCATTGTAACTTTTTATTTTTGACGGAGGAAAATACGGAGGATTACAAATAATCACATCATAACCTTCATCAGTTGCTGCTGCCAACTCTTGCACAGAAGCATGATAACAAAATAACCTGTCGCTCCAAGGGGAATTTTCAAAGTTTTCTACCGCTTCTTCGTAGGCATCAGCAACAATTTCAACAGCATCTATAGTCATAGCATCGCATCGTTGCGCTAACATTAGGGCTAAAACACCTGTTCCGGTACCAATATCTAAGATAGTGTCCACATGGTTTACATCAGTCCATGCGCCGAGTATCATAGCGTCGGTTCCTACTTTCATCGGCGTTCTGCTTTGATGTATGGTAAATTGTTTAAATTGAAATTGTGACACGTTTGTACTATAGATTTATTTTGTTTTCTTATGATGCATTTCTTTATGCCTATTTATTAAGGTGAGCGAATAATAAAGGAAAAAATAATATAGTTGTTTCGAAAAACAAAATTAAAGTTTTTTCAATATTTATCAACTTTACTATCAACGCAAACAAAAAAAATCCCGCCTGAGCGGGACTTTTAAGGAGTGTTTTGTGGAGACGGCGGGAATCGAACCCGCGTCCAAACAAGCAACCGAAGGGCTTTCTACATGCTTATTTCTCAATTAATTTTCGACCTTAAGCTGACCAAGAACAACCTACTTAAAGCTTATCTTCTGTTATTTCGGAACCATCACGAAGCAATTCGATTCCTATGTTTACTTTTACGATGCCACTTTATCAAACGCTGTAAACCAAAGCTTTCGAGTGACAATCAGCCCCACACATTCCGCGTGGCGTGGCTTAAAATCCTACTTGATTCAGATTAAGCAGCTAATGCGTAATTAGATTCGCCGTTTAATTTTTGAAAATGAGATTTACGAGTGCGTTTTCATTACTCGGCATGCTTACCGTCCGCCTGACCTTGCTGTCAAAACCGGTCGTCCCCTTTATTTGTTTAAGGTTCAATGTTTAATGTTTCAAGTTATTAAATATAAAACTTGAAATGTAAAACACAAAACTTATTGGGATTGCAAAAGTATAATATTTTAATAAAATCTATTAATTTATTTTAAAATCATTTTAACCACACTTTCCGGTATCAGTGCTGAAATATCTCCACCGTGTCGGTAAACATCGCGTACAATACTTGAACTGATATAAGATTTACCGGAAGCCGTAAGCAGAAACACCGTTTCTATGCCTGATAATTTTCTGTTGGTCTGTGCTATGGCTTTTTCAAATTCAAAATCTGCCGGATTGCGCAAGCCTCGCAAAATGTATCCGGCATTAATTTTTTTTGCAAAATCAATGGTTAATCCTTCAAATGACATCACTTTTACTTTAGGATAATTTTTGAAAGTTGCCTCGATAAATGCTAATCTTTCTTGAGTTGAAAACATGTATTTCTTATCTGTATTGTTCCCAACAGCTACTATAATTTCATCAAATAAATCATCGGCTCTTTGCACAATATCTTCGTGTCCTAAGGTAATTGGGTCAAAAGAACCCGGAAAAATGGCTCGTTTCATGGTCGTTAGTCTTTGGTCGCTTGTTTTTAATGTTGGGTTTATTTTCTTTTTTCTTTCAATATCATTTCACTCAGTAAATTTCTGGCTCTCATTAGTTTAACTTTTACATTGCTCATGGGTTCTTTTAATTCTTCCGAAATTTCTTTGAGTGAATATTCTTGAAAATAACGCAAATATATGATTTCTCTATAATGTGGTTTTAAATTTTTGATTTGTTGCAATAAAATTGCCAATTGTTGTTCTTGAATAATTTGATCTTCAGGCGAAAGGGTATTATCAGGGATTTTTAGAACATTTTCTTTTTCTATATCTGTTTCTTCCGGCATATTTTGTTGACTTCGCATAAAATCAATATACGAATTATTGGCAATAGTAAGTAGCCAATTTTTAAAAGACATCTCTATGTCGTACAAATCTAATTTATCAAATGCTTTTGCAAAAGTCTTCAACGTCAAATCTTCGGCTTCGTAGTCATTGCGACATTTGGCATTCAAAAAACGAAACACATCTCCCCAAAAAAGATGTAGTAATTGGGTGTAAGCGGCTTGATTGCCGGACTTTGCTTGTATTACAATATGTGAAACGTCTTTTTTGGACATTTTACCAATTTTTGGGTTTGCTAACGGTGTTCATTACAAAAACTATGCCTTGAAATACTATCAAAAATAATTCTAAAACCGGTGCAAAGAGAATCAAATCCTTTTCTTTGAGTTTTTTAGCGACCGGAATCAATGTAAAATAATAAGCAAGAAAACGTAAAATTACTATAAAAATTACTAAAGCAGTATGCTTGTTTAATAAAATCAAATAAATACTTATAAAGTAGAATAAGAATTGACTTAGATAAAATAGCCCTAATAGAAATTGATGAAAACTTTTGTATGTTGTTGCCGTGGTGATGTGTCTGCGTTTTTGCTGTATCCATTCTTTCCACCTATTTTTAGGGGTTGAAATGGTAAAGCTCTCGGAATTACAAACGACGGAAACATTGGTTTTTGTGGCATTTTGGCTTACGAATAAGTCATCATCACCGGAACGAATTGTAGTATGGCTTTGAAATCCGTTGTTTTGTTGAAATAAATTTTTGGTATAAGCCAAATTTCTACCTACACCCATATAGGCTTGCTCGTGAATAGCATAACTGAAATACTGCCAAGCAGTTAGTAATGTTTCATATCGAATGACTTTATTGAGAAAACCCTTGTTTGTTGCATATTTCCCATAACCCAAAACGATATTTCTCCCATCCATAAATCCTTTACTCATTTCCTTAATCCATTGATGGGATGCCGGAATGCAATCTGCATCTGTGAATAACAAATATTCGTATTTTGCCTTTTGAATACCTATCGTAAGCGCATTTTTTTTATTTCCTCTATAATTTACATCTTTTGGTATTTGTACTGCTTTTACATTCTCAAATTGCGATGCTAAACTTTGAATGATTTCCCAAGTTCTATCGGTCGAAGCATCATCTATCAAGATGATTTCAAATACTATATAGTCTTGATGAAACCATTTTTCCCAGTTTTCTTTTATAGGTTCGTATTCATTATGACACGAAATAATTACTGAGACCGGTTTATTGAATTCCGGAAAATGAGTTGATTTAGAATAGGCAAATTTAAAAAAGAAAAAGCCGTAATAACCTACTTGTAGTAAGGTTATTACGGCTAATGAAATGATTAGGAAAAATTCCAAATTATCGTTTAACGGATTTTACAAAAATGCGTTGTTCAAACTCATCATGATCATGGTCGTGGTCATGATCGTGTTTGCCTTCATTTTGGCAAGCGCCGTGTCCGCCACAGGCGCATCCAATGCCTTGTGCTTTTAATTTTACATTTTTTGAAGCACATGTTCCTTCGAATTCACCGTCTTTTTTTGCCCAAATTTTGATAGCTAATCCAGCCATCGCTAAGCCTAAAATTCCGGCACTTAATAAGAGTAATTTAAACATTCTTTTATGATTTAATGATAGAATGATTTATACCTTTTACCTTCTACCTTTTAAATTTCTATAGACTAGCAGAGTGTACTAACATTTCGATTAATTTGGTAGAATAACCATATTCGTTATCATACCAAGAAACCAATTTGAAGAAAGTACTATTCAATCCTATACCAGCTTTGGAATCTACGATAGATGTTTTAGTACAACCCACAAAATCTTGTGAAACTACATCAGCTTCAGTAAAACCTAAAACACCTTTCATAGAAGTTTCAGAAGCGTTTTTCAATACTTTCATTATTTCTTCGTATGTAGTTTCTTTGGCTAATTTCACAGTTAAATCAACCACAGAAACATTGGCAGTTGGCACGCGCATTGACATACCGGTCAATTTCCCGTTTAATTCAGGAATCACTTTACCTACTGCTTTTGCAGCACCGGTAGAAGCAGGAATAATGTTGATTAAAGCAGAACGACCACCGCGAAAATCTTTACGTGAAGGACCATCTACGGTTAATTGAGTGGCTGTGGCGGAGTGAATAGTCGTCATCAGACCTTCTACAATTCCAAAATTGTCATTTACTACTTTAGCTAACGGAGCTAAACAGTTCGTAGTACATGAAGCATTGGAAAATACATTGATGTCTTTGGTGAGTTTGTCGTGGTTTACTCCCATTACAAACATAGGTGCGTCAGCAGAAGGAGCAGAAATAATTACTTTTTTAGCTCCGGCTTGCAAGTGCAATTCTGCCTTGGCTTTGTCTGTAAATAATCCGGTTGATTCTATAACATACTCAGCTCCTACAGCTCCCCAATTAATTAGGGTAGGGTCTTTTTCTGCAGTGATGCGAATATCCATACCATTTACGATTAACATTCCGTCTTTTACGGTAACTTCTCCGTCAAAACGGCCGTGCACAGAATCAAATTTTAATAAATAAGCTAAGTGTTCTGGGGTTAATAAATCGTTGATAGCTACAACGTCAATGTTTCTTTTGATGGCTTCTCTAAAAGCTAATCTCCCAATACGGCCGAAACCGTTAATTCCAATTTTTATCATTTTATATATTTGTTATTAATTATTGATTATTTATTATTGTCCCGATAGATATCGGGTTTCAACTTTTACCTTTTACCTTTTTACTTTATCAGACTCCCATTATTCCGGAAACCCTAATTAGTTCCTTGTCAATATGATTGGAGCCTTTGATGGCTTTTTCGAGTGATACGGTTTCTATCTTATTATTCTTCATTCCGACCATTAAGTTGGAATGACCGTCCAATAACAATTCAACGGCTCTAACCCCCATTCTACTTGCCAAAACACGGTCAAAACAGGATGGTGAACCCCCGCGTTGCATGTGGCCTAATACAGAAACACGCGCTTCGTATTCGGGCATATTTTGCTCTACATATTTTGCTAATTCAAAAACGTTTTTACCATTTTTGTCTCCTTCGGCCACTACGACAATACTTGATGCTTTTCCACTGCGTTTACTACGTTGCAATGATTCCAACAATCTATCTAATCCCAAATCTTCCTCGGGAATCAGAATTTCTTCTGCTCCTGCACCAACTCCTGCGTTTAATGCTATAAATCCGGCATCGCGCCCCATTACTTCTACAAAAAACAAACGATTATGTGAGCTTGCCGTGTCTCTGATTTTATCTATGACTTCAACTACTGTATTCAATGCAGTATCGTATCCCAAGGTATAATCTGTGCCATAAATGTCATTGTCTATCGTTCCGGGAATTCCAATTACAGGTATCCCAAATTCTTCATTAAATATTTTAGCACCCGTAAAACTTCCATCACCACCTATGACAACCAACGCATCTATTTCGGCTTCTTGTAATTTATCAAAAGCTTTTTTTCTTCCCACAGGCGTTCTAAATTCTTGAGATCGGGCTGATTTCAGGATAGTTCCACCACGATTAATGATGTTACTAACGCTTCTAGCTTCCATTAACTTAAAATCACCTTCTATCATTCCTTCGTAACCGCGGTAGATGCCATAACATTCTATATTGTAATGCGAACAAGTTCTTACCACTGAACGTATGGCAGCGTTCATTCCGGGGGCATCGCCACCTGAAGTAAGTACACCTAATTTAAAAATCTTCTTTGGCATTTGTTGATTTAAAGTTGCGAAAATAGTTATTTTTTAGTTATTTTTTTTAATAAATAATTAAATTTTGTGCGCAATCGTTTTCGATTTCTATCATATTATTAATAAAGGTCAAATTTTTTACTTGAAAGTTCTTTCTTTCCATTGAAATCCTTTGAAAAACCACAAAATAGTAATACCTATACTGAAAAATGGATATATTAAATTACTTATAATCAAAGAAATGTAATTTGTTTTTTCTTTAATTTTTCTGTTAATTAAAATTAAATAAATCAAATCAATACTCCATTTTACAAGGATAAAAGCAAGTGAAAAACGCCAATTAATAAAATCATAAACAATTAAAAAACAGATTATTATAAAAATAAAATTCGTGAGCCAAATTACAATTCCTGAAAATTGTAATAACTTATTTTTAACAGAACCTGTTTTAGACATCCATCTTTTTCTTTGTTCTACGAGCTCATGCCATGTTTTCAGCGGTTTTGTTTGTACGACAATATCCGGTTGAAAAATAAAATGCACTTTTTCAGGTTGCCATTGATTCATTTTTTGTAACAAAAAAACATCATCACCACTTGCAATATGTTCATTTCCGGAAAATCCGTCTATTTTTTCAAATGCTTCTTTGGAATAACATAAATAAGCCCCACTGCAAATGAGTGGATTTTTTAAACCAAAACCGGCTAATGTAAATCCTAACAAACTATTCCAATCCCACTTTTGAAATTGTTGAAGTATCGAATCATCAGCTTCCATTTTTACTAAGCCCGCTATAAAGTGAGGTTGGTGTTGTTCTATATAATTATTCAACTCGTGCAAAATATTATGATTTAATACACCATCTGCATCCGTTGTCAAAATCCATTCAAAATGATTGCCTTTTATGGCTGTGTTTATGGCATCTTTTTTTGGAGAATTACTTTGACGTTGGTTTTCAATTAATGCTATCGCTACATCGGGATTTTGATTTTGAAAAATTTCAATAATTTTACCGTAAATGTCTGTTGAGGCATCATTTACTAAAATAATTTCATACAAATTTTTAGGATAGCTTAAATGTATTAAACTATGTAATAAATCAGGTAAATTAGCTGCTTCATTTCTAAAAGGAACGACAATGCTAAATCGGTTTTTTAATTTAAAATTTAGGGATTTAGAAATGGGAATTTTGAAAATCCCCCAGATTAAAGTTAGAATGAGCCCTAAATAAGTTGATATAATAATCAGTAATATTGCAATGTATGTGTTCAATTGTTTATAGGTTTAATATTAAACCATTCTTTTTTTGAAAATAGGAGTATAACGTATCCCGTCAAGGCGGGAAAAAGAAAATTTAATCCCCACATCACAACAGAAATACTGAAAATCAATTGATTATTTATATCGAAAAAAGAAAATAACCAGATGCCTATACTTCCTTTTATTATAAAATCAAACAAATTCATTACACCCAAATATGAGCTTACCAAATACATTATAAAAATCAAGCTAATAGATTGAATATAGGATAGTGGCACATCAGACAAGAAAAGTAAAAAATAATATTGATGCGAAAAAATTAAGTATCGAATCAATGAAAGACCCAATACTTCTTTTAATTTTTTTTTGGAAATCAATTGAACATTTTCTTTCCAAGTTTTAAATCGTTCGGTTATACTAAAGGCATAAAAGACAGGAATTGTCAAAACAAATACTAACAATAAAACCATATTTGCCTTTATCATTTCATTCGGAAAATTTGCAGGATGAACAAAAACAATGATGAGAATGCCCAAAAATCCCATTAGGGTCGTAATAAGCAATTGTGCCAAATTTCCTAACCCGTTTAAGGCAATAATTTTCCATTTATATTTAAGCGGGTAAAATAAAGGTTTAAAAACATAATCTCCTGACTTAAAAGGGGTAATAATTGAAACGCTATGAGATGTCAGTACTTGTTTTACTGCATTTAATGTTGAAATGTTCTGTATGTTTTTAACTAAGATCTTCCATTTTTCGCTTTCAAAATACCAGTTGAAAATAGAAAACAGTGTTAGTGCAATAAAAGTTAAAGGTTTTGAAATCCAAACTAAAATTAAGTTCTTGAATTCACTAAAATAATTTTGATTATCAGTGCGTAAGGTATACACAATAAAAACCCCCAAAATGATTACAAGAATCCATTTTACGATTTTGAACCAAAAATGTGTAGAATTGAACAAGTCTTTGTATTTTTACACAAAGAAACAAATATTTCAGTGAGCGAAAAAATAATATTGGGCATTGACCCCGGAACAACGATTATGGGTTTTGGATTAATTAAAATCATTGATAAAAAAATGGAGTTGATTTCCATAGATGAATTGATGCTTTCCAAATACGATTCACATTATTTACGATTGAAAAAAATTTTTGAAAAGACCATACAATTAATTGATGAGTATCATCCGGATGAAATATCCATCGAAGCTCCTTTTTTTGGAAAAAACGTCCAATCTATGCTGAAATTAGGCAGAGCGCAAGGAGTTGCTATGGCAGCAGGCTTGTCAAGAGAAATCCCTATTATAGAATATTCGCCAAAGAAAATAAAAATGGCAGTAACCGGCAACGGAAATGCCAGTAAAGAAATGGTGGCAGGAATGTTACAAAAGTTATTAAAATTAGAATCATTACCGGAACATTTGGATGCTACTGACGGACTTGCAGCAGCGGTTTGTCATTTTTACAATATGAACAATCCGGTTTCGGAAGAAAAATACACAGGATGGACCGCCTTTGCCAAGAAAAATCCAAAGAAGGTAAATGGAATGGATTAAAAAAAATTTCAAATTTTGAAATTCCAAAAACCAATCTCGATTGCTTTCGAGACCAAATTTCAAAAAAAACAATATATAACCTAATAATCAATAATCAATAATGAAAGAAGTCGTAATAGTTTCAATGGTACGAACCCCAATCGGTAAATTTATGGGTGGTTTGTCAAGTATTCCTGCAACAAAATTGGGAGCAATTGTTATAAAAACTGCATTAGAAAAAATTGGTTTAAAACCTGAATTAGTAGACGAAGTATATATGGGAAATGTGCTGCAAGCCGGTGAAGGACAAGCGCCGGCACGTCAGGCAGCTTTATTTGCCGGATTACCCAATTCCGTTCCTTGCACTACGGTTAATAAAGTTTGTGCTTCGGGGATGAAGGCGGTTTCTATGGCAACGCAAGCCATCAAATGTGGAGATGCCGAGATTATTGTTGCCGGTGGAATGGAAAATATGAGTAGGGTTCCACACTACTATAACGCACGAAACGGAGTGAAATTTGGAAATATTAATCTAAATGACGGAATGATTTTAGATGGTTTGACTGATGTATATGCACAAACTCACATGGGAACCTTTGCTGATTTATGTGCTTCGGAATACAACATTTCTCGCGAACGCCAAGATGAATTTGCCATTAATTCTTACAAAAAATCAGCTTTAGCATGGGAAGCCGGAAGATTTGCAGATGAAATT
The DNA here is from genome assembly GCA_020740485.1 of Polaribacter sp. Lineage (GTDB taxonomy): Bacteria > Bacteroidota > Bacteroidia > Flavobacteriales > Flavobacteriaceae. Next base: position 8,111 of record DYMN01000010.1, on the reverse strand, counting down.
GTTCCGGTAGAAATTCCACAACGCAACGGAAGTGTTTTGGTCATCGATAAAGATGAAGAATATACTAATGTGGTAATAGATAAAATCCCAACTTTAAAACCCGTTTTCACCAAAGAGGGAACAGTAACCGCTGCTAATGCAAGTACACTCAATGATGGAGCAGCCGTGTTGGTGTTAATGAGTGCAGAAAAAGCAACCGAATTGGGATTAAAACCTTTAGCCAAAGTGTTAAGTTACGCTGATGCAGCTCAAGATCCAAAATGGTTTACCACCTCACCGGCAGTTGCCATTCCTAAAGCCTTATCAAAGGTGGGTTTAACCGTAAAAGAGGTGGATTATTTTGAATTAAATGAAGCTTTTGCGGTTGTTGGATTGGTTAATATAGATTTAATGCAACTTAACCCTGAAAAGGTCAATGTGAATGGTGGAGCGGTTTCGTTGGGTCATCCGCTGGGAATGAGCGGTGCTAGAATTATCATGTCATTATATTCTGTTTTAAAACAAAACAAGGGTAAAATAGGTGCTGCCGGTATTTGTAATGGGGGCGGTGGAGCCGGTGCATTTGTAATTGAATTTATTCAATAAATACAACCGCCTTTTCAACATTCTTTGCAACGCCCTAAAGGGCGTTGCAAAGAATAATTATTCGAATGATGGCTTTAGCCAAAATATTATATTCCAAAGAAATAAATGAGTTTTGCAGTTTTAAATATTCCAATATGTCCATTGCGGAAAGAAGCCAATGACAGAAGTGAGATGGTTTCTCAAGTATTATTTGGGGAGCATTTTTCCATATTAGAATTGCAACAAAATTGGACGAAAATTAAATTATTAAACGACGGTTACGAAGGTTGGATAGATGCTAAAAGTTATACAGAAATTTCAGCACCTGATTTTGAAGTTTTTAAAAATTCAAAACCTCATTTGACCTCTAGTTTGTTTTCAATTATTTACAATGAACAAGAAAAGTATTATTTGCCGTTAGGAAGTGGTTTACCTCATTTTATTAACGGAACATTTAAAATTGGCGAAAGGGTTTTCCAAACTGATACAATCCCAAGCCCTTATGAATTTGAAGCAAATGCATTTGAAAAAACAGCCAGACTATTTTTAAATGCACCTTATTTATGGGGTGGAAAATCGATTTTTGGAATAGATTGTTCCGGATTTACGCAACTTGTTTTGGGTCAGTTTGGCATTCAACTCTTTCGGGATGCCCATCAACAAGCTACACAAGGAGCATTAGTCGGGTTTGTGTCAGAAGCGAGGTTAGGTGATTTAGCCTTTTTTGAAAACTCAGATGGACATATAACGCATGTTGGAATTGTATTATTAGACCTCACCGTCATACATGCACACGGCAAAGTGAGAATAGACGTTTTAGATGATATGGGTATTTTTGATAAAAAAACCGGTAAGCATAGCCACCGATTGCGAATTATTAAAAGATTTTTCTAAATTAAAAACCGCCTGATAAGTTAGGGCAAGCGGATTGGCGAGAGAATTTTTCTTTACATAGAAAATCATACCCCAAAGTAATTTGATGAAAACCTCCATTTTCAAAAATGATATCATTTTGTTGACGTGTATAAGAATACGAAAGCATAAACCCTTGATAGTTTACACCAAATATAGGAGTAAAGTAATTTGAGGCTTCATATGGGCTAGTATCCAGACCTCTTCTGTAGGAAAGGCCACCCCAAATTTCACTATTATTAATTGGAACATATACTTTCAAATTTCCATCAATAAACATTTCTTGGGTTCGTTCTATATATTGCCCCATAACCGATGGTTCAAATTGCAATCTGGCTTCGTCTCCAAAATAATAACTTAAACTCGCAATATATCTTCTCAAGTTGAGCGATTCATATTTGTCATTATATAAATTACGAGCTGACAATAATATGTTTTTGGCGGTAAAATACGTTGATAGTCCGTTATAGTGGTAAGCTATACCGGCGTCTGCGTTGAAATAATTTTTGCTATTGATTTGTTGAGTTATGATGGGATCGTATATTAAAAAATCTCTTTCATCCAAACTATTGCGCACAGCCATAAATGACAACCCAAAAGAAAGCTGGTTGGTATCGTATTTGTTTCCCAAATTAATATGATATGCGTAAGTCAATTGACCGCCTACCTGAGAGTGGTATCCGTTTTTATCGTTAAATAGAGCAATTCCAACTCCGTTGTTATCATCTAATCTTGTATGAAAACTTATGGTTTGTAACTGCGGAGCATCTGCTTCTCCCATCCAAGTCTTTCTTCCTGTGAGCCTTAGTTTCCCGCAATTTCCTACTCCTGCAGCTGCCGGATGCAACAAATAAACGTTGTCAGATAGATAATCTGTATACACAGGAATGGTTTCTTGAGATACTACTAAAATACTATCCAATAGAAAAAAGATATAAATTAAAATTATCTTTATCTTCATTCAATAAAAATGTGTTTGTATTAAATAAAATAATTTTCAAAATTACATAAAATTACTTTATTTTTGATGTTTATTCATTTAATTAATCAATGTTAAATTCAACTTGCAAATGCAATTTTTTTAGTTTCCAAAAAACAAAAAAATAGTACTTCTTTTTTATTTGATATTTTTTTATCAATGTTTAGATTATATTCTACTTTTGTAAACGCATAATTTAACACACACCAATGAGAAAAAAATTTGAAGATAACAAGCGCACGTATAATAAAACGGATAAAGATTCCAAACCTAAGCGCAATAGTAGTTTATCAAAAAATGATCAATTTAAAAGTGATAAAAGAGTTATTAAAATTAAAGGCAAAAGCAATGAGTCTTCTAAAAGCGTTGTAAAAAAACAATTTATCAGAAAAATTGAGAAACAGCCAAAAACTAAAACAACTAATGAAAAAGGCAGTATCCGACTCAATAAATACCTCGCTAACGCAGGGATATGCTCACGAAGAGAAGCGGATGTATATATTAAGTCAGGGAATGTTACCGTAAATGGAAAAACGATAACTGAAATGGGTTACCAAGTGCAGCCCAACGATGTAGTTCGATTTGATGATACTACTATTAATCCTGAAACCAAACGTTATGTTTTGCTGAACAAACCCAAGGACTATATCACCACTTTAGATGATGAAAAAGGCAGAAAAACAGTAATGGATTTAGTAGCAAACGCTTGTGATGAAAGGATTTATCCGGTTGGTAGATTGGATAGGAACACAACAGGACTATTATTATTCACCAATGATGGAGATTTGGCTAAAAAATTAACGCATCCTAAATACAACATTCATAAAATTTATCACGTGGTTTTAGATAAAAAAGTAGAAAAAGAGCATTTGGTAGAAATTTTGAGTCCTGATTTTAAAATTGAGGATATTCCCGTATTCGTTGATGAAATTTCTTTTATTGAAGGAAGTCCAAAGAACGAAGTAGGAATTGAAATTCACTCCGGTCGAAATAGAATCGTTAGAAAAATATTTGAAAATTTTGGGTATTCTGTAACTAAATTAGATAGAGTCGTTTTTGCGGGATTGACAAAAAAAGATTTACCCAGAGGCAAATTTAGACATTTGACAGAAAAGGAAATTATTAACTTAAAAAATAGCAAGTAATAATATTTTTTATTACTTTTGATTCGTTTTTAAATTTCATACTATACGTATAATGAAAATAACATATTTAGGGCATTCAAGTTTGAGTATTGAATTATCTGATAAGGTTATTATGGTTGATCCTTTTATTTCAGCTAACGAATTAGCGAAAAATATAGATATAAATAAATTAAAAGCGGATTATGTGTTTTTGACCCATGTGCATGAAGATCATATTATAGATGCTGAAAAAATAGCTCAAAATAACAATGCTATAATTGTGTCTAATTACGAAATTGCAACGTATTATTCGAAAAAAGGATTTCAAACACACGGTATGAATACCGGTGGGAGTTGGCAATTTGATTTTGGCACAGTTCATGTAGTTAAAGCCATACATTCCAGTAGTTTTCCCGATGGAAGTTATGGTGGAAATCCAATTGGTTTTGTATTCGAATCAGAAAATAAAAGAATTTATGTGGCAGGTGATACCGCACTAACCTATGATATGAAGTTGATTCCTGAGGTAATTGGTGCAATTGATTTAGCTGTTTTACCCATTGGAGATAACTATACTATGGGTATTAATAGCGCAATAAAAGCTGCTGATTTTGTTCAGTGCGATCAAATTTTAGGTTATCATTATGACACTTTTGGATTTATTAAATTAGATCATACACTAGCAAAGACAAATTTTAGCAAACATAAAAAGAAATTGATACTACTTGAAATAGGGAGAAGTATGGATGTTTAATTAATAGAAATTAACATTCATTTTTTATCATTATTAACGAACTATTCCCCTCAGAATGGACTTAATTTGTAAATTAGTTTTAATTTGGTTTTTATTATTTCCTAATAAATTTACAGCGCAAGATACAATGCCTGTTATGAACTTATCAGGTAGAACTATTGAATCATTTGTTCCTGATGGATGGAATATTATTTCTAATAGCGAAGGAGATATCAACTTAGATAAATTAAATGATGTTGCTATTGTAATTGAAAAGACCTTACAAATATTAAAACAAGGTGATTCTGTCCCATCAGATGTAACCAAAAGAATATTGAGCATTTTTGTTAAACGAAAAGAAGGAACATATTTCAAAACTTTACAATCAGATACTTTCATAATTGCTAAAGAGGGGTTAATGAGCGAACCTTTTCAAGGTATTGCAATTACTGATAGGGGAGAGTTGGAAATTAATTTTCAAATTTGGAAAGAAAAATCAAAATGGTTTGTCTCTAATCATTCTTATAAATTTTTACTACAAAACAATAAATTAGATTTAGTGCAGTACGATTCAAACGAAACCAATCGAGAAACCGGAAATTCAACAGATTATAGTATTGATTTTTTATTAAAAAAGATGTCAATTCAAAACTATAATTTTAAGAACGAGAAACCGCCGACTTCCGAAAACAGAAAATTCAAATTAGATTTCATAAAAAATATAGAAACTTTAAAAGAACCCTTCCAATGGGAATTTCAAGGTTTAATGATTTAAATGTCGTTTTCATCATCACTTAAATCATCTTCGTAGTCTGATTGTGAATTATTTAATACCAATTTTTATTATAAAATAGTCCAAAATTATTTTATAATTTATAATGGTTAATGCCGATAGAATCAAACAAATAGTCCAATGAGATATAATCGATATTGAGCTATATTATTTGTCCAAGCGGTATGATTTCATCCTATTTTGCCTTTGGGTCCAACGGAATGTCGTCATCAGGATCGTGGTCGTCATAGTTTACACCCGGCGGATTAAATAATCCCCAACGATCTATGATATAATCCCATGGGTCAAAAGTTTTTACCCATTCTGCAAACAAAACTCTAAGCTCTTCCACTGCATCGCGCAATAATTGAATATAATCTTTTGATTTGAATCCCGATGTACGCAATCCTGTTGAATCCGTCAGCAATTCGCGAGCGGCTCTTCGAATAATTGCCGCATTTTCCATTCGAATATCATATAGGGTCACTCCCATAGCCCCGGCAATCTTGGCAGGAATAATGCTTGCATTTTGTCTTAAATAGGAAATATGATGTTCGTATAAATGCTTACTAAAGTCATCCAAATTATCCGGCATGTCGGCTTCAGCAACCGCTAATAGTTCGTAAACTAAATGGGTAATTTCTTCAGCTTTTATCATAATAGGCATTTTACGAATTTCATCCATAGATTTACGCTCGTCATCTTGGTCGTCAAACATTTTTTATGTATTTTTGGTTTTTCAAATATATGAATATTACAACTGATAACTCTATGTTTGAAAATGATATTTTTTTACACAAATATTTTTTTAATATCCTATCTTTTACCATTATACTATAAAAATGAAAATACTTGGAATCGGCTCCAGAATAGACCATCCCGAATTTGGAAAAGGCGTTATTACCAATGTTACTGCACAACATTATTGGGTAACTTTTATTGACTCAGGTTTGGAAACACTGGATTTAGATGACGCGCAGATCTCTGTGATAGAAGCTGTTGAAGACGAAGTGGACACCGTGAGTTTTTTTGAAGTAGAAAAAACGCTTAGAAATATTTTACAACGCTACAGCGATGTTTCGCAAATTGTTCCTATTGCTGACAAATGGAAAGGAGGCAAATTAATTATGGAACCGGGCACTGCTACCCAAAGCAAAGAAGTTCCCATCGATACTTTCTTTCATAAAATCATCATGGTGAGAGATAGGATAAGAGTCATGGAACAAAAAATCAATGCAAGTAAGTTAGACGATGCCGAAAAAATTGAACTCCAACAATATATTACTCGAATTTATGGTAGTTTAACCACTTTCAATGTTCTTTTCAAACTTCAAGACGATTATTTTGTGGGAGAAAAAGGAGATAAATAAGAGGAATTGTTAAATTCCAATCCCCAAATCCCTAACCTTAACTTTAAACCTTAAACCTGAAAAATGACCTTAATAAAATCCATATCCGGTATTCGTGGCACCATCGGTGGCAAACCGGCTAACAATCTCACTCCAATTGATATCATCAAATTTTCATCGGCTTATGCTGCATGGCTCAAAGAACGTCATCCTAATAAAAGACTGAAAGTAGTAGTAGGTCGTGATGCGCGTATTTCAGGAAAAATGGTCAGTAGTTTGGTGCTCAACACGTTGGTAGGAATGGGAATCGACGTAGTCAACGTCAGTCTTTCTACTACTCCCACAGTGGAAATAGCTGTAACCTTAGAAAATGCAGACGGTGGCATCATTGTTACCGCAAGCCACAATCCAAAACAATGGAATGCACTGAAATTACTCAATGAAAAAGGCGAATTTATCAACGATGCTGACGGAAAAAGAGTATTGGAATTAGCCGAAAATGAAAGTTTTGATTTTGCATTTGTTGATGAATTAGGTTTCTATGATAAAAAACGAGATTTGATAGAAAAGCACATTGACCTGGTGTTGCAACTCAAATTAGTTGACATTGAAGCAGTTAAAAAAGCAAAGTTCAAAGTAGTGGTCGATGCGGTTAATTCCAGTGGAGGTGTGGCTGTTCCCATATTATTAGAAAAAATGGGTGTAGAAGTGGTAAAACTCTATTGCGAACCCAACGGAGAATTTCCACACAATCCTGAGCCTTTAAAAGAACATTTGACCGACATCTCCGAGCTTGTGGTAGCCGAGAAAGCCGATTTAGGAATCGTTGTTGATCCAGATGTAGACCGCTTGGCATTGGTAAATGAGGACGGCAGTATGTTTGGGGAAGAATACACCTTGGTGGCGGTTGCTGATTATGTGTTGAGTAAAACGCCCGGCAATACGGTTTCCAATTTATCATCTTCAAGAGCCTTGCGCGATGTGACCAAAAAACACGGTCAGCAATATACAGCTTCTGCGGTAGGCGAAGTGAATGTGGTCAACGAAATGAAAGCCCGAAATGCTGTAATCGGTGGAGAGGGCAATGGCGGTATTATTTACCCCGCATCGCATTACGGACGTGACTCCTTGGTGGGAATTGCCCTATTTTTAACTCATTTAGCAAAATCAGGAAAAACTTGTTTGCAATTACGCAAAACCTATCCTAATTATTTTATGAGTAAAAATAAAATTGAATTGAATGAAGGTTTTGATGTGGATAAATTATTGCAAAAATTCGCCGAAACGAATAAAAATGAACAAATTAACACCATTGACGGGGTGAAAATAGATTTTGAAAACGGATGGGTTCATTTGAGAAAATCCAACACCGAACCCATTATTCGCATCTATACCGAAAGCACTACACAAGCAGGAGCAGACGCATTGGCTGAGCGTATTTTGAAAGAAGTGAAACGCTTGGTTTATAATTAAAATTAGTGAAAATTTGTTAAATCTGCGTTATTTGCGTTCCATCAGCACTCCATTATGCAAAACTTAGAACAATATTTCGAAAAATACAGAAAGAACATCATAGGCAACGGGCAAAAGTTTATTTCGCCCTACGGTGAAAAGGAAATCATCTACACCGATTGGACGGCTAGTGGCAGATTGTACAGACCTATTGAGGAACAATTGC
>DYMN01000009.1:81975-82102 GCA_020740485.1 Polaribacter sp. | reverse complement strand
GAAAAGAGAATTTTAATAAAATATATTCGGGGTGTAGCGTAGCCCGGTTATCGCGCCTGCTTTGGGAGCAGGAGGTCGCAGGTTCGAATCCTGCCACCCCGACAAAACCTTGCCAACTGCAAGGTTT
>DYMN01000009.1:23054-81875 GCA_020740485.1 Polaribacter sp. | reverse complement strand
AAAAATATACCAAAAGTGGTACTCCTTGGGTTTTGTTTATCTTCTTTGAAGTGAACGACAGAAGTGAAGCGTTGCTTTTAGAGAAAAAAATAAAAAAAAGAGGCATTCAAAGATATTTGCAAGATAATAATTTACTATAAATTTGATAGTTACAGCACTGCATCTTTCGACAAGAAACTTTGCAAAAGAAAATTCAGAAAACATTTTGGTTGTGTAGCGTAAGTCCGGTTATCGCGTCCCGCTGCAAGCGGGAAGGTCGCAGGTTCGAATCCTGCCACCCCGACAAAACCTTGCCAACTGCAAGGTTTTTTTTGTTTATGTTTGTTTACATCCTTAAAAGTGAAACTACGGGAAAATATTATTGTGGTCAAACACAAGATATAAAACATCGCTTGACCAGACATAATAATGGGCTTGAAAAATATACCAAAAGTGGTACTCCTTGGGTTTTGTTTATCTTCTTTGAAGTGAATTAGATTATAATAACATTTAATAGGTTCTGCGATTTTATTAGAATAAAATTTGAATATACCAATTATTAAAACTCCCATTTTTAATACCGTGAGTAATTTTAATATTTAAATGATTTTTTCTATTGATCCTTTCTTTTATTTAATTGAAAAAACTTGTTAATTAAATATAATTTTTGTAATATTTGCATTTTAATTTTAAATTAATTTAACTTAAATTTTTCAAAAATGAAAAAATTTACTTCTTCATTGTTTTTTTTGTTTGTTATGCAAGTATGGTCACAAGCAACTCCGGATTGGTACAACATTCAATGGCTTAGTGACGGCACAAATGGTAGCAATACTTCATTGACCGTTAATGCTTGGACTACTATAACCGGTTATGCACAAGCATATGAACCCGGAGTTACAGATGCAGCAGGACAAGGTGCCGGTATTGAATGTTGGATTGGAGGTTATCATGATAACACTAATCCAAGTACTTGGCCTTCTGATTCATGGGACGTAGCGGTCTATAATGGTGATGTCGGTAATAACGACGAATATAAATTAGACAAAACTATGAATTTTGTGGGGACTGCTTATGTTGCTGCCAGATGGAGGCTTAACGGAGGAGCTTATGTATATGGGGGCTATAATGGACCTTGGGATGGAACTACGAATAAGAGTATACAACTTATTTCTAATCCAGTTGTTCCTAATGATGATTGTGCAGCGGCAATTGTATTAACGGTTAATTCTGATTCTAATTGTACTTCAGTAACAGCGGGTACTACAACTCAAGCTACTGAGTCTAATGTAAATAATTACACTTGTACTGGTTCTTATGATGAAGATGTTTGGTATTCGTTTGTCGCTACAAATAATTCACACGCAATAACACTATCTAACATTACAGGTACTTCTACCGATATGTATTTCCAGGTTCTTAGTGGAAGTTGTTCTGATCTGTCCTCAATTCTTTGTTCTGATCCTGAATCTAATAATGTCCATAATTTAACAATAGGGAATACTTATTTCGTACGAGTTTATAATGCTGTCGTTGAAAACTCAGCAAACACCTTCGATATTTGTGTCAGTACTGCTGCAACTTCCGGATTGGAAAATCAAAATCAGATTGATGGCTTCAAAATGTATCCTAACCCATCAGAAAATATATTGACAATGAAGGCAAATACTACGATAGAAGAAGTCAATATCTATAATTTATATGGGCAAATCATAAAGAAGATGAGCAATAATTCAAATGAAATGCAATTAAATCTAAGCGAACTTCATTCCGGGGTTTATATTCTAAATGTTAAATCCGATAGACAAACAGGAAATTACAATCTTTTAAAAAAATAAATCTATCAGAATTAAAAAGACGTCTTCAAAAGGACGGCTTTTTTTTTATTTTAGAATGAAATAGCCATAAGATTAGCATCATACCAACCTGGAATGATTAAATGGCTATTCCATGTGACCTATAAAAAACAATAAATTTAAACACATGAAATAGGATAATTACTTAACCTCTATTCCGTTCTCATCAATTTTTACATTAGCTTTATCTTTCCCGTTATCAATATTAATATTTACCCCATTATTCTTATCTACATCAATATCAACATCGCCTTCAGGACTGTTGATGCAATCTGTGCAATTAAATCCTTTACTTTCCATTAAAAAATAGTGATTAATCATGTCTCTATCGTAAATATCTTGAACATTTCTAATATTGTTGAGAAAATCTTCTGTGGTATAGTCAAAATATACCATTCTATTTTCAGGTACAAATATGATAATATCTATTCTGGGTGCGCTGAACTTTAAGTTTCGAGGGGCTAAAAAGTAAGCGTTCAAATCAAGTCTGTTTTTCTCTATAAGATAAGAGTATTCTAATGTATTTGCTTTTTCAAATGCTTTATCTTTATTCTTCCCTCGTGCTGTTTTGATTACTTTTAACATCATTTTATCATCACTACTTCTACGAACATCCACGTTTACATTACAGGAAAAGAGAACCTCTTTGCCATTTTCGTCTTTTGTTTCATCCATATCGGAACTTCTGTAGAGTGATTTTCTGTTGGCAATCAAATCATTATTCGACATTTGAATGTAAAGGGTGTCTTTGGTTTTAATATCAAATTGTTTAAAATCGCTTGTGAAATTTTCATTTGCTATTTGAGTTCCGGTTTCAATTCCTGCAAATGCCAATGTAAATAATGCTAAAAACCATACTCCGATTAATGAAAGGTTTCCTGTGGTACCTAAACTCGATTTTTTTTCGGAAATGATATTCAAACCAAGTATAAATAGAAAAATAAATGGAATTAGTAATGCTAAGTTTAAAGCCAAAGCTAATAGCCAACGTGGTAAAATGGAAAAATCAAAAAATTCAGGGTAGGAGAATACATCATCAGCCTTGCCCATAAATTCCATTGTTCCCCATGTAAATAAAGCTACAATCAATCCGATTAAAGTAGCTGAGGCAACAACTAATAATAATACTCCTACAAATTTGCCTACATATTTAAATAAAGTTTGCAATATTTGACCTAAGGTGTCCATCATTTCCTGAAATCCGTTTTTCACGTTAGAATAATCAGCATTTTTGATTTTATCTTCAATACGTGTATATTCCTCTTTTACTTTTTTTTCAATGTTATCTATGGTTACCGGTTCGCCTTTCATTTCCAATTCTTCGGCTGTGGTTTTGGCTTCGGGAACAATCAACCAAAGTATTATGTACGCCCAAGCGCTTAAACCACCCGGAAATATTAAAATAATCCAAATGATTCGCATCCAAACCACATCCATTCCGAAGTAATAGGCTAAGCCGGATGCAACACCGCCTAACATTCCATCTTTTGGACTTCTGTATAATTTTTTTGGTCTTCCATTATTGCGTGAATTTGAATTTGATTTTTTCTTTTCGGTAAAAATTTCATCATCATATTGATAATCCTCCGGTTGTCCCATAATAGAAATTACTTCGTCAACGTCATTTTCGTTGATTACTTGACGTTCTTTAGTGATTTTAGCAGAAAATAATTCACTGATACGCTGTTCTATATCTTTGATTATTTCTTCTTTACCTTGTGGATCATCGAGCAGAGAATTATGAACGGCATCGAGATAATGCTTTAATTTGGTATATGCATTTTCGTCTATATGAAAGAAAATACCCCCAATATTCATATTTACTGTTTTGTTCATTGTAATAGATTTATTTAGTTTGTGTTAGTAATTTTACGGCTTCAGTCAATTCTGACCACGAGGCTTCTAATTCATTGAGAAATAAAGTGCCTTTATCGGTCAATGCGTAATATTTTCTCGGTGGACCTGAAGTAGATTCTTCCCAGCGATAGCTCAAAAATCCCGTATTTTTCAATCGGGTTAACAAAGGATAAACCGTGCCTTCTACTACGACCAATTTGGCTTCTTTCAATTTTCCCAAAATATCGGAAGTGTAGGCATCATTTCCTTTGATGACGCTTAAAATACAGTATTCCAAAACGCCCTTGCGCATCTGTGCTTTTGTGTTTTCGATGTTCATTTTGAAATAACTTTTATTATAATAGAATTTGTATTAAAATAGTAATGAGTTGGATAAGTATATTTAGTAGTGCAATCATGTTATTTTATTAATCTAATGGTTAACGGATAACGATACATCTCACCTTGTCCGGCTTTGACAGTAGCAAGGATGATTAATATTAACTTGATAATTCCCAATATGGAGAAGGAAAATATGAAAATAAAAATTCCACTTGATGAAAATATCAAATTTAATACTTCTGAACTCTCAATATCACTATCGAGATGTGCCAATTTCAAAATAGTTGAAAATGACAATACCGTGACAATTGCTCCAATAATAAGATTGTAAATAAAAAAACTCAAATTGAAGTTTACTGCTTCTTTGCCGTGATGATCAACAAAAGAATTGTCTTTTTTGAAAGCTTGCCAAAAAATTAATGGCATAATAATACTAACCAATGGAAACCAAATAAGGTAACCGGTAAAAGCGGATAAATGAATTAATACCGCTTTGTTGTCGTTGTCTGATGTGTTCATGGGTTTGAAAATAAATTTTGATAGGTTATAGATATTAATTGACAATGCAAATATATATCTAAAAACAGGTACTATGTAACACAAAGTACTGTATTTAACATTTTTTTAACATTTTTTTAACATTTTTAGAAATAGATATTTAATCGTAACAAAATAAAGATTAACATAATAAGTAGTAATTTGGGAATTTACTAAAGAAACATATTTGTTGATTGTTCAAAAATTTTTATTAATTTTGTTGTGAGTTCTTATTGGAAGCTGTTCAAATTAAATTTAAAAATCCGATAGTTTCCTACATTTACTTAAAAAACAGAAAAAGTTGAAATAGAAAAAAGGAATATTCGTATAGGTAGAAGTTGGTAGATATTGTAATGAGACACACTAAAACTATAATGACATTTCTATTTTTACTCTTGATAATAAGTTCCTACGGACAAATTGGCAAGAAGAAAAACTATTTTCCAATATGGACTTTCCACCAAGATAGTATTAATATTCACGGAATTTCAATCGGACTTTGGTCCTTTAACAACGAACCAAGATATACAAATACAAATGGAATAAAGTTAGAATTAATTGGTGTAGGAATAGCGATTCCATTAATACCGAGAAGTCCTATTGTTATGACAGACAGTGCTTTTATTAAACTAAAACAAGACCCATTATCAGAAAGAATAAATGGATTAAATCTATCATCATCCGGAACAGTTTGCCATTGTCTGACAAATGGGTTGACAGCAGGTTTTATAGGACAAATTAATTTTCAAGTAAATGGTGTTTCAACTTCTGTCTTTATGAATTTTAGCCAAAAACACAACGGAATAATGACAGCTTTATTCAATGACGCTTACTATATGAATGGTTTACAGGTAGGTTTTTCAAACAATGGATACAAGACAAAAGGATTTCAAATTGGCATTCTTGGAAATAATGCTAGCGAAATGAAAGGCGTTCAAATTGGGCTTTTTAATAAAACAAAGAAACTTAAAGGATTTCAAATAGGACTTTGGAACGTAAACCAAAAACGAAAATTACCTTTAATTAATTGGAATTTTAAACGAGAAACGGAATGACGAAATAGAGAACAACCTTTGCTAACATTAAGTAGGCTATAGGACGGGCAAAGGCATCAAAACAAACTTTTGTGATTAACCAAACTTTTATACTTTTACCAAAGGTCTGTGAGAACTTCACCACCACATCGCTTACACCAAGCGTGCCGTCAATCGCCCACAAATCTTTTATAACCTAAAAATTGCATTTGCTAGTTGAATCTACCTTACTTAAATATTAATATCGATTTTAGGTGATAAAACATTTTTTCTTACTTTCGCATAAATTTTCAAAAGATGACTTTTAATATTGCAAGCATCAATCGGTTTTTACTGTTTCAATTGCCGGCTGCTTTTTTTACAGGAATAAGATTGACCGAATTAACAGAGCAAAAGGCCGTTTTTACGGTCAAACATCGTTGGATCAATCAAAATCCGTTTCGGTCTATGTATTTTGCAGTTCAGGCAATGGCTGCTGAAATTTCAACAGGGGTTTTAGTAATGCGAAGTATCCAAAATTCAGGGCAAAAAATATCAATGTTGGTAACCCATCAAACAGCGGATTTCACTAAAAAAGCGACAGGAAAAATTAGATTTATTTGCGAAGATGGCGCTACGATAGATCAAGTGATTCTTAAAGCCATTCAAACCGGGGAAGGTCAAGAGCTCGTTTTGCGCTCTATGGGTTATGATGAACAAAATGTGGTGGTTTCCAAATTTGAATTTCATTGGAGTATAAAAGCAAAAAGTTAGTTGAAGAATTGGATTGTAAATATCAAGTCTTTAGATAGGGTAACCCAGCTTATCATTGTTTTGTCGGTGCTCTTTTTTCCAACGGCAATAGTTCCTAATTTTATGCTCAATGTATGGGCTTTGCCTGCTGATTATACCCAATTTATCTTTAAACCTTGGACTTTAATTACCTATTCTTTTATTCACGAGAATTTTTTGCATCTTTTTGCTAATGTATTGGTTTTGTATTTTATTGGTAATCTCTTTTTAGATTTTTTCAGTGAAAAAAAGTTTTGGATTTACTATATTATGGGTTCCATAGCGGGAGGTTTATTTTATCTGATATACGAAGGTTTTAACCCCAATTCAAATCACAGTGTGCTACTTGGAGCCTCGGCAGCCATTACTGCCTTAATGCTTGGAATTACTTCCAAAATTCCGCATTACGGTTTGAATTTCAGGTTTATAGGGCGAATTGAGCTGTGGATTTTAAGCAGTATTTGGATTTTGTTGAGTATCATAGGGATAGGTGGATTTCAAGCCGGCGCTGCTGTGGCTCATCTTGGAGGCGGATTAGTGGGCTATTTATTAACCTTGTTATGGGAATTAGATGTTAAAGTACATAAACCTAAAACAAAATTTAAAACCATCTATCGCAATCCGAATAAGCCTGATGTAAAAATGAGTGTAGCTAACAAAAGATTGAATGACAAACAAGTTGACAACATTTTGGACAAAATCAGTAAATCAGGTTATGATTCGTTGACAAAAGAAGAAAGAGAATTTTTATTTAATCAGAAGAATAATGGCAACAGTAAATAAAAAAAAGAAATCACTATTTAATAAGATTTTATATATTCTATCCATTGGATTTGCCTTTTTATTGGTAGTATCCTATCTTTTACCTTATATCGAACCAAAAGCTTTAAAAGGTTTTGCTGCTTTAAGCTTATTTACCCCATTTATCATCTTTGTAAACTTGCTTTTGATGCTATATTGGTTGCTCACCTTACAAAGAATTTTTTGGGTACACTTTTTTCTTCTGCTTATCGGATATTCCTATATTACAAAATTTTACAAATTAGATGGTGAAAAAGTAATAGCCACCGAAGATGTTAAAATAATGAGTTATAACGTAAGAATGTTCAATAAATATGATTGGTCTGAATCACCGGATATTCCTGAAAAAATAACCACTTTTATCAAAGAAAAATCCCCCGATGTAATCTGTTTTCAAGATTATGCCAAAGAGGATAGATTGAAATTGGATTATAAGTATAAATACGAAAAATATCAAACTCAAAAATCCCAATTTGGTCAAGCCATTTATTCAAAATTCCCTATTATTAACCAAGGAAGTTTAGATTTTAAAAATACAGCCAATAATATCATTTTTGTTGACTTGCTTTTAGGAAAAGACACCTTAAGGGTTTATAATGTACATTTACAGTCTATTAAGTTAAATTTACACAAAGAATTTTTTGGACAAAAAGACGCTGAAGAATTGCAAATGCGGATTAGTCAAGCGTTTCAAATCCAGCAAGAACAAGTTGAAAAGTTCTTAGAGCATCAGTCAGAAACAAATCATAAAATTGTAATTGCAGGTGATTTTAACAATACGGGCTATTCTTGGGTTTACCGAAAACTCAAAGATGGGAAAAATGATGCTTATGTTGAGGCAGGTGTTGGTTTTGATAAAACCTATGATTTTCAGTTTCCTTTGCGCATTGATTTCTTTTTGGTTGATAAAAGTTTGAAAATCAATTATTTTAAGACGTATAAAGATAAATATTCCGACCATTTCCCAATTTTAGTGCGAATTGATAAAAAAGGATTTAAAGATTTAAAGTGACTTTAAATTTTTTTTTGTGATTAGTATTTTTAAAATTATAAATTTGCATTTGAATTAAATAAGATATGTATTTCGACTTATTAATAATATTCTTTTTTGTTTTTCTGAATGGATTCTTTGTAGCTGCCGAATTTGCTATAGTGAAAGTAAGGTATTCTCAAATCCATCTCAAGGCAGAACAAGGCAATCAAATAGCCAAAAGAGCAGAACACATCATCAATCATCTCGATTCTTATCTCTCTGCTACACAGCTTGGTATCACTTTAGCGAGTTTGGCGCTCGGTTGGTTGGGTGAGCCTGTAGTTGCCAAATTGATTAAGTCTTTTGTGCATTATTGGGGTCTTGAAATATCTGAAGCCAATTTACATACGGTTTCCATTGTTGTTGGTTTTACTTTTATTACTACTTTGCATATTGTTTTAGGCGAATTAGCGCCTAAATCCATTGCCATTCGCAAAGCTGAAGCAACTACATTAGCGGTATCTTATCCGTTGCATCTCTTTTTTGTGATTTTAAGACCTTTTATTTGGTTGATGAACATGTTGAGCAATTTGATCCTCAAATTAATAGGAATCAAACCGATTGGAGAACACGAAACCCATAGCGTCGATGAATTGCGTTTGTTGGTAGATCAGAGCAAAGAAGGGGGTGTCATTCAAGCGGAAAACTATGAAATTATTAAAAATGCCTTTGATTTCACAGACCATAGTGCCAAACAAATTATGGTGCCGCGTCACGAAATTTTTGCGTTAGAAATTTCCATGCCCAATAAAGAATTCGTAGAAAGCGTTTTGGATAATGGCTATTCTCGTATTCCGATTTACGAAGATTCAATGGATAATCTTATAGGAGTTGCCTATGCCAAAGATGTTTTCAAAGAATACTTTAAAAAACCTACTTTTAAGCTTAAAAACATTTTAGACCCGATTTATTACGTGTATGAAAATAAGTTGATTAGCGAAATTCTCACCGATTTTCAAAAACAACATATTCACATGGCTGTGGTGATGGACGAATTTGGGACTACACAAGGAATCATTACTTTAGAAGATATATTAGAAGAATTGGTGGGTGAGATTCAAGATGAAGACGATGAAGAAAAACCCATAGTAGAACCTAATGAAGATGGTTCCTATTTGGTGCAAACCATGCATTCTTTAATTGATATCAATGAATTATTACCCAAACCCTTTACGGTTGACGATAACTATACTACCTTAGCCGGTTTGCTATTGTATCATTTTAAACGTATTCCTAAAGTGAATGATAAAATAAGCGTGGATGGATATGATGTTACTGTTACAAAAATTCAAAGAAAAACCATACACACCGTTTTACTAAAGTTGAGCGAGGGAAATACTCAGGAAGAATCGGAATAATTTGTAACTTTTAGACGATTTAGATAACCAATACCAGTAACAGAATCTATTATAAAATGAAGAAAATATTTTTAATGGCATTGTTTGTATTGCCATTTTTTATTGTAGCCCAAGAAAAGCATCTCAATGTGCAAGATGCCGTTTTAGGATATTACAAAGGCTTGTATCCGCAATCACTTCAATCACTGCAATGGGTAGAAGGGGAAGATGTTTATTTTTACACAGAAAATAATACTTTTTTATTTAAAAAACCGGATGGAACTTTAGTAAGAGAGTTGAAATTAAGTGATTTTAAAACAGCCTATCCATCTTTGATGCGATTGCCTTATCCTGAAAAAATAACTCAAAACACGATGCTTTTTCAAACTGAAAAAGGTTATACTGTATTTGATTACATAAATAAAAAAGAACTAACACAAGTGGCATTTGATGAAAATGCGGAAAATCAAGATTATTGTTTAAAGAATAACACATTGGCTTACACCCTCAACAATAATTTATTTATAGCCGATGCCAATCATTCTAAAATTATAGTTACCGATAATCAAGATAAAAATATGGTATCCGGTCAATCTATACACCGCAACGAATTTGGTATTTCAAAAGGTACTTTTTGGTCGCCCAATGGCAGTTATTTGGCTTTTTATCAAAAGGATGAATCCAATGTTACAGATTACCCGTTAGAGGATATCACCACTTATCCGGCAAGTTTGAAAAGCATCAAATATCCGATGTCAGGTCAAGGCAGCGAAAAAGCCAAAGTAGGCATTTACAATATACTAACGAAAGAAATCAAGTATTTGAATATTGATACTTCAGATGAGCATTATCTCACCAATTTGGCATGGTCGCCCGATGAAAAATACATTCTCTTAGCGGAAATCAACCGCGGACAAAATCATTATACACTCAATGTTTATGATGTGCTCACCGGAAATAAAGTGCGTACCATTTTGGAAGAATCCAACGAAAAATGGGTAGAACCTGAATTTCCTGCTTTGTTTTTGCCCAATTCAAACACTTCTTTTCTTTGGATGAGCGAGAAAGACGGCTTTATGAATGTGTATCAATATGATTTGGTTTCCAATTTCAGCAAACAAATTACTAAGTTCCAATTTGTTGTAACCCAAATTCTAGGGTTTGACCCTAAAAACGAAAATGTATTTGTAGAAGCCACCGGAAATGATCCCAAAGGTTTGCAAGTATTTAAAATCAATTTAAAGAAAGGGAATGTCACGGAAATAACCAAGGAACAAGGAACACATCTTGCTCAGTTAAGTCCATCGGCTCAATATTTGTTAGATGTTTTTTCCAATCTAAATACCCCAAACGTTACTTCGTTGCTCAATACTAAAACCCTTTCCAAAACAGCTCTTTTTACAGCTCCCAATCCATTAAAAGACTATCAATTAGGGACTGCGGAATTTGTAAAACTCAAAGCGGAGGACGGAAAGGATTTGGAATCGGTGATTATAAAACCTGCTCATTTTGACCCTAATAAAAAATATCCCGTTTTGATATACGTTTATGGTGGACCCCACGCGCAATTAGTAACCGATACTTGGATGGGTGGCACCGGATTGTGGATGCAATATATGGCAGCTGAAAAAGACTATATCATTTTCACTTTAGACAATAGAGGTTCAAGTAATCGTGGATTTGCATTTGAAAGTGTATTGCATCGTCAGCAAGGCAAAGCTCCGATGGCTGATCAAATGGTAGGCGTGGCGTATTTAAAATCCCTGCCTTATGTTGATACAAACAGATTGGCGCTAAATGGATGGAGTTATGGTGGTTTTATGACCATTTCCTTATTGTTGAATTATCCCGACACTTTTAAGGTGGGAGTAGCCGGAGGTCCGGTAACAGATTGGAAATATTACGAAGTGATGTACGGTGAACGCTATATGGACACGCCACAGGAAAACCCTGAAGGATATGAAGCAACTAAATTACATTCAAAAATAACCAATCTAAAATCTGATTTGTTAATCATTCACGGAAGTATTGACGACACTGTTGTACCACAACACAGTTTGACTTTGTTGAAAGAAGCGGTAGAAAAAGGAGTCCAATTGGATTTCTTTACCTATCCTATGCACGCACACAATGTACGAGGAAAAGATAGAGTACATTTGCAAAACAAAATGATTGATTATATTTTGGAACACAATAAATAGTTTTAGGTTTAAAGTTTAAGGTTTAAGGTTGAGCGAAGCGAAATGAAGCTATGCGTTATTTAAGATTCTATTTAAATTATCAATAGTAACAACAGTATCAACATTATCAATAGTATCAACAGTATCAACACTTCTACCGATAGGTTTAAAGTTATAAATTTCAATTAAGCAACAACCTAATAATCAATAACCTAATAATCAATAACCCAATAATCAATAACCCAATAATCAATAACTTAATAATCAATAACCCACAATGATATTACAAGCCATTAATTGGAATCCCGAACCGATATTATTTGACTTAGGAGCTGTCGCCATTCGTTGGTACAGTTTATCTTGGGTTGCTGCATTTTTATTGGGAATTTACATCGAAAAGAAAATATACAAAAAAGACGGAATGGATGAGGAAATCGTCGATTCCCTTTTTATGTATGTTGCCCTTGCTACCATATTAGGAGCACGCTTGGGCGAGGTGTTTTTCTACTCTTGGGGTGATTTTAAAGACAAACCTTGGCAAATCTTGTTTCCGGTGCAGTTTAGTCCCTTCAAAATCATCGGATTTGCCGGTTTGGCGAGTCACGGAGCCGCCATTGGGGTTATTTTGGCTATTTTTCTATTCAAGAAATACAAGTTACCCCAAAAATCATACTTATGGATTATAGATAGAGTCGTTATAGCAGTACCTTTAGGTGGTGCTTTTATCCGATTGGGCAACTTGATGAATTCTGAAATTGTTGGAAAATACACTAATACGGATTACGGATTTGTATTTCAAAAGTTAGGAGAATCAGCCCCGCGCTATCCTACTCAAATTTATGAAGCAATAGGCTATGTGTTTGTCTTTGTGGTGCTGATCTGGATGTACTGGAAAACCAATATGAAGCAAAGAGAAGGCGTCCTTTTTGGCTGGTTTATGATTTTGCTTTGGATGGTGCGTTTTGTAGTAGAATTTTGGAAAGAAAAACAAGATGGAGAGAATTTTGCAAACTACCTCAATATGGGACAAATATTAAGTATCCCGATGATATTGATAGGCGTTTATTTTGTGTTGCGCAAGCCTGTAAATAAAGCTTTGAAGTAAAAAACATTTAATTTTATTGTGTGATTTACAGGAAGTTTTGAACTTAGTATGTAATTAATTTGCCATTAATATACACCCTTTCTATCAAATTACTCCCAAAAGCATAGGGTAAAAAAGCGATACTCGACATTTCTTTTGTAATAAAAAAATTTGCTTTTTTACCAACACTAATACTTCCTAATAGATCTGATAATCCCATAGCATAAGCCCCATTTAAGGTGGCTGCATTAATGGCTTCTTCCGGAGTCATTTTCATTTTGATACAAGCTAATGAAACTACAAAATTCATATTTCCACTGGGAGAGGATCCCGGATTGTAGTCCGAAGCTAATGCCAATGCTAATCCGTTATCTATGATTTGACGAGCTGGGGTATAAGGAATATCAATAAAAAAAGAACAGGAGGGCAAAGCTACTGCCATAGTTTTAGGATGTTTCTTTAGTTCATCTAAGTCATTTTCAGTTACGATCTCAAGGTGGTCAACGCTCAAGGCGTCGTTTTTAACACTTATTTCAATCCCCCCAATACTGTTGAATTGATTGACATGCACCTTGGGTTCCAATCCGAATTTTTTTCCGGCTTTTAAAATTTTATCGGTTTGTTCAGGATTAAAATAGCCTTTTTCACAAAAAACGTCTATAAATTCTGCCAAATGATCTTGGGCTACTTCCGGTATCATTTTGTTAATAATCAAATCAACATAGGCATCGGGAACCGTTGCATATGCTTTGGGAAATGCGTGTGCTCCCAAAAAAGTAGATTTTATCTCAACGGGATAATTTTCTTTTAATTTTTTTATAACACGAAGCATTTTTAATTCAGATTCAGGAGTTAAACCATACCCTGATTTAATTTCTACGGCTCCTGTGCCCAATTGTGTGATTTCTTCCAATCTAACTTTAGCTTGATTGTACAATTCAGATTCAGATGTGTCATTCAATTTTAAAGCTGAGTTAAGAATACCGCCACCTTTTTTGGCTATTTCCTCATAGGTTAAACCTTTGATTTTGTCTGCAAATTCACTTTCTCTGTTTCCGGCAAAAACTAAATGCGTATGACTGTCGCACCAAGTAGGAAAAATCATCTTTCCACGGCAATCTATAATTTCATATGGGTGAGAATCATTAAATTCAGACATCGTTCCAAAAGCTTTGATCGTATCGTCTTCGATGATTAAAAAAGCATCTTTCAGAGTAGGCAATATTTTCATTTCATTCCCTGATACTTTGCGAATGTGGTTTTCTCTTACTTGAATTAGTTCTTTAATATTGATAAAAGCGGTTGTCATATTTTTAAAGCCATTTTATTTTGGTAATAACTTCATCTCCAAGAGTTTCGTTGAGCATTTCAATGATTTTTTCTTTACCATAATTGAGCTCTTCTCTTAATACTGAAGAGTTGAGTTGTATATTCAGCGTGCTGCCTCTTAATTCCACTTTTTCAGTGTAACTCACTACACCTTGTCCCATTTTTTCGTGCCATATTTCTTTAATTCTAACGTTGTGCAATCCTTTTTTTAGTTTGTTTTGTTCGATGATCAAATTAATGATATCAGCAATCTTATTGGCATCAGTAAAACGTTGGCTTTGGCTTATCATAGGGGAATAATTTTATAGGATTGATGCGTTTTTTTTACTATATTTTCTGTTCTTTCTCTATGTGTATCGCTGATGAAAATTTGTCCAAAATGTTCCTCTTTGACCATATTTATTAATTTACCGACTCTTTCATCATCTAATTTGTCAAATATATCATCAAGTAAAAGTAAGGGTTTTTTCTTGCTAATTTGATGCATAATGTCAAATTGAGCCATTTTGAGTGCTATCAAAAAAGACTTTTGCTGCCCTTGGCTTCCGAATTTATTGATTGGATAATCGTTGATGTGAAAGTCAATATCATCCCGATGAATACCGATGCCGGTGTATTGCAACATTCTGTCTTTGGCGAGATTTTCATTTAAAAGAGTTTCAAATTTTTCGTGTTCCAATTGAGAATTATAAATCAACGTTACTTTTTCATTTCCATTAGAAATGGCTTGATAATGGTTTTGAAAAATGGGTGTCATTTTTGAAATAAATTCTTTTCTTTTTTCGTAAATTGGATAGGCATAATGGTTAAGTTGTTCATTATAAACTTCTAAACTTTCGCTATTGAAAGTTCTGTTTTTAAAGAAATATTTTAACAAAGCATTGCGTTGTGCCAAAACTTTGTGATAACTAACCACGAGATTCAGATAAATCTTATCACTTTGAGAAATGACGTAATCCATAAATTTCCTTCGCATATCACTTCCTTCAACAATTAAATCAGTATCTGATGGCGAAATGATGACCAAGGGAATTGTTCCTATGTGTTCTGAAAATTTTTCATAAAGTTTGCCATTTTTCTTTATAATTTTTTTTTGTCCTTTTTTGAAACTGCAAACAATGTGGTTTTCTTCGGTTTCATTGATGAAAATTCCTTCAATCATAAAAAACTCTTCACCGTGTTTAATGTTTTGAAGACTTATAGGATTAAAATAACTTTTGGTTTGTGATAAATGATAGATGGCGTCGAGTACATTGGTTTTTCCTACTCCGTTATTCCCAACGATACAATTTATATAATTATCGAATTCAAATGATTGCGCATTGAAATTTTTGTAATTGATAAGTTGTATGTTTCTGAGATACATTTTGACTTGATTTGATGCAAAGATAATTTTAATTCAAAAATTATGAATCAATAAAAATTAAATTCTTTTTTAAATTGATTGCGTAAAAGTTAGGAAAATAGATAGGAAAAATTTACTTTTGCACCTATTTTTAAATTCAAAACAAATGTCAACATACAAGAAGAAAGATAAAACTGCAAAACAATTAATAAAGGATCACGAAGCAGTAGTTCATCACACGGAAAGTACAACGCAAGAAGTATTTGAAAGTGTAGATTCTTGGGCTAACAAAGCTGAAAATTGGGTTTACAAAAGACAGAAATTTTTATTAATTGGAGTAGGCGCAGCTGTATTAATCGCTTTAGGTTATTTTGGATATTTAAAATACATAAAAGAGCCCTCAGAACTAAAATCTGCGGACGAAATATCTTTTTCTAAAGCCTATTTTGATGAAGCATTGGCAATGGAAGAACCTTCAGATTCTCTTTTAAAACTAGCATTAAATGGGGCAGAAGGTAAGTCGGGCTTTTTAGATATCATTGATCAGTACGGTAATACCAAAGCAGGTAATTTAGCAAGATATTATGCCGGAATTTCTTATTTAAAAATGAATGAATACAAAAAAGCTATTGAGTATTTAGACGAATTTTCTTCAGAAGATATGATGTTAGGAGCTGTGGCTAAAGGAGCTATCGGCGATGCTTTTATTGATTTAAACAAACCTCAAGAAGCTTTAGATTATTATGAGCAAGCGTATAAATTAAATGAAAATAATTTCACTACGCCATTATTTTTATCCAAAGCGGCTTTTACCGCAATGGGATTAAAAGATTACGCCAAAGCATTAGAACTTTATACGAATATTAAAGAGAATTATCCTCGTTCAGCGCAAGCAAGAGATATTGATTCAAAAATGAATGAAGCCAAGTACGCAAAATAAGAGAGATTACAACTTAATAAAAACCTATCATTTCTGATAGGTTTTTTTTTGCTCGAATCATAAAATAAATTTTGAAGGCCATTAAGTCCTAAGTTTTAGAATTTCGTTATCAAAGTAAAACATCCAAAAATCAGTACATACAATGTTGAAAAGCAGAACCGTAGCAATGGTTAAGAAAAATAATATACAACTGATTTAAATATGTTTAGCTTGTAATATATTTTACCACATTAAATGTTATTATTTGCTGTATTCAGTGATTGTTCATTCTAATGCTTAATTTGGGTTAAATTTTAACCCCAAACAGATAGCCTACAAAACCGGATACTACCATGGCTATCGTTCCCCAAACAGCAATGCGTAAAGCGGCTATTTTCATATTAGCACCACCAGTTTTTGCAGAGACCATACCCAGTAGGACTAATGCCACAATGGTTATACTATAGAGCGAAATTTCCATGTATTTCACGGGAGCTATTAGGGTAACCGCTACCGGTAATAATCCACCGGCGGTAAAGGACAAAAAAGAGGCAATTGCAGCTTGAATAGGGTTAGCTTGACTTATTTCGTTTATTCCCAATTCATCGCGCACATGCGCAGCTAAAACGTCGTGTTCGGTAAATTCTTTTGCTACTTGAAGTGCGGTTTCTTTTTTTAAACCTCTTTGTTCATAAATTTGAGCCAGTATTTGCAATTCTTCTTCGGGCATTTCTTCAAGTTCCTGAGCTTCTCGTTCGATATCTGCTTTTTCAGTATCGGTTTGAGAACTTACAGAAACATACTCTCCGGTAGCCATAGACATAGCACCGGCAACTAATCCGGCAACAGCAGTCAGAATGATGTGTTCTCGCGGCACATTGGCAGCGGTAACCCCTATAGCTAAACTCACTACGGAAATGATGCCATCATTGGCACCTAAAACGGCAGCACGCAACCAATTGCTCTTATGAACAAAATGGTTGTCTAAATAATTGTCAATGGTTAGTTTTGATTCCATGGTTGATGGTCTTTAGTAGTTAGTCTTTGGTCCTTAGTTGGTTGCTGAGCGCAGTCGAAGCATTAGTCGTTAGTCTTTAGTCTTTAGTTGGTTGCTGAGCGGAGTCGAAGCATCGGTTGCTGAGCGGAGTCGAAGCATTGGTTGTTAGTTTTGAGTTTTGTCCCAATTTTATTGAGGATGGAATTTATATTAAACCGAATAATATTTATCACATTGCTTTTTTCAATATCTTTTCAACGATTTCTAGCGTTAAATCGCCTGTTTCTGAGAGTTTGGTAATCCCATGTGAATTAAGGTTTTCTATAATTCTTGGGATGTCACTATTTGTTATGCCGTATTTACTCATACGCGTTTGGACACCTAAACTTTCAAAAAAGGTTCTTGTTTTTAGAATGGCAAGGTCCATTTTTTTATTTTCATCTTTGTTGTCAATATGCCACACGCGTTCTGCATATTGTAAGAGTTTTGCTCTTTTTTCTGTTTTGCGTACTTCTAAAAGTGCCGGATAGATGATAGCCAGGGTTTGTCCGTGGTCAATTCCAAAAAGTGCAGTCAACTCGTGCCCGATGGCATGAGTTGCCCAATCTTGTGGAACACCCAAACCAATATTCCCATTAAGTGCCATGGTGGCACTCCACATAAGATTAGCCCTTGCATCGTAATTTTTGGGTTCGTTGAGATTGGCAGGTGCAATTTCAATCAAGGTTTGTAAAATGCCTTCTGCAAAACGGTCTTGAATACGAGCATCCACAGGATAAGTCATATATTGCTCTACCGTGTGAACAAAAGTATCTACAATACCATTGGCAACCTGAATTATGGGTAATGTAAAAGTGTAGGTAGGATCTAATACGGAAAATTGTGGATAAAGTAGCTCATACATAACGCCAAATTTTCCATTTTCATAACTGATAACAGCGCCGGGATTCATCTCCGAACCAGTCGCAGGCAACGTTAGTATGGCACCAAATGGAACTACTTTATTTATAATTTTAGATGTAATGTTGCCCCAACCCATTTTTAGTAAATCAACTGCGTTGCCTTCATAATGGGAAACGAGAGAGATAAATTTGGTTCCATCGAGTACAGAACCTCCACCCACTGCCAACATAAAATCTATGTTTTCACTATGGACAAGCTCAACGGCTTTCATTAAAGTTTCGTAACGTGGATTGGGTTCTATACCGCCAAATTCGATATAGTTTCGATTACCTAAAATAGATTTCACTTGCTCCATCAACCCGCTTTTTACGGCGCTTCCCCCACCGTAAGTAATGAGAATTTTAGCACTTATCGGAATTTGAGTGTCAATTTTTTTGATTTGGTCTTTACCAAAGAATATACGTACCGGATTGTGATAAGTGAAGTTGAACATAAAAAATGGGTTTAAGTTCCAAAATTAATCAAAAATTTAAAACAAATATGCCTATAAAAGTATGTTGCTTCTATTTTTTTGCAGTTGAAATTTATCCAATGAATGAGCAGAAAAGATATCATTTTAATAGTTTCATTTTTTGGATTGACTTTTATTCAAAATAAATTGCTTAATTTTGGTTTATCAAAGTCAGTTAGGTATTTCCTTGTTTTTAAAAGAAGGATTAAAGCCCTTACTTTTTTCAAATTCAATCGTTATTTTTTTAAAAAGGCTTATTTTTGGGTTCAGTAAAAAACTAAAAATTCGTAGTAATTTTCAAATAAATATAAAGCATTATGTATTACAAATCTCTTATGTTAATTTTTTTCATTTTCTTTGCATCTGCTTGTAAAACCACGCATATGACTGAAGACCCAATCAAAACTCCGATTGCTGAAAAAAAGCCTAAGGAATTCATTAAAAACGGCGATGTTAGAATAGATAATTACTATTGGCTCAACGAACGCGAAAATCCGAAAGTAATAGCTTACCTCAATGCAGAAAATGCTTATTATGAGGTTAAAACAAAGCACACTAAAGATTTTCAGACCGCTCTATTCGAAGAAATGAAAGCCCGAATTAAAGAAGATGATGAGAGTGTTCCCTATAAAAAGAACGGTTATTTCTATCTTACTCGCTATGTCAAAGGGGGACAATACCCCATTTACAGTAGAAAAAAAGAGCAATTAAGTGAGCCGGAAGAGATTCTTTTTGATGTCAATGCAATGGCTAAAGACTTTGATTATTTCCAATTAGGAGGATTGAACGTAAGTCCTAATAATGAATTGGCTGCTTTTAGTGTAGATACGGTAAGTAGAAGACTGTATACCCTTCAAATAAAAAACCTAAAAACAGGCGAAATTTATCCAGAGAAAATCCCGAATACTTCGGGCGGTAGCGTTTGGGCAGCAGACAATAAAACCTTGTTTTACGTTGTTAAAAACCCAACGACCTTGCGTGAAGAAGCCATTTATAAACATGTATTAGGCACAGATGTTGCTCAAGACGAATTGGTTTTTTTTGAAAAGGATGACACCTTTTCGGTCTATATTACCAAATCAAAATCCGAAAAATATTTGATGATTGTTTCTAATTCAACAGTTTCAACCGAATATCAGATTTTGGGATCAGATCAACCTAACGGTAAGTTTTCCGTATTTCAAAAAAGAGAACGCGATTTGGAATATGATATAGACCATTACAATGGCTATTTTTATATTGTAACCAACAAGGATAAAGCCTTGAATTTTAAGGTGATGAAAACACCGGAACGCCAAACGTCCAAAGATAATTGGGTGGATGTAATCCCGCATAGAAAAGACGTTTTAATTGAAGATATGTCCCTTTTTAAAGACTATATGGTTTTGGAAGAACGCGAAATGGGTTTGAACAAAATCAGAATCAAAAGATGGGATGATACGGACGATTATTACTTGCCTTTTCACGATGAAACCTACACAGCTACTACGAGTTATAATCCGGAATTCGAAACCGAACTATTGCGTTATTCCTATAACTCCTTAACGACGCCGGCTTCTGTGATAGACTTCAATATGAAAGACAAAACTTCTGAAGTGAAGAAAGAACAACAAGTTTTAGGAGGAAAATTTGATAAGAATAACTATGTCAGCCAACGATTTTGGGCTACAGCAAGAGACGGAGCCAAAGTTGCTATTTCATTGGTAAGACATAAAGACACGCCTTTATCGCCTGAAACACCATTATTGCTATATGCTTATGGTTCTTACGGTTATACGATAGACCCTAATTTTAGTAGTACCCGATTGAGTTTGTTGGATAGGGGTTTTATTTTCGCCATAGCACACGTAAGGGGAGGGGAGTACTTAGGCAGAGAATGGTATGAAAATGGGAAATTATTGAATAAAAAGAATACATTTTATGATTTTATAGATTCCGGAAAATATTTAGTAGAGCAAAAGTATACTTCTCCTGCACATTTGTATGCTGAAGGGGGTTCTGCCGGAGGCTTATTAATGGGAGCCATCGTAAATATGCAACCTGATTTATTTAATGGAGTAATAGCTCAAGTTCCTTTTGTAGACGTAATGACTACTATGTTAGATGAAAGCATCCCTCTTACTACGGGAGAATATGATGAATGGGGCAATCCGAATGATAAGACCTATTACGATTATATGAAATCATATTCGCCTTATGACAATGTAAAAGCGCAAGCTTATCCGAATATGTTAGTAACTACCGGATTGCACGATTCACAAGTGCAATATTTTGAACCGGCTAAATGGGTGGCAAAACTCAGGGAGTTGAAAACGAATGATAAGCAACTATTCTTATATACCGATATGGAAGCCGGACACGGTGGAGCTTCCGGACGTTTTGATGCATTAAAAGAAATTGCAAAAGAGTTTGTTTTCTTATTGGATTTGGAAGGGGTTCGTCAATAACAATATTAATCCTATAATAAAGCGTCAATAATCATTTTTTCAGAAACGCGCTCTGCTTCTGCTTTGTAATTTCTTACAATTCTGTGTTGCAAGATACTATAAGCCACTGCTTTGACATCTTCTTTGTCCGGAGAGAGTTTTCCCTTAATGACAGCATGTGCTTTGGCTGCTAAAATGAGATTTTGAGAAGCCCTTGGCCCTGCACCCCAACTTAAATATTTATTAATAATTTCCGGAGCATTTTCTGTATTGGGTCTGGTTTTACTCACTAAATCAACAGCGTATTCTACCACGTTATCTGCTACGGGGATTCTCTGAATTAAACGTTGAAAATCTATGATTTCTTCAGCATTAAAAATCGGACTTAATGCCACGTCACGATCATTGGTTGTTGATTTGACAATTTCTACTTCTTCACCGAAACTTGGATAATTCAAATTAATTGAAAATAAAAAACGGTCTAATTGCGCTTCAGGTAATGGGTAAGTTCCTTCTTGTTCGATTGGATTTTGGGTGGCTAAAACAAAGAAAGGTTTGGGTAATTTGTGATTTACACCGGAAATAGTTACTGAT
Organism: Polaribacter sp.; assembly: GCA_020740485.1. Taxonomy (GTDB): domain Bacteria; phylum Bacteroidota; class Bacteroidia; order Flavobacteriales; family Flavobacteriaceae. Next base: position 60,061 of record DYMN01000009.1, on the reverse strand, counting down.
TTTTCCTGCATAGCTTCTAATAGTGCAGATTGCGTCTTTGGTGGGGTTCTATTGATTTCATCTGCTAAAATCACATTAGCAAATATAGGCCCTTTAATAAACTGAAATCTTCTATTTTCGTCTAAAATTTCGCTTCCTAAAATATCCGAAGGCATCAAGTCCGGAGTAAACTGAATGCGTTTGAAATCTAATCCTAATGTTTGGGCAACGGTTGAAACCAATAGCGTTTTTGCCAATCCGGGAACTCCAATTAACAAGGAATGTCCTCCTACAAATATAGATAATAACACATGATCTACGGCATTATCTTGCCCTACTATAACTTTGGCTATTTTGTTTTTCATTTGATGGTATTTTTCAACCATTCTTTCGGCAGTTTTTACGTCGGACATTGTTAAGTTAGAAATTTTAAGTATTAGTTTGTCTTTTTAAGAAAATTGATTTTGAAATCACATCCTTTGTAACTGTCATCTATTTTGATATAGGTATCTTTCACTTTGTCATTGATCCATTTATCAACTACCTCTTGTTTCTTTTTGGCTAATGTTAGGTTTTGAATTTTTACATAATCAAGCGCAAAATCAGCTTGATGTTCGTTAATCTTTTCTTTTAATTGTACCAATTTATACATCTTATTTCCTTCCTGGTCTTCATCATAAAATACGTCGGTTAAATCGTTTTGATTCAAGTTAAAAACCTTTGAGTGTAAATTTGGGAATGCTCTCATAAATTGTTCTCCACTTAATTTAAAACTGGTTTCGTTGGTAAACGGGTTGATGATAATACCCTTGTTTTTATTAGAGCTTTTATCTTGAGAAAATTGTTTAACGGCATCTTCAAAAGTCAATTTCCCTAGTTTGATTTCATTGCGAATACTGTCTAACTTTTGTTGAACTTTGAGTTTTTCTAATTCTGAAATTTTAGGTTGGATTAAGATGTGGCGAACATCGCGTTCTTGTCCTTTCACTTTTTCCACTTTTACAATGTGATAACCAAACATAGATTCAAAGGGTTCTGACACTTGACCTTCGTCTAATGCAAAGGCAGCATCTTTAAATTCTTTGATGAATTGAGCATCACGTGTAATGGTATATAAACCTCCATTTTGGGTTACTCCGGGGTCATCAGAATAGAGAATGGCTTTCATTTTCATATTAGATCCATCTTCAATTTCTTTTTTTACCTTATTGAGTTCACTAATTACTCTTTGTTTTTCTTGTTCAGAAGGTTCTACATTTAAAACAATTTGAGAAAGTACTACTTCTGTGGGGAATTCAGGTAGATTATTTGATTTTTGAAGACTATTAAAATAGTTTCTCACCTCATCAGGAGTAACACTCACATCTGCTGTGATTTTATTTTGCATTTGACCAATCAAGGATTGCTCTACTTCTAATCTGACCAATTCTTCTCTTAATTCATCGACGTTATCAAAACCGTAGAGTGCCAACATTTTGTCTTCGCTGCCCACTTGCTCCTTGAAATAGTCTAATTTTTTATCAACGGTTTCTTTTACAGATTCAGGTGTGGCAATTAAACTATCTATTTCAGCTTGGTGTGCCAATAATTTTTGTTGCATCATCTGTTCTAAAATGTCGCAGTTATTGATGTTACTCAATTTTTCACCGTTTTGTTCTAATTCTAATTTGTATTTTTGAATATCTGATTGTAATACAATGTAATTTCCCACTACGGAAATAACACCATCTATTTTTACTCTCTCTTGGGAATAAGAATAAACAGTTAGGAATAGTGCGAGAACAAAAATGAAAGATTTAAGGAATGTATTTCTCATACTTTTGATTTTGGATGGCTTCTTGAATAAGTTTGTTTTCAATGTCTTGAATGTATTTGAGTTTTTTTTGATGTAAAATCATTTTAGAAATATCGTCTTTTACAAATTGAAATGGAGCAACTTCACCACGTTTTAATGCTGATTTTACGAAAATGTAATTGGTAATATTTCCTGTTTTAAGTTCTTGAATATGATTGCTTTGTAATAATTGTTCTTTGTTGAGATTTTGTGCAAAAGGATATTTTTTGATGAAATCGTTGAATTTAATCCAAACTGTATCATTGAGTTGTACTCCTTGAAATAAGTACTCTCCTTTGAGTAATTCACTTGTACTTACGGAATCTTTCTTTTTGAATAATTCTTTCATTTTTTCAGCATTTTTGTCATCAGACTGAAAACTAATCATTCTGTAACGCAAAACATCTTCGTTCAAATTAAAAAGTTGGTTGTTTTTTGTGTAGAAATCCTTTAACTCAGTATCTGTCAAAACGGAGTCCATATTTTGGGAGGTCAATGCAGCTTTGTAAGAATTAATAAATAAATCTTCTTCATATTGATTTACCATTTTTTTTATTTCAGCTTCTTCATCTGATGTCAGGTTAAATTTAGCTTTTTGTAGAATAATTTGACGGCGCGCCCAATTGTCAATAAAATTATTTGTTACCATCGCACTATCTTCTGTGGTCATATTAGGTTGATATAAACCTAATAAATCACTTTTGTAAAGTTTTTCATCGCCCACGCGCGCTAATACTTCGTCACTTCCTTTCTCGCTTTTCAACTTGAAATAATTGCAAGACGAGGTTTCAAAAAAAACTAAAATTAATAATATGTAAAATCCGTATTTCAATTAATTATGATATTTAGCTTTAAGCTTTTTAAGGGCTTTTTTGTTGATTTTTACAGTGTACTTTGTTCTCAGTTCTTTTATCCAATCTTTTTCCAATTGGTCTTGAAAATCACTCATCACTTTGCCTTTCACTTCCGATAATTTTTTAGAGGACTCGGGCAAAATTTCTTTTACATAATATAATTTAAATTGATTTCCGGAAGGAAAAAATAAATATTCTGATGCTTCTGCTTTTAGATCTTTTGGGTATTTTTCATCGGTAACTTCTATGACATTGTCATTAATATCCAACAAACAAGTATCTTTATATTGGCTCCAAATAGAGTCATTGTCCACTTGATTTTGAAGAGCTTTTAGCACTTCCATGTTTTGTTTTTTTAGATTAACAATGGTCAGTTTGGCTCTTTTCTCCCATTTGTATTTGTCTTTTTGAGTTTTAAAAAAGGAGTTTAACCCCAAAGTGTCTTTTTCAGCTCGGTCCCAAATGCGATTTTGCATCATATCAAAAAGTAAGAGACCTTCGCGGTATTCTTTCATGGTTTCCTTTAAATCGGGGAATTTCTGCGGTAAACGCGCCTTGTAGATTTCAAGTATTTTTTCTTCTTTGTAAGTGTTAAATGCTTGATTTAATGGTTTGTTTGACTGTTTGGAAAAAAAATTATAAAAATCAGCAGCACTAAATTTTTGACCTTCAATAGTTAACAATACCTCATTTTTCTTTAAATTGCTATCGGTTTGCCATTCCGGTTTTGAGAATGCTGCTAATTTTGTATCATTAACAACAATCACATATTCTTTTAAAAGCCGTTTAACAACCGAATTTCCTATTAATTGAGCCCGTTGACCTTGTTCTACCTTTTGTTTAAGAGTTTCTTTCATGCTTTCAAAGCTACCTATAGGATATTTCTTAATCAATTTTATAATATGCCAACCAAATTCAGTTTGGAATGGTTCGGAAATTTCGCCCTCATTTTTCAGCGTAAAAGCTACGTTTTCAAAGGAAGGAATCATTCTTCCACTTCCGAATTTAGGAAGAAGTCCTCCGTTTTTGGAGGTACCGCCGTCTTGAGATTGCGTTATAGCTAATTGTGCAAAATCAGCTCCTTCGTTTAATTGTTTCTTAATATTTTCAATAATGTTTTTGTTATTGTCAGAATCACCTTTAAGCATGATGTGCGCTACTTCCACTTCGCCTTTACTCTCTCTGATGTCGTTCACTTTGACAATGTGATAACCAAATTGTGTTTTAAAAGGCATCGAAACTTCGCCTATTTTTGTGTTGTAAACTTCATTTTCAAAAGGATACACCATTTGGAAAGCGGTGAAATAGCCTAAGTTTCCTCCATTTTTAGATGCAGAAGGATCTTGTGAATTTTTACGTGCCAATTTGGCAAAATCTTCTCCGTTTATGATTTTATTTCTAATTTCAATTAACTTGTTATAAGCAATCAAAGTATCTTGTCCTTTTTCTGTTTTTATGAGAATATGGCTGGCATTTACTTCTTTTTTTAAACGGTCATAAGCTTCTTTGATAAGATCTAATTCAACGTTTTCATCCTTTAAATAAGGTTGTATAAGTTGATTTTCATATTTTTCGTATTCACGCAGATAAATACCTATGGTATCCATTTTTTTTGCATAGGCATCTTGTAATTTCAATTTATAATTGATGTAGAGCTCTAGGTAATTTTCTAAATCCTTTTGAGCGGGGTCATTAATCAAGGAGAGGTTTTTCTCATATACTCGGGAAAATTCAGAATTCATCACTTTTTCTCCGTTTACTGTAAAAAGTACCTTGTCTTTCTGTGCAAAAGTATTCAGGGAAAGGATTAAAACCAATCCAAAAATAAAAAAACGATTATTTTTAAACATATACAATATGAATTACTAAAGCTACAAAAATAGCATATATTAATAACTTTGCGAAAATAGTAGGAATGTTTTTTATGAAGCGTTAAAAAAATCAAAAATAAAACCCAAATTAAGCATCAGAATTAACAATTACCGAGTAAACAAATAATAACATTCAATGAAGTAAAATCTATTCCAAGCTCAATATTTTCAAATCAGTTGCATATTCATTTTCTTAATCATAGCTAAGGCTGTGCTTTTCAAAAATGAATATATTTATTTTTTTACATTTAAATTACAATACTTAATTTTGGTTAAATGGAGAAAATTCCTGTAATCTTAGCAGCTTCTTTGTATTTTGAGATAATTTCATCGGAATTTTGCATATCTACTTTTATAGAATAGGCAGTATAATTTCCATTTTTTGACAATTTGGTTTCGATTACTGCACCGGTATGATTGAAAACAGTTTCTAATTCTTTACTATTTTGCTCTGAAGTCGGTACAATAAATTTAAAAAGATAATTCGTAGGAAATCGGGTTGTTTCGTCTAATGTATTTTTTAATTTGATGTAAAAATCTTCTGTGTGCATAATTTTAGTATTTCAGTTCTACCTGTAACGATTCAAACAAGGCAGACTTTGGACTTTTTGTATCTATCCATACATTTCTTCTCTCAATTCTTTAATTTTTGGATCTTCGAGATATTCGTCAAAGGTCATAAAGCGATTGATTACGCCTTTTGGGGTGAGTTCTAACACCCTAGTTGCCACTGTTTGGGCAAATTCATGGTCATGCGTGCTAAACAGTACAGTGCCATTGTATTTTGATAATCCGTTGTTAAAGGCTTGAATAGATTCCAAATCCAAATGGTTTGTAGGTTCATCAATCATCAATACATTGGCACGGGTCATCATCATTCTAGACAACATACAACGTACTTTTTCTCCACCGGAAATCACGTTGGATTTTTTTAAAGCTTCATCGCCACTGAATAACATTCTGCCTAAAAATCCTCTTAGATAAACTTCTTCGCGTTCTTCTTCGGTTTTAGCCCATTGGCGTAACCATTCCACTAAATTAAGATTATTATCAAAGAAGTTAGTGTTGTCTACCGGAAGATAGGATTGAATAGTGGTAACGCCCCATTGAAAAGCGCCAAAATCGGGTTGTATATTTCCGGCTAAGATTTCATAAAAAGCACTTACGGCTCTTGAATCTCTGGATATAACAACTACTTTATCTCCACGATTTAAGTTGATATGAACATCTTTGAATAAAATATCACCTTCTATAGATTTTGATAAGTGTTCTATATTGAGAATTTGGTCACCGGCTTCACGTTCTTGTTCAAAGAAAATGCCGGGATAGCGACGACTGGAGGGTTGAATTTCATCCACATTCAATTTATCTAACATCTTCTTTCTGCTGGTAGCTTGCTTAGATTTGGCAACGTTGGCAGAAAAACGACGTATAAACTCTTCTAACTCTTTCTTTTTGTCTTCAGATTTTTTGTTTTGTTGCGCACGTTGGCGTGCGGCTAACTGGCTGGATTCATACCAGAAGGAGTAGTTTCCTGAATAATGAGCTATTTTTCCGTGGTCGATATCGGAAACGTGGGTGCAAACCGAATCTAAAAAGTGACGGTCATGCGAAACCACAATCACTGTGTGTTCATAATTGGCTAAAAAATCTTCTAACCATCCAATGGTTTCAAAATCAAGGTCATTGGTGGGCTCATCCATAATCAGTACATCAGGATTTCCAAAAATGGCTTGTGCTAATAACACTTTTACCTTGAGTTTATTGTCTAAATCTGCCATTTGGTTGTAGTGCAAGTCTTCTTTGATACCCAAGGAAGATAACAAATTGGCGGCATCGCTCTCAGCATTCCAACCCCCCATTTCATCAAAAAGCACTCCTAAATCGCCTACTCTTACCCCATCTTCATCCGTAAAATCAGGTTTGGCATAAATGGCATCCATTTCTATTTTTATGTCAAACAAAGGTTTATCCCCCATTAAAACTGTTTCCAAAACTTGATATTCATCATAAGCAAAGTGATCTTGGGTCAAGACAGACATGCGTTTTCCCTTATCCAATTGAACAAAACCGGATGTAGCATCCATTTTACCGGATAAAATTTTTAAAAAAGTGGATTTTCCTGACCCATTGGCGCCGATGATGCCATAACAATTACCTTCGGTGAATTTTACGTTGACTTCATCAAATAGGATTCTTTTACCGAATTGAACAGAGAGATTTGAAATTGTGAGCATGTATGTAATTTTTACAGGGGCGAAATTAAGCTAATTCCCTTAATTAATCAAATTACGTTTTTTGTTAAACCGTAAAGTTATTTAACAAGCATTTAACAAGCTACTTTCACTGCTTATTCTATTTTTGCTCTATGAATAAATTTTATTTAATCATAGTATCAACCCTATTTCTTGCACATTGTAAGCAAGAAGAGCAAAAAGACAGTATTTATTTTGGTGGAGAAATATTGAATCCGAAGTCAAAATACGTTCTGTTAATGCAAAACGAAAAAGTCATAGATACTTTGCCATTAGATAAAAATAATAATTTTGGAAAAAAGTTTGAAAATCTAAAACCGGGATTGTATTTCTTTAGTCACGGAAATGAATTTCAATACGTTTATTTTGATGTGAATGACAGCATCAGATTGCGTCTGAATACTTGGGATTTTGATGAAAGTTTGGTTTTTGACGGAAAAGGAGCTGACAAAAATGACTTTTTATTAAATAGGTTTTTGAATAATGAAAAGGAATTACATAATTTTTATACTTATTTTTCATTACCTGAATCGGATTTTAACACTAAATTTGATACTGTTTTCAAGGCAAATGCAGAGTTTTTAAATAATTATTTATCTACATCGCATTCAAGTAATGCATTCAAACGCTTAGCAAAAGGGAGCACAATTTATCCTTTATACCGACTTAAAGAGCTTTATCCTTATTATCATTTAAAGTTAAATCCGAATGATAGTACTTTTCAAGTATCCGATCAGTTCTATGATTACCGAAAAAAATTGAATATAAACGATGCTGTTTTATCGGAATATTACGGTTATCAAAACTATGTTTCGTCTTATCTATACAATGAAGTTTTTAAATCAAGTAATTATAAAAATGACAATACTTTTAGAGATAAATTATTTGGTTTGATAGTTACAAAAATTGAAAATCAAAATTTAAAAAACAAATTTTTGTATAACGAAACTTTGAATTGTCTTTTTAAATCGGATGATGAAATAAACAGCAAAAGTTTAGATTTGTTTTATAAACATTGCAATGATAGTGCTGTGGTCATCAAAATTAAAAACATTATGCTTTTAAAAGAGCAACTTCCTGAAGGGAAGAAGTTCCCCAATATTCAATTAAGCGATACTAATGGTCAAATAACAAATACCGCTAAAGAATTGACGAATCGTCATACGCTGATTTATTTTTGGAAACCTAATTCGAATGCAAATGAATTTGTGAAAAACAGAGTAGGTTATTTAAGGAAGAAATATCCTAATGTTCAGTTTGTGGGTATTTCAAGTCAACGCAATGAATTGACGTATTTTGGTTCTATTTTTGATAAACAATTCTATATCAGTGACCAAAAAAATAATTTAATGGATGAAGATTTTGCCCGAGTGGTTTTAGTAGATAAACAAGGAAAAGTGTTTAAAAACTTTTTGAATATCAATGAGAGCAAAATAGAAAGCGATCTAAATCAGTTAGTAGGGCGCTAATTAAGGTATATTCAAATACTTATGCGTTTGAATAGATACTTTCCATTTTGGGTTTTGCATCACGTAATCCGTAATCAAAGGAACCATTTTTTCTCTTACACTCCATTCAGGTTGTAAATACAATTCGCAATCTACACTTACCTTTTCGGCTTGCTCTTCTGCAAAATTAAAATCCTGTTTGCTGCGGATGATAATTTTCAACTCGTGTGCCATTGGGTAAATTTCCTGAACGGGCAATTTATTTTTTTTAGGCGATAGACAAATCCAATCCCAATGTCCCGTCAATTTCGATGAGCCGGAAGTTTCCAAATGAATTTTCAAACCATTTTCGTGTAGTTTTTTGGTAATATAATCCATATTCCATTGTAAGGGTTCGCCACCTGTAATTACTACAGTGTTTGAATATTTTTTGGCGTTTTCAACAATAGTATCCGCCGAAGTAGCAGGATGTAAAGCCGCATTCCAACTTTCTTTGACATCACACCAATGACAACCCACATCACAACCCCCAATTCGGATAAAATAGGCTGCTTTTCCGGTGTGAAATCCTTCGCCTTGTATGGTGTAAAACTCTTCCATTAGTGGAAGCAGTTGTCCTTTGTTTAACAGTGCTTGTTCAGTCATTTTTTTAAGATTATTTTTCTAAATCGCAAGCAATCAATGTATTTTTTAACAACATCGCTATAGTCATAGGGCCAACGCCTCCGGGAACCGGTGTGTAATAACTCGCTTTTGGGCTTACGGATTCAAAATGCACATCACCTACTATTTTATATCCCGATTTTTTAGAAAGATCTTCAATTCTGGTAATCCCGACATCAATGATTACAACACCTTCTTTTACCATATCGCCTGTGAGAAATTCAGGTTTGCCCAATGCCGCAATGATGATATCCGCCTGTTTTGTATAATTGGATAAGTCTTTGGTTTTACTGTGGGTAAGGATGACAGTAGCATCGCCTACTTTTCTTTTTTGACTTAACAATATACTCATCGGACGACCTACAATATTACTTCGACCGACTACCACTACGTTCTTTCCGGCGGTTTTGATTTGGTATCTTTCTAACAGTTCCATAATGCCAAAAGGGGTTGCGGGCAGGAGTGTAGGCAGTTCCAAGGTCATTTTACCTACATTGACCGGATGAAAACCATCAACATCTTTGTTAGGGTCAATGGATAGAATTACTTTTTGTTCGTCAATATGTTGGGGAAGGGGCAACTGAACGATAAAACCATCAATTTCATTATTTTTATTTAATTCATCAATTTTCTCTAATAATTCTCCTTCTGTAACACTTTCGGGTAGTTCAATCAACGAAGATGTAAAACCGACCAATTCACAGGCTTTAACTTTGCTGTTTACATAGGTTTGACTAGCACCATTATTGCCTACAATTACAGCTGCCAAATGGGGTATTTTTTTACCTTCGGCTTTACGTTGTTGCATTGCTACGGCAATTTCACTTCTAATTTTTTCGGATGTAGCTTTCCCATCGATTAAAATCATTCTAAGTATTTTATTAATTTGCGAGTCACGAATTTTGAACTACGTTTATTGGTTATTCATTTCCTTTATTTTCAATCAGTTGTTTTAATTCTTTTTTGCTTGGTAAAACCGTCTGATATTTACTGGCAAAAATCTGTTCATTATTTTCAGGTAATGTAATTTCTACAAGGGTATCTTTCTTGTCTTTGCATAAAATTATGCCAATCGTTTTATTCTCTGTGTCGAGTTTAACAAATCTGTCGAAATAATTTACATACATCTGCATTTGTCCTAAATCTTGATGTGTTAGTTTTCCAATTTTCAAATCAATAACAACAAAACATTGTAAAAGTCGATTGTAAAATACTAAATCAACTCTAAAATGTTCCTCATCAAATGTAAACCTCACTTGTCTTCCAACAAATGTAAAGCCTTTCCCAAGTTCAAGCAAAAAGTGTTCTAATTTATCAATGATATTTTGTTCCAATTCATTTTCTGAATATTTTTCATTTTCAGGAAGCCCAATAAATTCAAGGATATAAGGGTCTTTTAAACTATCTTTTGCTTTTTCAATGATTTGTCCTTTTTCCGAAAGTTCTTTTATTGCTTTTTTATCTCGACTTAAAGCTAAACGTTCATAAAGAGAAGTGTCAAATTGTCTTTGTAATTCTCTTAGACTCCAATTGTTATCTATTGTTTCAAGTTCATAAAATTTTCTCTTGTCAATATTGTCAATCCGCATTAATAATAAATAATGCGACCAGCTTAATTGCAAATTATAATTTTGAACAATTTCATTTTCTGATTTAGCAGACACTGTCTGTTGTTTTCCGTAAACATTATAGAAATTCTTCATTTGTTGAAGATTGGTTACAGAAAAGCCTTTTCCAAAGTCAGTACTCAAATGGTTAGATAATTCTTTTAAAATTTGTTTTCCATACGCTGCACGCTCTTTTCCATTTTGTTCTTCTTCAACAATCATTCGTCCTATTTCAAAATAGGTATAAACCATTGTTCTATTAACTATCTGAACAACATTTTTTCGTGCTTCTTTCAACAATTCAGCAACTCTGTTGTAAAAGTCAGTATCTATTTTATTTTTACTCATTCAAAATTCCTTCTTACTGAGATAATTTATTTTCTTGACTACTGATATTTTTTAGCCGCCATCCAAGTCTAATTCATCCCACGCATCATATTCATCATCTGGCGTTTGCCTTCCGGATTTTGCATCATCTTCATCATTTTGCTCATTTGGTCAAACTGCTTCATCAATTGATTGACTTCCTGAAGCGTAGTACCGGAACCTTTAGCAATGCGCGTTTTGCGAACGGCATTGATTATTTCAGGATTACTTCTTTCTTTGGGCGTCATAGAATGTATAATGGATTCGATTCCCTTAAAAGCATTGTCGTCAATATCTACATCTTTCATCATTTTTCCGGCACCGGGAATCATTCCAACTAAGTCTTTCATATTTCCCATTTTCTTAATCTGTTGAATTTGATTGAGAAAGTCGTCAAATCCAAATTGATTTTTAGCAATTTTCTTGGCTATTTTTCGCGCTTCTTCTTCATTGTATTGTTCCTGCGCTCTTTCTACTAATGAAATAACGTCACCCATTCCCAAAATACGGTCTGCCATACGATTGGGATAAAACACATCAATGGCATCCATTTTTTCACCCGTACCTATGAATTTAATGGGTTTGTCCACCACTGATTTGATGCTTAATGCAGCTCCACCTCGCGTATCGCCATCTAATTTGGTGAGAATGACCCCGTCAAAATTCAACACATCGTTAAATGCTTTGGCTGTATTCACCGCATCTTGACCGGTCATGGAATCAACCACAAAAAGGGTTTCTTGCGGTTTTAAAGCATTGTGTATATTGGCTATTTCTTGCATCATCACTTCGTCAACTGCCAAACGACCGGCGGTGTCAATGATGACCACATTTTTATTTTTCTCTTTGGCTACTTTTAATGCATTTTGAGCAATACTCACCGGATTTTTGTTTTCCGGTTCGCTATACACTTCTACGCCCACTTGTTCACCCACTACGTGTAATTGGTTAATAGCAGCCGGACGATATACGTCGCAAGCTACTAATAAAGGGTGTTTTCCTTTTTTGGTTTTGAGATAGTTGGCTAATTTTCCTGAAAAGGTAGTTTTCCCCGAACCTTGCAAACCGGACATTAATATGATGGTTGGATTCCCGGAAAGGTTCACTCCGGCGGTTTCTCCACCCATCAATTCGGTTAATTCATCTTTTACGATTTTAACTAAAAGTTGTCCGGGTTGTAAAGTAGTTAAAACGTTTTGCCCAATTGCTTTATCTTTTACTTTGGTGGTAAAATCTTTAGCAATTTTAAAGTTTACGTCAGCATCTAATAAAGCTTTTCTTACTTCTTTCAAAGTTTCAGCTACGTTAACTTCCGTAATTTTTCCATGCCCTTTTAGGATATGAAACGCTTTGTCTAATTTTTCGGTTAGATTATTGAACATTTTTTTAAGAAAGATTTTGTGCACACAACAAGACTCGAACTTGCACGCCCTAACGAGCACCACCCCCTCAAGATGGCATGTCTACCAATTCCACCATGTGTGCCGGAAACATTTTAAATTCTAAAAATCAATTGATTTCCAGAATTAGCGTGCAAAATTAAAAAAAAAATGAACATCTTTGTATTATAAATTTTTATAAATGAAACGAGCTTGTCCAATCTTAACACCCAAAGAAATGATTATAAGCGAGTTCCATGTGACCAATCAAAAACAAAAAAATATAAACACATGAAAAAAATAGTGCTTTTAGGCTATATGGGCAGTGGAAAATCGACTATTGGATTGAAATTAAGTAAAAAAATGGGTTTAAAATTTATTGATTTAGATGATTTTATTGCTGAAAAAGAAAAATTGAGTATTTCAGCAATTTTCGACCAAAAAGGAGAAGCTCATTTTAGAACACTTGAAAAAGATTATTTAAAAGAAGTACTTAAAATTAAGGAAGACTGCGTGATTGCATTAGGCGGTGGTACCCCTACGATTGAAGGCGCCTTTGAATTGTTACATGAATATGCTATCACTTTTTACCTCAAGGCAAGTAAGGAGGCATTGTCTGAAAATTTAAAACCAAAACGTGCTAAAAGGCCTATTTTAAGCAAATTGGATGACGCAATGTTACTAGACTTTGTTGAATTACATCTCAATCAACGGATGGAATACTATGAAAAAGCCGATTTTAAAATACTTACCGATGATAAAAAAAATAAAGAAATTGTCAAGGAAATTAAATTAAAATTGACAATGTAAAAGTTAATTTATTGAGCGGACTTTATAGACTTCATCACGCCAAGTAGGCTTCATTTGTCGTATCACTTAAAACGACTTCTACGTGATTTTGTAGAGAAGTGGATAGCGATATTCCTTTAAAATCTATTTTTACCGGAAATCGTTTGTGATTTCTATCGACTAAAACAGCGGTTTTAAATTTCTTTAACGGGACATCCAAAAAGTGCTTTATGGCATACATTAAAGTAGAGCCGGAATGAAGCACGTCATCGACTAAAACTATAGATTTGTTTTTGTATTTTTCAGGACTTAAAGAGGTTGTGATAGGTTCAAAGACATCATTTTTGTTCATTTTGACCTTGCAAATTTCAACTTTTAAATCAGATATTTTTTTCAATTCTGAGGCAATGTGTTGCGCTAAAATACTCCCGTTTTTCTCTATGCCGGCTATTATTATCTCAGTTTCATCCACATTTGCTTCGTATATTTGATAAGCAATACGTCTGATTTTGTTTTCAATATCTTTTGAGTTAAGGATAATATTTTTTGACATTTTTTGAGAATTTATTTTCATTCAAAAATAAGAAAAAATTTGTAATTCATTCTCAGTCAAGAAAGAATTTCCGTAAAGGTAGATACTCTAATTATTGTGATGCTACACCTATTTATTAGGTAGGAAGTACTGCTTAAAACATATGAAGTGGTTCAGTAAATAAACTTTGCAAAAGTTTTAAACTGTAACAAAGTTTAGTGGAGATTACTTTTTAACAAAAAAAAACTCAAATGTTTTTTTAAAAAGTTATAAAATTATTTGGTTAAGTCAAGGTAATCGGAGTTATAATTCTGACTCTTCCTTTAGTAATCACATTTTAAAAACATAAAAAATTAGAGACCAACAATTTTTCTTTCATTTAGTGTTACGAAGCATATCATTTCTCGATAATCTGCAGTTCTACCCGTCTGTCTAACGCATCGCCTTTTCCTAAAGGATAATCCGCTTTCATTCCGAAATATTTCATGCTCTCTTTTGCTATGCCGCGTCGTGCGAAATAATCATAAACGGCTTTGGCTCTATTGAGCGAAAGTCCGCGTTTGCCCGTGTCATCGTCAATAGCATCAACACTCCCGATTTTTCTACAACAGACATGACCTAAAATATGAAATTTGATGCTTGGGTTTTCTTTAAAAAATGTCGTTAAACTATCTAATTTGGCATAAGTATTTCTCGCAAATTTATGACGATTGATTTCGAAATACACATTTTCTAATATAATTTTGTCGCCCACATTAGCAACTAAAATCTGATTTAAATTATTGTTAGGCAAAGTGATAATTTTGATGTCTACACGGCGGTTTTGTCTTCTTTGTTCAATGGTATTATTCAAACTCAAGCTATCTAAAGGTATTTCACCGTGACCTTTGGATGAAAATAGAATGCGTTTGTTTTTTAAAAAAGTATCAAAAAAATAATTCACATTTTCAGCCCTTTTTTTTGAAAGTTCCATATTGTAATTCTCAGCTGCACGATCATCACAAAAACCGGTAAGTGTTATTTCGTATATATTCGTTACGATAAGTTGATGTAAAATACTATCAATTTTTTTTTGTTCATTTTCCAACAAAATAGCTTGATCCGTTTCAAAAAAAACGGATAGTTGATGTTCAGATTGTGAAAAAACCGAAACACTTAATAAAATGAATGATATGAATATAGACTTTTGCAATGAACCGTTAAAATAGAAGTTATACCAATTGTTATCATAAAATAGTCCAACATTATTTTATAATTTAACTCGCAATATTGCGGGATAAATGCCGATGAAATCAAATAAATAGTCCAATGTGATATAATCGATATTGGACTATATTGTCTGTCCAAGCGGTATTAAATCCGTTTTCGTTTAAAAAAAAGACTCCAAATCGCATAACTTGAAGTCTTTAATTTTCTTCTTTCAGAAATTAGTCTTCTGTTGTTCCATTATTGACTTCGCTGTACATCTTATCGTAAAGCGATTTATAACGCGCCACAATTTTATCTCTTTTAATTTTCATAGTAGGCGTGAGTAAACCATTGTCAATAGTCCATAGATCAGGTGTGAGTTCAAATTTTTTCACTTTTTCCCATTTAGCAAATCTATCGTTATATTTTTCTACATCTTTGGCTATTCGTTTCATCACTATCGGGTCTGTAACAATTTCTTCATTAGTAGCCGGTAATTTAATTTCCTTGCGTTCTGCCCAAGCTTTTATGAAAACAAAATCAGGCTGAATCAAGGCAGCCGGCATTTTTTCGCCTTCACCTACTACGATGATTTGTTCTATAAATTTGCTTTTTTTCATTTCATTTTCAATCAAAGCCGGAGAAACATACTTACCACCTGACGTTTTAAAAATTTCTTTTTTACGTCCGGTGATTTTTAAGAAACCGTCTTTGTCTACTTCTCCTTTGTCGCCGGTATGAAACCACTCACCACTCATTACGTCGGCTGTTCTTTCCGGATCTTTATAATACCCTTGCATAATATTCGGGCCTTTACAAAGTATTTCACCGTCTTCTGCTATTTTTACTTCTACGTTGTTAATAACAGTACCGACGGTGCCAATTCTCAAAAGTCCGTTTTGCAACATATTAACAGTAATAACGGGTGAAGTTTCAGTCAATCCGTAACCTTCCATAATAACAATGTCAGCCGCAGTAAAGACTCTTGCCAAACGCGCTTGTAGTGCAGCACTTCCTGATACGATATAATTGAGATTACCTCCTAATGCTTCTTTCCATTTGCTAAAAATGAGTTTGCGGGCTATTTTAAGTTTAAATTCATACCATGCTCCATTTTCACCGTAGGGTTTGTATTGATGTCCAATTTTAACTGCCCAGAAAAACAACGCTTTTTTGATTCCGGTCAGTGCATTGCCTTTATTTATGATACTATCATACACTTTTTCTAATAAACGCGGTACGGCAGTCATTATTTGAGGCTTCACTTCTTTAATGTTGTCTGCTATTTTTTCCATTGATTCCGCAAAATATATTGAACATCCGGCATTGATGTAGATATATTGCACCATACGTTCAAAGCTGTGACAAACCGGTAAAAAACTCAAACAAGTGGTATTTCCTAATTCCAAAGGCATTCGCGGCATGGAATCATTGACATTGGAAACAATATTGTTATGCGACAGCATTACGCCTTTTGGAACTCCTGTTGTTCCTGAAGTGTAAATAATGGTAGCTAAATCAGTTGATTTTACAGCATCTTTATGTTTTTCTACTTCATTTTGATTGGAAGAGTCAGCCCCAAGCTCTAATAATTCTTTCCAATTTTTAACACCCGGAATTTCGTCAAATGAATAGATTTCCTTGATGTTAGGAGCTTTTTCCCAAGCTATTTTAGCTTTTTCGTAAACACCTGCATCGGAAACAAAACAATAGATTGCTTCAGAATGTTGAAATATATAAGCATATTCATCGGCCGTAATCGTAGGGTATATAGGAATATTAACAGCGCCGGTTTGTAATACACCGTGATCCATTATATTCCACTCGGTACGATTAGTGGTTGAAATTACGGCTATTTTATCTCCGGGTTTAACGCCCATTTGTAAAAGGGCTCTTGATATCACATTGATTCGGTCTACAAATTCTTTTGAAGAAATGCTTACCCATTCTCCGTTGTACTTGGTAGTAAGTGATTTGCTTAAGTTGTATTTTTCCAATTGAATATAGGGAAAATCAAACAATCTGGTGGCTGTTTTTGACATAAAAAAATATATTTTGTTTTGAAGTGCTAATATATATAATTTATGCTTAACTCAATCAAGTTTGTGCCAATTTTTAAAGGTTTTTGCGACTAATATTCAAATAATAATGCTATTGATTAATAAAAATAGTAATTAATTAAATTATTTGTTTGATAATTGAAAAAAATTCAAAAAAACGTTTTCGTAGATTTATACTAACATAGCAAGCACTATTCCTACTAAAACTGATAAAAATTTAACAAAATTGAATTTGTATTCTTGGGAAGATTCAAATAATATAATGGTTGAAATATGAAGTAAAACACCTGCAATCAAAGCATTTACATAAACAGAATAGTCTATTAAAAATGAAACAGACCCACCCACTAAGGCACCAAAGGGCGTCATCAAACCAAACAATAAAGTAAAGAATAAAACCCATATTTTATTCCATTCAGAAAAAATCATAACGCTTGCTAACACCATTGCCATAGGAAAATGATGTAGCGCAATCGCCCAAAGCAAATGATGTTGCTGATGGTCAGCTAAGGGCATGCCTTCTACAAATGCGTGTAAATATAACCCTAAGATCAAACTTGCCGGGAAAGTTTTTTCTCCTTCGTGATGTAAGTGCCCCTGGTCGTGTTTGTGACCTTTAATTAAAAATTCGATTGAAAGTTGAATCATTAAGCCTAATAAGATAAATATACCAATGTTGTCAACTCCTTTAACATATAAATTAGGTAAAAATTTTAAAAACATTATGGACAGCAGGTAAGCTCCACTAAAAGTAAGCAAAACTGATATTACTTTAGATTGAGGTTTGAAAAGAATAACCGATACTGCGCCTAACAATACGGATGCGAAAAGTACAATGTAGCCTGTCATTTAGATTTGATTATGCAACTGAGTTGCAAAAATAAAAAAAATTGCTAAACTATTTTAAATTGTTATTTTTGTTTTTTATTTTTTTACAAATTGAAAAAACACATTCCAAACTTGTTTACAATGCTCAATATGGCTTTCGGGCTTGTAGCACTTATTTTTGTATTTGAAAATCAGTTAGTTTATGCTGCCTATTTTGTTTTTGCAGGGATTTTCTTTGATTTTTTCGATGGTTTTTTTGCCAGAGCCTTGCATGTGCAGAGCCCATTGGGATTGCAATTAGATTCACTTGCCGATATGATTACCAGTGGCGTTGTACCGGGAGTTACTGTTTTTAAAATTTTGAGTTTAAATCCTACACTTTCAACTTGGGTTCCCTATTTTGGATTAATATTGGCTTTAGCAGCAGGTTTGCGATTAGCAAAATTTAATATTGATACGCGTCAAAGTGTGAGTTTTATAGGATTACCGACTCCTGCCATGTCCATCTTCATTATGTCAATACCCTTGATTGTTATTTACGGTAAGTATAATGACATCAGTCAATGGTTAGTTTCGCCTAGATTTTTATTGGGCGTTGTAATAATATTAAGTTATTTGATGAACAGTGAAATACCTCTTTTTGCTTTAAAATTTAAATCTTTTAAATGGAAAGAAAATCAAATCAAAATTATATTTCTCTTGTCGAGTTTACTTTTGTTTGCGTTATTTAATGTTACCGCAATTCCACTAATTATTTTAGACTATGTGCTGATGTCCATAGTCATTGAATGGATTACAAAAAAAACTTCTACTGAAGGGTGAAAATCTTTAAACTACGCGTTTTAACTCAAAGTTCTTACCAAGATACACTTTTCTTACCAATTCATCCGCAGCCAATTCTTCGGGAGTGCCTTCTTTTAAGATTCCACCTTCAAACATCAGGTAAGTTCTGTCAGTTATTGCGAGTGTTTCACGTACGTTATGGTCGGTAATTAAGATGCCGATGTTTCTGTCTTTTAAATGAGCAACGATACTTTGGATGTCTTCCACCGCAATGGGGTCAACACCTGCAAAAGGTTCATCTAACAAAATAAAATTAGGGTCAGTTGCCAGGGCACGCGCTATTTCAGTTCTTCTTCTTTCCCCACCGGAAAGTAGATCACCTCTGTTTTTCCTTACTTTTCCAAGATGAAATTCTTCAATTAGAGATTCCAATTTTAACTTTTGATCTTCTTTGCTCAGATTTGTGAATTGCAAAACGGCCATGATGTTGTCCTCTACCGAAAGTTTTCTGAATACAGAAGCTTCTTGTGCCAAATACCCGATTCCTTTTTGGGCTCTTTTATACATGGCATCGTGGGTTATTTCATCATCGTCAATGAATATTTTGCCTTCATTAGGTTCAATCATCCCTACAATCATATAGAAAGAAGTCGTTTTTCCGGCTCCATTAGGACCCAATAAACCCACAATTTCTCCACGCTCTACTTCAATACTTACGCCTTTTACCACTAAGCGTTCTCCGTATTTTTTTTTGATATTTTCAGCTCTGAGTTTCATTGAAAAGTAAAATTTTGTAAAAATAGAGTTTAATTAGTTTAAAAAAACAATAAAAAAAGTTAATTTCTATTGACAGGACTTAAATGTTCTTTTCCCATAAGTTTAAACCGATTGTGCGTCCAAAAATAGAACTCCGGTTGCGCATATATTTGATCTTCACAAAGTCGTAAATATTTTTCTGTCAATTCAAAATCTTTGTATTCTGTAGGGTTTTCTGTAACGAGATCTAAGGTTATTTCATAATAACCTCTCTTAACTTTCTTAGTGTTTAAAAAAATAAAAACTAAATCATTTTTTTTTGCCAACATTTCAGCACCGGTCAATACCGGAACTCTTTGTCCCAAAAATTGAGTCCAATAAAAAGCCCTACCCAATTGTGGGGATTGATCACTGATGAAACCGTAAATACTCAACACTTTATCCAAAGCGTTTTTTTCAATGGTTGGAATAGTTTCTTTTCTTTCAATTAGTTTAAAACCAAACCTTTCTCTTGACTTTTTTATTATGTTATCCCAATACGGATTTTGAATTTTTGAATAAACCATAAAACCCGTGTGTGGTATTTCCATTCCGCTTCCAACAACCCATTCCCAGTTTGCATAATGATTGGCTACTACCATAATTGATTTATTTTTAGCCCCTAATTGATTTACTAAGGATACGTTAGTAACTTTAAAACGTTTAACTATTTCATGGGGTGTTATAGAAAATGTTTTGATCATCTCCATAAAAATATCGACAAAGTGATGATAAAATTTTCGTCTGATTTTTTTGAGTTCAGAATCAGATTTATCGGGGAACACCAATTTTAAATTAGCATATACTAATTTTTTGCGGTATCCAACTATGTAAAATACGAAAAAATATAATACATCAGATACTAAATAGAGTAGGGGAAAAGGCAATTTAGAAATGAGCCAAACAATTGGATATACGATATAAAAACCTATTTTTTGCATAATGCAAATATCAGAATTTTATATCAAAATAGAAAGAATTATTAATAGGTGTTTAATTTCTAAATTTAATTAAATTTGTTTTTTGGATTTCCTTGCGAAAGCAGCGTGAGTTAGTGGAGTTGACACATTAAATTATATAAATTTGGTTTTATACTGACTTAATGTACTTATTTAACTAAATCAACTAATTAACTTTACTCATAAATCTTAACTAACTTCCAAAAGTTACCAGAATAACCTAATAATAAATTATAAAAAATGGATATTGTAGTTTTAGTAATTATTGTCATTAATGTTTTGGTTTCTATTAAAGGGATGGATAGTCAATATTTTTTTGAAAAATACAAGTTTCAAGTAGGTCCGATAGTCAACAAAGATTATTTTAGAATGTTGAGTTCGGGTTTTTTACATGTAGATTATATGCACTTGCTCTTCAATATGCTCACCCTATATTTCTTTGCCCCAATTGTAATTGAAAGTTACGGAAGAAACGAGTTCATAGGAATGTATTTGTTGAGTTTGCTTGCCGGGAATGCACTATCTTACTATATGCATCGCAATGATTTCTTTTACAGTGCAGTGGGAGCATCAGGAGCGGTGTCCGGAATATTATTTTCATCCATTTTCCTCTTTCCGTTTATGCAAATCTATGTGTTTTTTATTCCTCTGCCGGCTATCATTTTTGGGGTGCTTTACATGGTTTATTCTATATTTGGGATGAAAAATCAATGGGGAAACATAGGCCATGCGGCGCATATCGGCGGTGCTTTTATGGGGTTGATTTTGAGTGTATTATATAAACCAAGTCTTTTACAAACGCAGGGTTGGATTTTCTTTATTTTAGTTTTGCCTTTGATTTTAATGATTGTTTACAGAAAAAAACTGAATTTATGATTGAAGTAAAACTAATAGAAACTAAAGAAACGTATCCATTACGCATTGAAATTTTGAGAAATGGCAAGGCACGTGATTTTCAATTTGTAGGGGATCATAATGTCAATACTTTTCACATTGGGGCAATTTGTGACGGTGTATGTAATGGAATAGCTACTTGCATCCAAAAAGAAAATGAAAAGGTCGATGATAAAAATGCCTATCAATTACGCGGTATGGCAGTAAAGACAGATAAACAAAATTCAGGAATCGGTAAATTGATTGTTGATAAAACTATCGAAATATTACAAGAGAGAAATTGCAAAACCGTTTGGTGCAATGCAAGAGAACACGCAGCGGGTTTTTATGAAAAAATGGGATTTATTAGGATAGGAGAGCGGTTTCAAATTCCGAAAGTGGGACCGCATTATTTGATGTATAAGCGAATAGATAGTAATTTTCCCAATTAACCAGGGTTTTATATTTATTCACGCCCTTAAGGGCGTGGCTTAAAATAAAAAAATAAAAGAGCCGATTGCTGAAGCAATCGGCTCTTTTGTATGAAAGAGTGATTTCATTAAAAGATGTATCGAACACCAAATTGTGCTTGCCAACGAGAATCTAAACCATTTTCATAAGAATAGGTTTTCTTTAATGTTGAATCGAATTTATAAGTAGGAATTTGGGTTGTATTGTCTACCGTAATTTCAATAGGTTGAACAGTAATAGGACTTTGAACAACGCCCCATTTAGAACTTAATAAATTGCCGAAATTCAATATGTCAGCTGTAAATTCAATAGAATTGGTTTTGTTTTTCCCAAAATTGATGTCATAACTTTGGATTAATTTTACATCCCAACGACCTCTCCAAGGTGCTAAAGCGCCATATCTTTCAGAAATTTGGCCACGAATACTGCTTAAATACTCATCTTGTTCTATAAAATTGTTATAAGCATCTCTTTCTGCTTGTGAGGCAAAATTCATCGAAGCTAATTGAGCTGTTGTAGGAACAAATATAAGGTCGTTTCCGCGAACGCCATCATTGTTTGCGTCTCCAGCATAAGTATAATTAAAACGATTTCCACGTGCATATTCATAAACAGTAGAAACGTTGGTTGACCATTTATTGTTGCTTCCATATTTAAAATTCTTGGCTATTACACCTACAACTCTGTGTGTATTTCCGTACTTGGAATAGCTTAATTCATCCAAGTTAGCGTTTCCTTTTGTGGGATTGAAAGCAAAAGCGTCTCCTGTAATTTCAGCTTCGATTGAGTTTACATCTTTGGCATCTAAATAGTTGTATGCAATGCTGGTAAATAAACCACTGTCGAATGTTTTTTGGACTTTTATCGATGTGTTAAAGGTATATCCTTTATCCGAATTGGTGAAAACATAAGCATTAGCAGGATTGCCACCAACTAACACTTTATCATTCACTGTGTAAAAGGGTCTGTTATCTGCACCTACTAAATTAGTGGATGGGTCTTTTAATCCCCAATTTTGAACGTGAGCTGAATTTCTATCTTTGGTATAGTTAGCATCAATTATAAAAGTAAAGCCATTTTTTAATTTATGGTCAAAACCTAAACTACTTCTCCATACTTGAGGCCATTTGAAGTTTGGGTCAACAATTTGAAAAAACACATCGTCAGCACCACTTACTTGATTTCCTAACCAAACAAATGGAAGACGACCTGTAAATATTCCGGTTCCACCACGTAATTGGGTAACATTTTTGTTTAAATCATAATTGAAACCGACTCTTGGAGATAATAGAATATTATCATTAGGTAATACGGTTGAGATCAATTGTTGTCCTTTTTTTGTTTGAGGGTTGAAGTATAAAACACTATTATCTCTTACCCCAAATTTTTTATCCATAAACTTTTGAATCATATCAGCTGTATCAAAATACATAGGTTTATCAGCTCTTAAGCCCAAAGTTAATTTAAAATCATTCGAAATAGACCATTCATCTTGCAAATATGAAGCTAATTGACCTACATTCAATTCAGCTAATTTCCAACCACCTTCAACGTCAACACCTTTAGCATTTTTATCATTAAAAGTTTGAATAGCAGCTTGATAATTTAAATAGGTTGAACTGTTGGTGTCTATAGTTGTCATATCAGGTAAGTACAGATCATCTAAAAAAGATTGTACGCTTGCATAAGCGCCTGCATCTCCACCACCATAACCTGGAATGTTAAAAGTTCCGTAATAAGGTGGTGCGCCAAATCTGTCTAACCCACCTAAATTGAATGAATTATCAAATGTGAATTTTTCAAACGATGCTCCAAGCGTGAAGGCGTGTGCTCCCTTTGTTATATTTACATTATCTGTTATTTGAATTACCCTTTGATCAAGCGTGTTATGAATTGAAAATGGCTCAT
This sequence comes from Polaribacter sp., assembly GCA_020740485.1. Taxonomy (GTDB): domain Bacteria; phylum Bacteroidota; class Bacteroidia; order Flavobacteriales; family Flavobacteriaceae. Next base: position 36,619 of record DYMN01000009.1, on the reverse strand, counting down.
AACCTGCCACTATGTAACTTGAACCATTTTTGTTAATATTGATAACCGGCGCTGGAGTTGAAAACGGGTTTCTAAAGTCATCAAAATGAGTATAAACGGCTTGAAACTTATTACTTATGTTATCAGCAAATGATGAGTTCAATTCTACCAAGAAGGAATTCAAATTGTTATTAATCTCGTATCCGGAGTTTTCAAATTGCAATATAGAAGCACTTGGGCCCCTAAATCTAATTGCTGTTGGATGCGCCGGTTTGCCTTTAGATGCTTGCAAAAAGTTATATATTATTGCAAAACGATGTTTTTCCGAAATATTCCAATCTAATTTAAAAATACCTTTTTTTGATTTAGAATCAAAAGTGAAATCTTTGTAAGCTCCTGTATCATATCCTAATTGGGCTAATGCGTTCTTAACTTTAATCATATCGCTTTCTAATACATTTGCTTCATTGATAGCAACTGTTGCATCACCATTATTTGGAATAAATCCATTGGTGCCAAGATCTTGCTTATCATCTAATTCGGCATTCACAAAGAAGAATAATTTGTTTTTAATAATTGGTCCTCCAAAAGCAAAACCGGCTTGCGTTTGGTTTAGTTTTGGGGTTATTATGCTTTGTCCCATAATTTTATCACCAGTTAGTTTTTCATTTCGCATAAATGTGTAAACGGTACCTTTGAATTCATTAGTCCCACTTTTGGTAACGGCATTTACTGAAGCTCCTGTAAATCCTGACAATGTAACATCATAAGGAGCAATAGAAACTTGTATTTGGTCTATTGCATCTAACGAAATGGGTTGTGAATCAGTTTGACCACCAGGTGTGGCTGCATCTAAACCGAATGGATTGTTAAACATAGCACCATTCAATGAGAAATTGTTGAATTGGTCATTACGTCCGCCAAAAGATCCTCCACTTGCAGAAGGGTCTAATCGGGTGAAATCAGCAGCTGAACGACTAATAGTAGGTAGCTGGTTCAATTCGCGTTTTCCAACATTAGTTTCTGAACCCGTTTTGTTACTATTAAAAGTGTTATCCTTACTTGTTTTGATAACAATTTCTTCCAAAACTTCGCTTTCCGGTTTTAGTACAGCATCAATATCTGTAGCCTTACCCAATTCTAAATAGATGTCAGTGTATTCCACTGTTTTATAGCCAACATAACTCACACTAACCGTATAAGGACCACCTACTCTTAAATTGGAAAGTAAGTAATTTCCGTTGTCTTGTGTAGTTGTACCCGCAACAGTTCCGGTCGGCAAATGTTTAGCTACTACTGTAGCACCGAACAGAGGGCCATCTCCATCGGTTACGTTTCCTTGAATTTTTGAAGTCGTTACTTGGCTATAGCCAAATAAACTCAACAAAAAAATGATTGTAAATAGTTTAAGTTTCATATTGTGAAATTAAATTTTGGTTAATTAAATTTTAATTAATTGCAAATTTAAGTTAGTAAAAAAAAATCCCGACAGGGTCGGGATTAATTTTTTGTATTTTTATTAACATATTGTTAATAAAATTATTTTAGCGTTTATTCAGCAGTTTATTCACCAGCATTTTCCTCGGTAGAAGTTTCTGTTTCAACTACTTTAGGTTCTGGTTTTACTTCGGCTTTAGCTTTAGATGCAACAGCTTCTGCAACCACTTCAAAAGGTAAATCAACGATTAAATTTCTGTGTAAACGTACGTGAGCGGTATATTTACCAATTCTCTTCACACTATTACCATCTAATTTAATGAATTTGCTCTCCACTTCCTGTCCTTGTGCAACTATAGCTGCTGCAACATTAGCAGAAGTTATAGAACCAAATAATTTGGTTCCATCGGCTGTTTTGGCAGTGATTTTGATATTCATATTTTCTAAAGCAGCACCCACTTTTTTAGCATCTTCTAAAACTTTAGCGTCTCTGTGTGCACGTTGGCGCAGGTTTTCAGCCAATACTTTTTTAGCAGAAGGGGTAGCCATTACAGCCATTCCCTGTGGGATCAAAAAATTGCGTCCATATCCGTTTTTAACTGATACTACGTCATCTTTGAATCCTAAATTTTCAACGTCTTTCTTTAATATTACTTCCATGACTTCATTCAGTTTAAATTATTTTAACATATCTCCCACATAAGGCATTAATGCCAAATGACGTGCTCTTTTGATAGCTTGTGCTACTTTTCTTTGATATTTCAAAGAAGTTCCGGTCAAACGACGTGGTAAGATTTTACCTTGTTCGTTTACTAAATACAATAAGAAATCGGCATCTTTATAATCAATATATTTGATACCTTTCTTAGTAAAACGACAGTATTTTTTAATTTCTTTCGTTTCGATGTCAAGCGGAGTTAAGTATCTCACATCTTGTTTGCCACCTGCTTTTGATTGTTGTTCGATTGTTGACATACCGGCTTAGTTTTTTTGTTTAGCTTTGATTCTATCTCTTCTTACTGCTGCCCATGCTGCTGCATGTTTGTCAAAACGTACGGTTATATAACGTAGTACGCTGTCATCTCTTCTAAACTCCAATTCAAAAGGAGCAACTACTTCTCCGGGAGCGTTAAATTCAAATAAGTGATAAAAACCACTTTTCTTTTTTTGGATGGGGTAAGCGAATTTTTTCAAGCCCCAATCTTCTTTCCAAATCATTTCTGCACCCTTCGATAGTAAATAGTCTTCAAACTTTTTTACTGTTTCCTTTACCTGATCTTCAGATAAAACGGGATTCAAAATGAAAACAGTTTCGTAATGATTCATATTGTTAATTGTTTTGTTAAATGAGCCGGCAAAGATACGTTTAAATTTGATTTATGCAACAGTTGTATTGTTTTTTATCATTGTATTTTAAACACTACCAATCCCAAAGGTGGTACGGTTATCTCAGCTGAATTGTTTTTCCAATTCCAAGGAGTATTTTGAACTTTTATAGCTTTATCGTTAGTCAATCCGCTTCCGCCATATTTGGCAGCATCAGAATTGAAGATTTCTATTAATTTTCCAGTGTGATGTACTCCTATCTTATAATTATGTCGTGGAATTTGGGTAAAATTACATGCTATAATCAAATCATTTTCAGTATTATGTCCTTTTCTGATATACGATAAAACCGAATTTTCTGAGTCTTGATGGTTGATCCATTCAAATCCTTCAGATGAAAATTGTTTTTCATACAATGCAGGATGCGTTTTATACAATTGATTGAGATCACTGACACAATGCTGGACACCTTTGTGTAAATCATATTGTAATAAGTGCCATTCTATGCTGCTTTGGAAATTCCATTCATTGCCTTGCGCTATTTCATCGCCCATAAATAAGAGCTTGGTTCCGGGATGTGTAAACATATAAGAATAGAGCAATCTTACATTGGCAAATTTTTGCCAATCATCACCGGACATTCTGTTTAATATGGAGCGTTTGCCGTAAACCACTTCATCGTGTGACAAGGGTAGCATAAAATTTTCGGTAAAAGCATAAGTCATTGAAAAACTTATTTCATTGTGATGGTATTTTCTATACACGGATTCTTTTTTGAAAAATTCTAGCGTATCGTGCATCCAACCCATCATCCATTTCATCCCAAATCCTAAACCCCCTGAAAATACAGGCCGTGATACCATAGGGAATGAAGTACTTTCTTCGGCTATGGTTTGTACATGAGGAAAATTTTCATACACTGCCATATTGAATTCCTTGATAAATTGTACTGCTTCCAAATTTTCTCTACCTCCAAACATATTGGGATCCCATTCCCCCTCTTTTCTAGAATAATCTAAATAGAGCATAGAAGCAACGGCATCTACACGTAAGCCATCTGCATGGTATTGGTCTAACCAGAATAGCGCATTGCTGATTAAAAATGATTTAACTTCATTGCGTCCATAATTGAAAATGAGGCTTTTCCAATCCGGATGATATCCTTTTTTAGGGTCGGGATGTTCATAGAGATGTGTGCCGTCAAAATTGCCTAATCCGTGTGCATCTTCCGGAAAATGGGAAGGTACCCAATCCAGAATTACGCCTATTCCTGCTTGGTGCAGGGCATCTATCAGAAATTTGAAATCTTCAGGGGTGCCAAATCGAGAAGTAGGAGCGAAGAAGCCCACCAATTGGTAACCCCAAGAAGGATCGTATGGATATTCCATTATGGGCATAAACTCTACGTGTGTAAAACCGGTTACTTTGAGGTATTCTACTAAGTCAATTGCCAATTCTCTGTAAGAAAATGACCGATTTTCTTCGACATTTCTTCTCCAAGAACCTAAATGCATTTCATATATAGAAAATGGTTTGTCCAAAGCATTTTTATCTTTTCTGTAATCCATCCATTTTTGATCCATCCATTCGTAGTGGTCTTGCCAAATGATAGAACCTGTGTGAGGTGGACGTTCTGCAAAGCGTCCAAAAGGATCGGCTTTCTCGGTAACTACTCCATCGTGATGTGAAACGATTTTATATTTATAAATCGTCCCAATTTGGACATTTGGGATAAAACCTTCCCATATTCCTGAACTGTCCCAACGGACACTGAGTTCGTGTTCGCCTTGGACCCAGTAATTAAAATCACCAATTACAGAAACACTTATTGCGGATGGCGCCCATACAGCAAAATAAACCCCTTTTACTCCATTCACCTCAATGGGATGCGCTCCCATTTTTTCATAGAGTTTAAAGTGTTTTCCGGCTTTAAAAAGATCAATATCGAAATTGGTGAATAATGAGTAGGGACGTACTTGGTTCATATTGCGATTGTTGTTAGCCTATTGCCAACTTCCTTTTGTAAGGGAGCGTGGTTTGGTTGTTAATTACTTTGATTAAATGCTATGTTTAATTTTTCTTTTCTAATATTCCATTATACTTTGAATGCCACTCAAGGGAATGACAGCCCACGAAGGACGAGAATTGAGTTCATATCCTAATTCGTAGACTGCTTTTTCCAATAAACAGTATTTTAATAAAAACTCAATTTCCTGATTATATCCAATGTTAAGATTTTCAGATTGAACTTTCTCCACATATACATCTAAAAAAACGCCGACAATGTATTTATAAAGTATATCACCTGCAAAAAATAATTCTTCCTGCTCCAATTTGTATTTGTCGGGATTACTAAAAATAGTTGCAAAAATGGCGTAATGATAGGAACGAAATAATCCGGCAACATCTTTTAAAGGCGGTTGTTTCACTTTTCTGTCACGAATGGTGCTCTCGGGTTCACCCTCAAAGTCTAAGATATAAAAATCATCCCCATTGACTAATATTTGTCCCAGATGATAATCACCGTGAATTCTGATGCGCTCTGATTTCATTTTAGTCCAATCAAAATCTACAAAGCGCTTTCGAACTAATTTTTTATTGTCCAAAAATTTGTGAGCTAGTTTTAATGAAAGTCCTCGCAATTCGTACATGCGGTTTTCAATGATATTCAATCGGTTTTGAAACTGATAGAGTAATCTATTTTTGAGCCAAACGGAATAATCTCCGTTATAGGTTGTAGGAGTAAAAGCGGTTTCGTGAATATCACTGCCCAGAGCTATGTGCATTTCTGCTGTACGCAAGGCTAATTTTTGAATACTTTGAAAAAAGCTCAAGCCTACCCAATCTATAATTTGAGCCGGAATATCCTTTGTTTTTAATCTTACAAATAAGTTTATATCAGGTAAATTTTTGAGGTCAATATTTTTTTTAGCTATAATTTTAAAAATCTTGTCTATTTTCTCTAAAGTAAAATTCCAAGCATCGCCTTGATTAGCTACTAATTCTTGCATCAAACCCAACGTGATCATTCCTTCGGGTCCTTGCATATTGATACTTCCCGAATAGGCGGGTGAATTTGGAAAATGCATTCTTTCAGTTAAAAACCGACTGATTTCATAGTCAGGATTCACTGCCGGATAGATACGTCGAAAAATTTTTAAAACGTGTTTTTCGTTGAAAACAATCGAGGTGTTACTTTGTTCTAGTCCCATAAAACGAGAACTTTCGTACTTTTCGTTTTCTAAAAAACTTCCTTTGTGAAACAAAAGTTTAGAACCGCGTGTATTCTTATTACTTATAATATTATCAAATAAAGTTTTGCGGAAATCTTCTTGATGCAATGCATCTACCAAATAACCTTGAGTATTTCCTATCGTAACATTAGCTATAGTGGTTTTGGTGTCCAAATCTTTTTCGGACATAAAAGCCAAGGGCATAAAGTAATGTTGAAAAAAAGCTTCTTTGAAATTTACTTCTATCAAAGCTCCGTAATAGGTGTTGCGTGTTGATTTTAATTTGAAAAAATCAATAATTTCTATGTATTTTAAGGTACTGGCTTTTCCCCCATACCAACGTTTTTTAACAATGTATTCTTCCAAAATATCAGAAGAAAATACTTTTAAAAAATTTTCATTTTCGAAGGCATTTTCCCAATTTATATCAGGAAATTCATATTTTGAATGATTTTCTTTGGTTAAAACATTTTCCATAATGCTTTAAAGTTTACATTAATTAAAAACGAATATTTATTTTACACCCCATCCAAATCATTGTTTTCTGTTTTTTATTCCCAAACTAATCTAAACAAATGAAAGGGCAGCGTAGGATGCAATTCTACATAATTCCACTCTTTGTCCCACCAATAGGTATTACCTGTAATTTGATCAACTACTTTTACTTGCCCGTTCCCAATGTATTCTAGGGGTAATCTCACATGACCTATTTGAGTATGATGGCTGTCTAAACTACAGATGATCAAAGTTTGATTCCATTTATCATCACTGAATTTATAGAAAGCTAAGATCTGTTCATTATCCGTCCCGCAGAATACTATGTTATTGGTTTGCTGTAGAGAGGTGTTTTCTTTTCTGGCAAAATTTATTTTAGTAATCACCTCGGTGAGTTTATTGCGCAAATCCCAATTCCAATGCTTGATCTCGTATTTTTCAGAATCTTTGTATTCTTCGCGTTCCGGAAGTGCCTCGTGAACCATATATTCAAACACAGGGCCGTATATTCCGGTATTTGAGCTCAATGTAGCTGCTAAAAAATAGCGAATCATATAAATGGGTTCGTTAGGAATTTGCAAATGTGGAGGCAATATATCCGGTGTATTGGGCCAAAAATTAGGTTTGAAATACTCTTTCATTTCTGATTTAGTCAATTCGGTTACATAATTGGTAAGTTCCGATTTTGAAGTGCGCCAAGAGAAATAGGTATAGGATTGGGTAAAACCTTGCTTGGCTAATTCTTGCATGATAGGTTGCTTGGTGAAAGCTTCGGCTAAAAATAACACGTCAGGGTACTTTTTCTTGATTTCAGTGATGAACCATCCCCAAAAGTAAAATGGTTTAGTATGAGGGTTGTCCACACGAAAAATTCGAATGCCGGTTTCTTCAATCCAATACAAAGCTATTCTTAAAAATTCTCTCCACATATTTTTCCAATCTTCTGATTCATAATAGAAGGGTTGGATGTCTTGGTATTTTTTGGGTGGATTTTCAGCGTATTGCACGGTGCCGTCCGGTCGCCATTTGAACCATTCGGGATGTGCTTTCACATACGGATGATCCGGTGCAGCTTGTAAGGCAAAATCCATGGCTACTTCGATATTTAAATCTTTAGCTTTTTTAACTAATCTTTTAAAATCTTCAAGAGACCCTAAATCGGGATGTATCGCGTCGTGACCGCCTTGTTTGGAGCCAATGCCCCAAGGAGAACCTACATCGTTTTTGCCTGCTTGGGCAGTGTTGTTTTTTCCTTTTCTGTTGATTTCACCTATGGGATGAATAGGAGGGAAGTACAATACATCAAATCCCATTTCTGCTACTCGGGGTAATAGCTTTTCACAGTCTTTGAAAGTGCCGTGTTTTCCTTCTTTAGCGGAAGCTGAACGAGGGAAAAACTCATACCAAGTGCTGAAAAGGGCTTTGGGTCTGTCAACATAAACATGGTATTCTTCGGAGTAGTTGGCTAATGTTTTAGTAGGATATTTATAAAAAATATCATAAAGTTCTTTGGATTGGGCTATTTCAATAGCTGCTCCGTATTTTTTTTCATCCTTAAAAGCATTAATAACCGCTTTTAAAAATTTTTTTTCATCAGTAGCTGCCATTTTAAGAATAGCTTCACAAAATTGAGCTCCTTCTAATAATTCGCTTTTTACCTGTTGGTTATCTCTAATTTTTCTTCCGGTACCGTGTTGCCAATTGAGGGCGTAATCTATCCATGCTTCTATGCGATAGATGTAATAACCTTGGCTTTCAACTTTAAATGAGGCATAAATTTCTTCGTCATTTCGAAAATTCATTCGGACTTCTTGCCAATTTTTTTCATTTTCAGGTTTAAAGTTCAAAGAAGCCGCCATAATGTCATGTCCGTCGGAAAGCAGCGTTGCGGTTATAGTAACAGATTGACCCACAACTCTTTTTATGGTATATTGACCCTTGTTTAATTGAGGATTTACGTTGTGAATAATCGTTCGTTGTTGTTTTAACATAGTATAAAATATAAAACTTATAAAAATAAATAAAAATTTTTAATTTAAAAAATATTTTAGCATTAATATGATTGGGGGAAGATTCAAAAAAAACTTTAACTTTTTCTTTGTCTAACTGCTTCAAAAATGATAATACCAGCTGATACGGAGACATTCATAGAATCAATTTTGCCATACATAGGGATGATGATATTTTTATCAACTCCGTTTAACCAAAAATCGGTCAAACCGGTAGATTCGGTTCCAACTACAATGGCAGTGGGTTTGGTGAAATCTTGTTGGAGGTAATTTTCTGCTTTTTCAGTCAAGGCAGCCGCTAAGATTTGAAATCCGTTCGCGCGCAAGTAAGATAGGGTTGTTTCATTATCCGACATGGCAACTTGTGTAGTAAAAATACTTCCTACACTAGAACGGATGACGTTGGGATTATACACATCCGTTGTGAAATTGGTTACAATCACAGCGTCAATACCTGCTGCGTCGGCAGTGCGGACCAATGCGCCAATGTTGCCGGGTTTTTCGGGCGATTCGGCTATGAGGAGTATGGGAGGTTTGTTGTGGAATATTAGTTCATCTAAATTGTGTTTTTTGGCTTGTAATAGTGCTAACACGCCACCTGTTGTTTCTCTGTAAGCCGTTTTTTGATAGATTTCTTCTGAAATTTCAATAATTTCGTTAGCTTTATTTTTCAAGTCCGGAATCTTATCCCAATCAAACTGATTTTTTACAAAAAAAATCTTCTCTATTTCATAATTTCCTAAGGTTGCTAATCGTATTTCATTCACTCCTTCCGCAACAAACAAACCTTGACTTTTGCGGTAATGCGATTTAATTTGGAGTTTTTGTAAATTTTTAATTTCTTGATTTTGAATACTTGTAATTTGCTTGTACATACTCATAAAATGATGAGATGCAAAGATAACATTAATTGATAAATTTAAACTTAAAAAAATCGACTTATTCTTATAATATGGATAATAGTTATAAAATGTTTTTGATCATATTTCTAAAATTATTGTCTTTACAAATTAATTTTTCGAACCAAATATTCTTTGAAATAAACTCTTTTTAGCTTCCGGTTTTTGCTCCTGAAGTGTGGATTGCTGTGCTCCGTAATTCCCAAATGTATTGCCGGCATTTTGTGATGATCTAAAAGGTTGATAACCGTTATCATTCCCATAAAATGTCGAATTTTCAGATACAGGATAGGCCTCAGTCAATTTGATAACAAAATTAGTCAAAGTGGTTTTCCTTTCTTCTAAAAAACCGATGAGATATCTTCTTGAAACCTTTGTGTTGTTAGAGCGTTCTTCAATTTTTTTTAAAATATATAAAAATGAAGCAATTTCTTTGACTGCAAATTTTGAAATAGGTTTGCAATGAATGTAATAACCAACTATTTCTCCGTAATCATTGATTTTGGCATCTAAAACAGTATGTACCCAAAAATATCTTCCATCTTTGGCAATCATTTTGATAATAAAATCTGTTTTTTCTCTTTTATTTACTGTTTCAAACAAGATTTCATACAGCACATTAGGCATATCCGGATGCCAAATTGAAACGAATGTTTCATCAATTAGTTCATAATCTTCATAACTGCTAACATTACAAAAATCGCTATTGATATAATCAATGTGCTGTTTATCGTTTAGCTTAATGTAAAAATTGGAATGAATTCCAATTTCAATTTCACTGTCTCTCGGGATAATGGGTTTGTTTTCTTCGAAGCTGTTCATAATATTCTGTATTTAGGTTGGGAAATTATAAATTTAAAAAGCATCACTGAAATAGTAATCTAATTCATCTTGTGTTACTTTTAATATCTGTAGAATAAAATCATCGTAAGTAATTCCTTTCTGTTCTAATAGACTGAACAGGAATTCGCCGGATAACTTCATGCCACCCATACGCTCTAATTCTATTAATTTTTTATAAATGGGGATTATCGCTTCGATAGCATAACGTGGTGGTTTTTTTCTGCGGGAAAAATAAGCAATAATATTGCCATTTTCATCATATTGGGTTTCAAAATTAGTAATCACCCAATAATAACTGCCATCTTTTGCTAAATTTTTCACTAAAGCATGAATATTTTTTCCTTCATCTAATCTATCCCAGAGTAATTTGAAAACTACTTTTGGCATGTCAGGGTGCCGGATAATGTTATGGGGCTCTCCCATTAATTCCCATTCGGCATATCCACAAATTTCAATAAAATAGTAGTTGGCATATTCAATTATGCCTTTTTTGTCTGTTTTAGACATAATAATTTTAGTTTCATCTAAAATTATTTCGTGGTCTATAGGTATGGGACGGATAAAACTCATTAAATTATAGTTTTAGTAATTGAACACAAAACTTGCTTATTTGAAGTAAAAATTAATAAATTGTTACTTTAATATAAATTTTTTTGGGAAACACTAATGCAGTTTTTTGGATACAGTCCAAAGATAAAAATAATAATAATATAAAAACATAATATTATTCATTTTTTTAAAAAAATAAAATTGTTCAATTTTATTGAACTTAGGAAGTAAAAAAAAACCGCTTTTTGGTTAAAAAAAAGCGGTTTTATATTTCGTACTATCTAATATTAATTTAGAGCTTTGTGGCACAACCACCAGTCTAAACATTCAAATTCTCCTGCGGCTGCGCGTTTTTTTCTGTCGTTGGCTGCGTCAACGTCAGTCGCCGGTGGAATGATTACTCTGTCTTTAAACATTTCATTGTTAGGCCAATTTGCAGGCATAGCCACTTTATTAGCATCGGAGGTTTGCATGGCTTTTACCACACGTAAAATTTCATCCATGTTTCTACCTAATTCTTGAGGATAGTAGAGCATGATACGAATTTTTGAATTGGCATCTACAATAAATACGGCTCTTACGGTGTTTGTACCTTTCCCTGGGTGAATTAACCCTAAAGTTTCTGCTACTTTACCGGTGTCGGCAATGATGGGAAATTGAATCTCGATGTTTAAATTATCTTTGATCCATTCTTCCCATTTGATGTGAGAAAAAATTTGATCTACACTCATTCCGATTAACTCTGTATTTAGGGCACGGAAGGCTTCGTAACGTTGTTGAAAAGCTACAAATTCAGTGGTACAAACGGGTGTAAAATCGGCAGGATGGCTGAATAATACAAACCATTTTCCTTTGTAATCTTCCGGCAAGTTTTTTACACCACGTGTGGTTTGAACGGTCATTTTTGGGAATTCATCACCTAGTAATGGAATACCCGCTTTGTTTTGAATTTCTGACATAATAGTTTGAAATTTAATTTGTTAATTATTTTTATTGCTATTTATTGAAACAATACTCTTTCTTCTCAATATATTTGAGATTAAATTTTTTCAGATAGGTTATATTAAAAAATTAGCTTAAATAAGCATTGAGCATCCAAACTGTTTTTTCGGTTTGGGTAATGTAATCACTCATTTGACTAACGGTTCCTTCGTCTTCAGCGTCAGCTGCTTTTGATAAAATTTTACGTTCTTTAGAGATGAGAACCGAAAAATTTTCTACTATTGTTTTTACAGCTTCCGCATCTACTTTGTCTCTTTTATCGGATTTGATTGAAGAATTTTTTAGGTAGTCTTCGTAGGTATGAAATGGTACGCCTTGAAGGGTTAGTACACGTTCAGCGATTTCATCAATTTTAATTATGGCATCATCGTAAAGTTCTTCAAATTTTAAGTGCAATTCAAAGAATTTTGAACCTTTCACATTCCAATGGAAACCTCTCAGGTTTTGATAAAAAACTTGATAATTTGCTAATAAATCGTTGAGTAAATCAACTAATTCTTCTGACTTTTTGCTGTCTAAGCCTATGTTATTTTTCATGTGTTTATAATTGTTTTAATTATTTTTTACACAGCAAAAGTATAACAAAAATCGCTCAAAAAATGAGTTTGTAATACTAAAATTTTATTTAAAAATAAGAATTATTTATCAATAATCAATTTTACATCAATTCGATTTATTTTACTGTTTTCATTTACAGGTAAATAATCAATAAATACAATCTCTTTTGGCTTTTCATATTGCTTCAGACCGGCATTTTCAAATAGTGTATCTTTATCAATGTCAAAAGGTGGAGCGCCTATGACTAAAACTAACTTTTCACTTAGCATTTGGTCTTTTTTGGAAGAAATTACAAAGGGTTTTGTAAGGTAGTTCGCTAATTTTTCTTCTAACATTTCGGGCAAAAATTTAATTCCACCACTATTGATGACGTTGTCAAATCGGCCTAACCATTCAAAAGAGCTTTCAGAGTGTAAGGTAACAATGTCATTTGTAATAACAGGCTCTTTAGCAATATATAAGGCTGTAATCATTAAACAACCTCTTTTGTCAATTTCTATTTTTATATCAGGTAAACAATGAAATATTTTCTTTTCTCCAATCTTTCTTACGGCAACATGAGTAATAGTTTCCGTCATTCCGTAAGTAAGATAAATTTCATTGGGAAATTGTGATAACTTTTCTTCCCAAACTGCATCTAATGGAGCTCCGCCGATAATTAACTTGTTAATTTGGGTGAGTTTTTCATAAGAATTTTGTACTTGCAAGGGTAGCATGGCGGCAAAATCAAAGCTTGCATCTATGTTTTCTAAGGGTTTTCTGTTAGGTTTTACTAAAGTGAGATGCCAACCCAAATGCAAAGCGCGCACCCACATCATTTTTCCGGCAATGTATTCTGATGATAAACAATGCAATGCTTTTGTTTCGTTTCCTAATTTGAAGTATTTTCCGGTATTTTCAGCACTTTTTAGCAGTGCTTCTTTTTTAATTTTAATTGGTTTAGGGGTTCCGGTTGAACCCGATGTTTTAACTATAATATATTCTTCTTCGTTAAATAATTCTTCCAGAAAGTTTGCGTCTGTTTCAAATTTCGGTTTTAAAAAAGCAATTAACTCATCTGCAGAATCAAATGACTTTAAAAATAATTTGAAATTGGGATGAATTTGCATGGCGTAATGTTGGATGTCAGTGGGCGTTGGTCCTTAGTCTTTGGTCTTTAGTCTTTGGTCTTTGGTCGTTAGTCTTTGGTCGTTAGTCTTTGGTCGTTAGTCTTTGGTCGTTAGTCTTTGGTCGTT
>DYMN01000009.1:3940-22954 GCA_020740485.1 Polaribacter sp. | reverse complement strand
AGTCTTTAGTCTTTAGTCTTTGGTCTTTGGTCTTTAGTCTTTAGTCTTTAGTCTTTGGTTTTTGTTTTTTGGATTTTGGTCTTTGGAATTTAACTCTCGTACATTTCAGCGTAATACTTTTGGTAAGCTCCGGAAGTAACGTTGTTTAACCAAGTTTCATTGTTCAAATACCAATCAACGGTTTTTTCCAAACCCTCTTGAAAAGTCATTTCGGGTTTCCAACCTAATTCAGTTTGTATTTTGGTATTGTCTATAGCATACCGTCTGTCATGTCCGGCACGGTCTTTAACATACGTAATCAATTCGGCAGCAGTCCCTGCCGGTTGCGCTAATTTAGCATCCATTTTTTCACAGAGCAATTTGATAAGGTTTAAATTAGCCCATTCGTTTAAACCGCCAATATTGTAGGTTTCATTGCGTATTCCGGTGTGAAAAACTGTATCTATGGCTTTGGCGTGGTCTGTAACGTACAGCCAATCGCGCGTGTATTGCCCATCACCATAAACCGGTAAATTTTTTCGATTGCGAATGTTGTGAATAAACAACGGGATCAACTTTTCGGGAAATTGATTGGGCCCATAATTATTAGAACAATTGCTGATGTTAAAAGGCATTCCATAGGTATTTCCATAGGCGCGAACCAAATGATCGCTGGCTGCTTTTGATGCGGAATACGGCGATTGCGGGTCGTAGGGCGTTGTTTCTTTAAATAGTCCTTCTTTGCCTAATGCGCCATAAACTTCGTCGGTAGAAACGTGGTAGAACAGTTTGCCTTCATAATTGCCCTGCCATAGATTTTTAAAGGCATTGAGCAAATTTGCTGTTCCCAATACATTGGTTTCAATAAAGGCATTGGGATCCACAATAGAACGATCAACATGGCTTTCAGCTGCCAGATGTATTACTGCATCAAAACGATATTTTTCAAAAATTCCGTTGATATAATTAATGTCCTTTATATCTCCTTTTAAAAAGGTATAGTTCGGCATTTTTTCAACATCGGATAAATTTTCCAAATTGCCTGCATACGTAAGCGCATCGAGATTAAAGATGTGATAATCCGGATATTTGTTAGTGTATAAACGAACTACGTGTGAGCCTATAAAACCTGCACCACCTGTAATAAGAATGTTTTTCATGTTTTGTTTCTATTGTTACTGTTGATACTATTGATTCTATCGATACTATTGATACTGTTGATACTGATAATACTGTTGATACTGTTGATAATTTAAATAGAACCTTAAACCTTAAACTTTAAACCCTAAACCTTAAACCTTAAACCTTAAACCTTAAACCCTAAACTTTAAACCCTAAACTTTAAACCTTAAACTTTAAACCTTAAACTTTAAACCCTAAACTATAAACCTTAAACGTGAAACCAGTTAATCCCAGCGTTTGAATTGGTGTTTGTTGAAATACAACATCAATAAATAACCTGTTATGGCACCACCAATATGCGCAAAATGAGCGATTCCGGTTCCATATCCACCAAAAATGGATTGTCCGAATAATCCTAAAATCAAGTCCAAAGATATGATAATTGGAATTAATATTTTGGCTTTTATTGGAATAGGTATAAACATAATGCCTAATTCCGCATCGGGAAACTTAAGTCCAAAAGCGACCAAAAGTCCATATATGGCACCTGATGCGCCAATTGCTGTAGTATTAAAAATGTTATAACCATTTTGTAAATCACTTTGACTGATTCCTTGTAAAATGTTAGATGAATAACTTCCTGTTTTAAATATATTGAGAATTTCTGAGTGGTTTAATCCTATCGCTGATAGCGTGCTGACTATATTTTCAAACTGAAAATAATGTACGGCGGTATAAACTAATCCGGCTCCGATTCCGGTTGCAAAGTAGAAAATTAGAAATTTATTTCTGCCCCACATATACTCCAAAGCACTCCCAAAGGAAGCCAATGCCAACATATTGAAAAGAATATGACCTAAATTACCATGCATAAATATACTTGTAACATATTGCCATATTCTAAAATTTTGATTTTCGGGGTAATAGAGTGAAAGCTGCGTGTATAATGTATTTTGCAAATTAGGAATTTGCGAAGCAATAAAAAAAATCACATTGATAATGATCAAGTGTTTTACGGTTTCTGTAAGTCGCATCATAATCGTCGGTCTAATTCTTCAATGGTTAAGGTTGTAAAGCAAGGCTTTCCATCAGGCGATAGCGTAGGTTCTTTACAACTGAAAAGATTGTTTACTAATTCTTCTTGTTCTCTTTCTTGTAAATTTTGTCCCACTTTTACAGCAGCACTTTTTGCTAATATTTTTGCTAAATGAACGGTGTAATCAAATCCGGACTGAAGGGTTTCTTCTTGATGGGCATTGATAAGTTCATCGAAGATGGATTGCAATTGAGTTTCTTCTATTTCTACAGGCACTCCATTAATGATTAAATAATCTTCTTTGATACTTTCAAAGGTAAAACCACTTGCCATTAAATCTTCAATCATCGTTTTGATAGTGAGAATTTCTGATTTTTCAAATTGCATTTGTACCGGAAAAAGCAACTGTTGACTGTGGACATTGCCATTTTGTAATTTTTCCAAAAAACGCTCAAAAAGTATGCGTTGATGGGCTCTGCTCTGGTGTATAAACACCATACCGGACTTTATAGTACTAACGATGTATTTGTTGTGAATTTGTTGGGTTTTTATTTCTTGATGCTCAAACAAATAAGTATCTTCTGATTGAAATGTACCTGCATTTTGGATTTCCGGATTTTCAAAATTCATTTCGTTAATTCCGGTATATAGGGCTTCCCAATCCCTGTTTTTAGCTTCTGTCTGAAACGGATTAAAACTTCTGTCCACTTTAATTTCCGGTTCTTTTGAAGGTAATTTATCTTTGTACTGATAGGGCAAATCTAAAGCCGAATCTCTATTAAAATCTAATGCCGGTGCTACATTATACTGTCCTAAACTATGCTTTACCGTAGCATATAGAATAGCATACAAATCACTTTCATTATCAAATTTTATTTCTGTTTTTGTAGGATGAATATTTATATCGAGACTTTGGGGCGGTACCTCTAAAAACAAGAAAAAACCCGGATGTTGTTCCTCATTTACCAAACCTTGATATGCCATTTTTACAGCATGATTGAAGTAATTGGAGCGGATGAATCTATTGTTGACAAAGAAAAATTGTTCTCCCCTTTTCTTTTTTGCAAATTCGGGTTTTACAATATAACCACTGACTTTTAATAAGTCAGTTTGTTCTTCTATTGGAACTAATTTTTCATTAATTTTTGTTCCGAAAATAGCGACAATTCGTTTTCTTAAATTGGAGGAAGTTAAGTGATATATCTCATTTTCATTGTGATACATAAAAAACGTAATCTCCGGATTGGATAGGGCTATGCGTTGCAATTCGTCCATGATATGACGGATTTCTATAGCATCTGATTTGAGAAAATTTCTTCTCGCAGGAATATTATAAAACAAATTCTTTACCGAAATACTGGTTCCTGTGGGATGTGTAATCGGTTCTTGAGAAAGGACTTTACTGCCTTCAATTACGATTTTAGTCCCCACTTCATCTTCTTTTTGCTTAGTTTTCATTTCCACTTGTGCTACGGCTGAGATAGAAGCCAATGCTTCTCCACGAAAACCCTTAGTGTGTAATTGGAATAAATCTTCTGTTTTGCGGATTTTAGAAGTAGCGTGACGTTCAAATGACATACGAGCATCGGTCATACTCATTCCCTTACCGTTGTCTATCACTTGTACTAAGGTTCTTCCGGCATCTTTTACCAATAATTTGATGGTATCTGCACCGGCGTCTATGGCGTTTTCCAAAAGTTCTTTTACTACGGAAGCAGGACGTTGTACCACTTCGCCTGCAGCGATTTGATTAGCAACGTGTTCCGGTAAAAGTTGGATAATGTCCATTGTTAAAGTTAGAAGTTAGAAGTCAGAAATTAGAAGTTTGAAGGGTTGCTTTAAGAAAAAAGTATTAACTTTTAAAAAAGCTCAAGTCAAAGCCCATTAAATACCAGAAAATAAAAAACAATACTAAAATAATGATAATCAGTTTGGTGTTGATGATGTAATTGCCTCGTGTACGAGTAAGTTTTCGGTCTTCAGACCAATTTCCTTTGAAATCATTGTAATTGTATCCAATTTCATCTTTTCTGTACTGCGATTTCATTTTATAGGCATTTTCACCTTCTATACCTTTATAATAGCGAGGACTGTAGTGAAAACGAGTTGGTTTATGAAGGTTAAAAAGTTTTCCAAAAATCATGATTAATTGTTTTGACGCAAAAATAGTTTTTTTTGAATTACTTTATACGATAAAATATAGTTAAAATCAATTTTTCTCAGCTACAAGCGAAAATACCAATGGCATCTTATTTCCCACATGGTGCGCTCTGAATTTGTCCCTTTCATATTCAATGCTATTGTGTAAAATATCATAAGGACTGTAATCGTATTCGTTAAATGATTTTATTTCTAATCCACTTTTTATCAGCGCATTAATAACTTCCGAAGTACTGTGATTCCACATGACATATTCTTGAGTTATGGGTGCATTTTTATCAGCATAAGTTCCGCTGCTGGTTTCTATAATTGGGCCGTCATTAAAGTAATTATATCCAATTTTTTCAATTTTAGCATCAAACATCCAAAGTACGGGATGGAATTCAACAAAAATGAGCTTACCTTTTGGTTTTAAAAAATGCGAAATAATTTTAGCCCATTCATTTAAATCGGGTAGCCAACCGATGACGCCATAACTCGTGAAAACTAGATCTAATTTTTCATCTAGAAATTTAGGCAAGTCATAAATATTGCATTGTATAAATCTCGTATTTTGTTTAGTTTGTTTTGCTATTTTTTGTGCTTCTGCTATGGCGACATCAGATAAATCAATTCCGACCACTTCTGCACCCATGCGAGAAAGTGAAATGCTGTCTTGTCCAAAATGACATTGTAAGTGTAGTATTTTTTTCCCTTTTACATCGCCCAGGAGGTCTAATTCTATGCTTTTCAGAGAAGTTTTACCGGCTAAAAAACCCTTCATATCGTACATTTTTGATTGGAGATGGTAAGGCACTTTGCTGTTCCAAGAATTTTGATTTATCTTTAAATAATCCATTTTTTTCAAAATTAAAATTAGACAAAATTGAGTAATTCTCTGTATAATCTATGTACCGGTAGCCCCATGACATTAAAATAACTGCCTTCAATTTTATGGATCGATACATAGCCAATCCAATCTTGAACTCCGTAGGCACCGGCTTTGTCAAAGGGTTTGTATTGCTCAATATAATAATGTATTTCATCCGAAGTGAGTGGGTCAAAATAAACTTTTGTAGTTTCAGAAAATATTTTTTCTGCTTTTTGAGTTTTAATGCAAACTGAGGTGTAAACCCAATGCATTTTACCGGAAAGCTCGGTTAAAATTTTAACAGCATCATCAAAGTCTATGGGTTTCATTAACGGTTTGTCATCGAACCACACAATAGTATCAGCGGTGATAATTAAGGTTTTATCATCTATGTTTTCAAAGGCATCTGCTTTGAGTTTTGCTAAATATTCCGTGATAGCCGCTTCCTTGAGATTTTCGGGATAGATTTCATTTACGTCTTTGGTTTGAATCGTGAAAGGAATATCTAATCCTTTTAAAAGTTCTTTTCTTCGCGGCGAACCTGAAGCTAATATTATGTTATATTCTCGATATTTTTCGGCTAATTTGCTTTGCATTTAAGTTAGGTTAATTGGGTTATTGATTATTAGGTTATTGGATTATTGATTATTGGGCTGAACGAAGTGAAGTCCCGCAAGGCGGGATTATTGATTATTAGGTTATTGGATTATTGATTGTTAGAGTAATTAGGCTGAACGTAGTGATTCCGATACCATGCTTATAGTTCTGTCACGCAGGTTGAAAATCACGCATCAGCATGGGCGGGATTAATTGAGCCCCCAACAAGTTGGGGATTGAGTTAATGTTTACAGCCTTATTCAACCTAATTGACTCATTTAACTTAATTTATATAAATCTAAATTTGAATCAAAAAAACGCTAAAAAATCCTATCAACATAATGATTTTTAGTAAAATAGACGGTTTTTTGAAATCAATGGTTCTTTCGGTTTTACTAATTTGTTGAAAAAATAGGAGCAAACTCATTCCAACAGCCAAAATCAAATAAATACTAAATATCGTTTGGCTTTTCCAATATTTTCCGGCAATAAACATGAGATAGAGGGTCAACAAAATCGTAAGAAGGTAAATGATGATTTTGGTATGTTGCAACTCAAATTCAGTAGCCAGAGTTTTATATCCGGAGGCTTTATCGCCTATGGTGTCTTCTACGTCTTTCACAATTTCGCGTATCCAATTCAATCCAAAGGCAAACAAAGCCAAAAAAATAAAAACACTTTGAAAGGTCAATTCACTACTTTGATTTTCATTTGCATTCATTTTAAAAAAATCTGAGGAAAAAGCATAGACGAAAATGATAGGGAAGGCAGTGAGAAATGCAATAATTAAGTTATTGAAAATTAATTTTTTTTTCCAATTTTTGGCATAAAAAAACAATAATACTACAGCGGTGACATACATTACAAAATAAATGTAAATCCCTGATAAATAGCTTACCGCAGATCCTAATATCAAGCCAAAACCCGTTAAAACCCCATAGAGCAACCCTGCATTTTTCAGCGACATATAATCAGGAATCCAAACTTTTTCGGGTTTGTTGATTTTATCCGTGTCGATATCGTACAGGTCATTAATGATATTACCGCCAGCGGCGATGAAGAGCACAGCAAAAAGGTGGAGTATAAATTCAAAGGTTGTAATGACAACGTTTATGTGATATTTTGGGAGTAAATACGACCACAATCCCCAAGAAACCAAAGCCATTAACCCTAAATTTTGATATCGAATGATATGTAAAAAACGCATCAATTATTGAAATCTTTTTTGATTCTTGCCAAATCGCGTTTGTTGTCTTTGTCTTTCAAAGAGTGACGTTTGTCGTGCAATTTTTTACCGCGACAGAGGGCAATTTCTAATTTGGCATAGCCTTCTTGACTGATAAAAAGTTTCAATGGAACTATCGTAAGTCCTACATCTTGCACCTTTCGGTGCCATTTTTTTAATTCCCTTTTGTTAAGCAATAATTTGCGCGGATTTTTGGGTAAGTGATTGTAATAATTGCCATTTACAAATTCTTCAACATACATATTTATAGCAAAAAGTTCTCCCTTTTCGTTAAATTCGCAAAAACTTTCCGTAATCCGCGCTTTGCCATAGCGTATAGATTTAATTTCGGTTCCGGTCAATACCAAGCCGGCAGTAAGGCGTTCCATAATTTCGTATTCGAAAAACGCTTTTTTGTTTTGTATGTTAATGGTGTTGAGTTTCATGATGTTGGTAATAATTCGACAAAAATCGTATTTTTGCCCATTCAAAAAAACAAAACTAATCATTTTTTAGTAGTTTTGCCACATGCCAAAAAAATCTACAAAAAATACTGTTGCTCATCCTATCAAATTAGGTGATTTTATTACCGACAGACGCAATCATTTTATCCTTAGCTTGTTGTTGATGCTTACTGCAATTTTGATGATGACTGCTTTTGTGTCTTATTACAGAACTTGGCAAGCTGACCAGAGCATCATCACGGAAATTGCCGATAAAAGTGTAAAAGCCCAAAACGCATTGGGAAAAATGGGGGCTCAAATCAGTAATTTTTTTATTTACAAAGGTTTTGGGGTGGCTGCCGTCATTTTACCTTTCCTATTGTTTTTATTGGGATTGTACATTTTTTTGAAAGTGCGATTGATTAAATTGATGAAGCCGGTCTTCTTAGGTTTGTTGTTGATGGTTTGGGTGAGTTTGTTATTCGGTTTTTTAAATTTTGAAAATCCCATTTTTGCCGGAGTAGTAGGTTATGAATCCAATAGTTTTTTAAATTCATATATCGGAAAAATTGGGGTCATTGCAGTTTTATTTACCGTGTTAATTACTTTCTTAATCATTCAATTTGGTTGGAGTCCTGAAACCGTTATGAATCTGGTACCCAAAAAATCAATTAAAGAGACTGACCCTTTAGAGGATAATGAGGAAATTGCAGCAATTACCAAAGAAAAAGATGAGCCCAAATTAGAAGTTTATACCCATAAAGAGGCCATTATTGCTGACAAGCAAAATGCCACTTTCGATTTTGAAGTAGGAAGTGACGAAGCTCCGAATGTAGATGATTTTGATGATGATGAATTTTCCGACGAAGAATTGGAAATCGTCCTAAAAAAAGAGCCGGAAGAACAAGTGGAGGAAAATCTTTCGGATAGATTGTTGAAAGATTTCGGTGAATTTGACCCTAAATTGGAATTGAGCCAATACAAATTTCCATCTTTAGAAATGCTAAAGGAGTACAATGAAAGCATTGCTGTAAATCCGGAAGAATTGCAGAAAAACAAAGATAAAATTGTAGAAACACTCAAAAATTACAATATAGGCATCTCGCACATCAAGGCAACGGTGGGACCTACCGTTACTTTATACGAAATTATTCCCCAAGCAGGGGTTCGTATTTCCAAAATCAAAAATTTGGAAGATGATATTGCGCTTTCGTTGTCGGCTTTGGGTATTCGAATCATTGCTCCCATTCCGGGCAAAGGCACCATCGGGATAGAAGTACCCAACAGCAATCCTACGATGGTTTCCATGCGTTCTGTGATTGCTTCTCAAAAATTCCAAACCGCTGAAATGGATTTGCCTATTGCCTTGGGTAAAACCATTTCTAATGAGACCTTTGTGTTTGATTTAGCCAAAATGCCCCACTTGCTGATGGCAGGTGCAACCGGACAAGGAAAATCGGTGGGACTCAATGCAGTGATGGCATCACTCATTTATAAAAAACATCCGGCAGAAGTAAAATTCGTCTTGATTGATCCTAAAAAAGTAGAATTGACCCTATACAATCAAATAGAACGACATTATCTCGCTAAATTACCCGATACCGAAGAAGCTATTATTACAGACACGCACAAGGTGATCAATACTTTGAATTCTCTTTGTTTGGAAATGGATGATCGCTATGATTTATTGAAAAACGCTATGGTGCGTGACATCAAGGAATACAACAGAAAATTTAAAGACCGCAAGCTCAATCCCGAAAACGGACATCGGTTTTTGCCTTATATAGTATTGATTATAGACGAGTTTGCCGACTTGATTATGACAGCAGGAAAAGAAGTAGAAACGCCCATTGCTCGCTTGGCGCAATTGGCGCGTGCCATTGGAATACATTTGATTGTTGCCACTCAAAGACCTTCGGTCAATGTGATTACTGGGATTATCAAAGCCAATTTTCCGGCGCGAATTGCTTTTAGAGTTACTTCAAAAATTGATTCCAGAACCATATTGGATTCGCAAGGAGCCGATCAATTGATAGGAAGAGGAGATATGCTATTTTCAGGCAGAAACGAATTGATTCGATTGCAATGCGCTTTTATTGATACACCGGAAATTGAAAAAATCACTGATTACATCGGTTCACAACGTGCTTATCCGAGTGCCTATTTGCTTCCGGAGTTTTTTGGTGAAGAATCCGGACCGGCTTTAGACTTTGATCCAGAAGACCGTGACCAGCTTTTTGAAGAAGCGGCATACATCATTGTGCGCTCGCAACAAGGTTCGGCATCATTATTGCAGAGGAAGATGAAGTTAGGATACAATCGCGCCGGAAGGCTCATTGACCAATTGGAAGCTGCCGGCATTGTGGGCGCTTTTGAAGGGAGCAAAGCCCGACAGGTATTGATTTCAGATGAAATCAGTTTAAAACAACTTTTAAATAACGAAAGAAATAATTTAGGATGAAATAGCCATAAAATAAGCGTCATACCAACTAGGACTGATTAAAAGGCTATTACATACTTGTCCCGCACGGCGGGATGACCAATAAAAAGCAATAAATTTAAACACATGAAACATTTAACAATTTTAATAGCAACTCTATTTTTAACTCAAATTGCGATTGCGCAAACCACTGACAAATCAAAAACATTATTAGATCAAGTGTCAGCCAAAATAGGTTCTTACAAAAATATTGATATTGCTTTTGATTATTCATTAGACAACGCCAAAGAAAAAGTACACCAAAAAACAGCTGGAAATGTTAAAATTGCAGGACAAAAATACCATCTGAATTTTATGGGGGTGGAGAAAATATTTGATGGCACTAAAATATACACCATTGTACACGAAGATGAAGAAGTGGTCGTTTCAAATCCGGCAAGCGAAGATGGGGATTTTTCTCCGAGCAAAATTTTAAGTTTCTACAAAAAAGGTTACAAATACGTTTGGGACAAAGCGGTTACGCTGGATGGAAAAAAGATTCAATACATAAAATTATTACCTATAAAAGTAAGTGATGTTTCTTATATAATGTTGGGCGTTGACACAAGCTCTAAAAATATTTATCAAGTAGAATACGTTGATAAAAAAGGTACGAAAACCGCCTTTAAAATTAGAAGTATGAAAACCAATATTGAAATGCCGGCAAAAGAATTTACTTTTGAACAAGCTAAATATCAAGCAAAAGATTATTCAATTACAAAAATGTAATTTAAGGTTCCCTTCAATTAGGTTTTAATACTAAGGAGCTATCGAGAAGCTAATCGCTGTTTTTTTAGAACCTATTTTGAGATCAAAATACTAAAATAAACCCTGCCGTAGGCGGGGTTTATTATTTTATAACGATGAGCAGCGCTATGAGGATTAATAATACTCCCAATGCTTTGTTAATCACACTTTGCAATTGCAAATATTTTTTTTGAATGACAGGGATGTTAAAAAAAAAAGCTACCATACTAAACCAAATAGCCGTGTTTATCATCATTAAAACGCTGATCAAGGTCAATGTAGGCACATTGGGTTTTGATTCCATAATATATGTAAACAAACTCAAGAAAAACAAACTGGCTTTGGGGTTTAATACATTGGTTAAAAATCCCATTTGAAGGGCTTTGAAAGAGCTTATATCTGTCTTTTTTATCAAATTATTAATCGTTTTTGACTTGCTTTTATCTAGTAAAGATTGAATTCCTATATAAACTAAGTAGATAGCCCCTAAGTATTTAATGGTATTAAAAAGCATTGGTGATTCTTTGATAAGCAATGCTAATCCTAACAAGCTGTAAAGTACGTGAATCCCTATGCCTATACCAAATCCGATCGCAGTGTAAACACCGGTTTTTCTGGAATAAGTCAAAGAATTTTTTAAAGCCATCACAAAATCAGGACCGGGACTCACCACTGCTAAAGCGTGACTGATTAAAGCGATAGAAACGATAGAATAATTAAACATTGTGCAAAATTATCTTTTTTCTTTTAAATTATTTTTTTGTTAATGAAAATAAAGACTTTTTATTATATTTACCCATCCAATGAGTGAGGTAAAAATCATAGAATGTCCACGCGATGCCATGCAAGGCATCAAAACTTTTATTCCTACCGAGAAGAAAATTGATTATTTACAAACTTTGCTTTCAGTAGGTTTTGACACGTTGGATTTTGGAAGTTTTGTGTCTGAAAAAGTCATTCCACAAATGCGTGATACCAAAGAAGTAGTAGAAGCACTTGATATTACTCAAACTGAGACAAAACTCTTGGCAATCATTGCCAATTATCGTGGAGCAGAAGATGCAGTGAAATATGATAAAATAAGCTATTTAGGTTATCCATTTTCCATTTCCGAAAATTTTCAGATGCGTAACACTGGAAACACTATTGTTGGCTCTCTTACAGATTTAACCTACATTTATGAACTGTCAAAACATTACAAAAAGGAGTTAGTTGTCTATCTTTCAATGGGATTTGGTAATCCTTACGGAGATCCTTGGAGTGAAAAAATTGTGTTAAATTGGGTGGAGAAGTTAGTTCGTTTAGGATTTAAAACCATTTCATTGTCAGATACGGTGGGGAGTGCTTCTCCTGAAATTATAGGAACTCTTTTTTCTAAACTGATTCCAGCTTTTCCTGAAATTGAATTTGGAGCCCATTTACACACGTTACCAAATCAATACTTTGAAAAAGTAGATGCAGCATACCAAAATGGTTGTAGAAGATTTGATGGTGCCATCAAAGGATTTGGTGGCTGTCCGATGGCGAAAGATGAATTAACCGGAAATATGCCCACAGAGATGATGTTGTCCTATTTTGAAAATAATAAAATAGAAACGGGAATAGATAATACTCTTTTTGCCAAAGCGATGGATCAAGCACTAATAATATTTTAGTAAAATAAATAGGATATCATTATAAAAAAATTAAATTTGCTACGAATAATAAATTTTAATATATTTTTTTATGAAAACTAAGAGATTTATCGTTAGTGCTGCTATTGGTTCAGTTATTTATTTTATATTAGGTTTTTTAATGTATGGTGTACTTCTAACCCATCTTTACCCTTCCGGAGAAAATGATAATATCTTTCTTGTTTTTTTGGGATGTATGTTTGTTGCAATTTTATTAGCTTATGTTATTGTAAAAAAACTCAATGTGGTTTCCAAGAGAGCTGGAGCAAGGATAGGAGGAATTATAGCGGGGCTATATGCGGCGTCAAGTAATTTTTTTATGTATTCTTCACAAGTTGAAGTTCTTTACCTTAATATATTAACTGATATTTTAGTGAGTATTTTTATGGGAGCTGTTACAGGTTTAGTTATTGCTTTGGTCAATAAAAAAATGCTATAAACTACAATTTGTCTTTCAATAAAGGCACAAATCTAAATTCTCCTAATTCAATTTTAGTAAATTCCTTTTCACTAACCCGTTCAAAAAGAGTCATCATTTGAATGTTTTCTCCAACCGGAATGACCAATCTTCCACCCACTTTAAGTTGGTTTAACAATGGTTTTGGTACCAAAGGAGCCCCTGCCGTTACAATGATGCCATCGTAAGGCGCAAATTCTTCACAACCGAGATAACCATCGCCAAATTTCACGCGTTTGGGTCTATAGCCTAATTTCGGCAATGCAATTTTTGCTAATTTATAAAGTTCGTTTTGTCTTTCAATGGTATAAACCAAAGCTCCCATTTCTATCAAAACAGCACTTTGATAACCACTTCCGGTTCCAATTTCCAGAATTTTATTTCCTTTTTTTATGCTTAGTAATTCGGTTTGAAAGGCAACGGTATAAGGCTGCGAAATGGTTTGTTCTGCAGCTATGGGAAATGCTTTGTCTTCATAAGCGTGACTTTCTAATGCGGAATCCATAAACAAATGCCGTGGCACTTTGCCAAGAGCCTTCAACACATTTTCATCTTTAATCCCCTTTTGAATTAAAATTTGAACTAACTGATTTCTAAGTCCTTGATGCCTTGGGGTGTCTTTTGGTGTATTCAAAATAAATAAATATTCTTTTATTTTTCAAAATTAACATTTTTTAAAATTTATTTAAATTTTTTATTCATATTAATAAATTATTTTATAATTTTGTAACACAAATATTCATTATAGTAACACTTTTTCTCTTTTTTTTATTAATTTAGTAACACGTTTTTTAATAACATTAACACATTATTCAATGAAAAATCTATTACTTTTATCATTACTTATCATAAGTTTTAATATTAATTCTCAAACTATTAAGGGTAATGTTTTGGATATAGAAACGCAAAAACCAATTGAATTTGCCACAGTAATAGATGAAACGAACTCCTATCAATCCACTACTGATGCAGATGGTAATTTTATTATTAAATTTTCAAAAAGTGGTACTTACACCTTGGTTTGTAAACATGTTTCGTATCAAATGCAGTCTAAAACTGTAAAATTAAAAGAAAATGAAAAAGTTGAAATTGAATTTTTAATGCAAATTAAAACGGAAAATTTAGATGAAGTAATCGTTATAAGTCCACTTGAACCAACTAAAAAAGTGGGAGATGCACTTTTTACAGGTACTCAAATCAACAAATCAGGTTTAGACTTAATGGGCGTATCCAATACAAATAGTGTGTATAATTCGTTAAATCTTATTCCTTCTGTCTCATATCAAGCTACTGATGCTTATGGTTTGGCAGAAAAATCGATGCGTATTCGCGGCGTTCGCAATATGTTTAATGGAGTGACAATTGAAGGAATTCCCAATTACGGTATAATGCCTGTTGGAGCACGCGATGATGTATATGATGTTGAGAATATTCAAAGTATAGCATTATATAAAGGTGCGGTTCCTATTGATGTTCTTGCTGCAACTGGAAATAGAGGTGGTACGATTGATATTACCTTAAATCGTCCTGAAGACAAAATGGGTTTTGACACCAATGTATCTATTGGAAGTAATGAATATAAGAGAACTTACCTTCGTTTTGACACCGGAAAAATTTTACAAAAAACAAATTTATATGGTTCTTATTCCTTTACAACCGCAGACAAATGGAAAGGTTTTGGAAAATTAGGCAAACGCAATCATTTTAATTTTGGTTTGAAACATGAGTTTTCTGAGCATTTAAAATTGGGATTATTTGGAAATTGGAATGAAATTGACAGGCATTTTTTCAAACCATTAAATAGTTTGCAAATCCAAGATTTAGAAGCAAATTATCTAATAGATTATGATGAAAATTTAACAAAAATTCCGTCAAAAGATATTAATTACTTTGACTATAATAAAGGAAATTTTAAAAACCAACAATATATTGGGGCAATAGAATACAAAATAAATGATGATTTAAATATCAGTCTCAAAGGATATTATAATGACGAGAATAGCCTATATCACAATACCTTGCAAAATGGAACACAATATTTAGTCCAAGATAAAACCCGAAAATTAAATCAGTGGGGGTTTATCGCAGACCATAAAGGAAAATTTAAAATTTTGGATTATGCATTGGGAATTTGGTATGAGTCTTTTGACAATTTACCTTATGTTTATAACAATCAAATTACGGCAACCGGTTTAAATCCGAAAGGTTACGCTTTTTTTACTGCTCCGATTGGACGAGGAAATATTATGAATCCGTACTTGAAGTTGGCTTATACTTTTGGTAAATTCAAAATCCAAGCAGGATTAAAATACATGAACTTTTACGAACCCGAAACAGAACGCTATTTAGCATTGAATGCCAACGAATTAAAACCTAATCCTGAAATCGACATGCACACAGATGCTATTCAGCAAAATGCTTTACTTCCTGCTGTTGGTTTAGGTTATAGCATTAATGACAAAATTGAAATTTATGCCAATTATGGCAAAAATTATATGCGACCCTATATGTATGTACCAACTGTGAGTGCTTATCTTCAAAATAGAAATGCATTTCTCAGTCATGATATGAGTTTACAGACTATTTTGGATCATTGGAAAATGGAAACTTCAGACAATTTTGACTTTGGTGTTATGGGAAAATACAAAAAATTCCGTTGGAATGTTTCTTCTTACTATTCAAAACAAAAAAATATTTTAGCGACGGTTTTAGATCCAATTGTTAATGTTAATTATGGACAAAATGTGGGAAGTTTGACCGCTTATGGTGCAGAAACAGAATTGGAATTTGCTGTAAATAAATATGTTAATATTTTTGCTAATCCATCTTACACCAAAATTTCTTACGATGAAAATATTACTTTAAAAACACCATCCGGCGCAGCAGAAATTGAAATTAAAGGCAATCAATCTCCTGCAACTCCTCTATGGATGCTAAAAACCGGTGCATTTGCCAATTATAAAAAATTTAATTTGAATACTATTTTTCAATATACCGGAGAAAGATTTGGGGATGCTACCAACATCGAAAAAGTAGATGCTTATTGGAATTGGGATGCCACTCTCAATTATTTTATATCTGTAAATGGAAATAAGAAAGGATTGACCTTGGGAATTGAATTAAAAAATATTTTAGATACAAAATATGTGGGAATTATAGACGTCAGTGATGAAAGTCAAAATGGAAAAGCATCCTATTTTACAGGTTTTCCAAGAACATTTGTATTCCAATTAAAATTCGATTATTAGTATATTCTATTTATACTTTGATTTTAAGTTGAGATAAAAACTGCAATATGGTTCGTATGGCTGTTTTTTTATTATTTATTAAATGAATTAACGTAAGTTCGGAAAAATTGTCAAATCAATTTAATAATCAACGTTTTGACTGCTTTCTATGACCAATAATGAGTAACTTTTCTATCAATGCGCTATTCCTCGACGATGCATTTCTTGGTGTAAATCAAACCATTTGGGCTTGGGAAACTCCGTTTTATAAACATATTCCAAAATCAGGTCAATCTCTTTATCATCAAATTTTTGGTAAGGCATTACTCCAAAAAGTTTTATGGCGGGTTTCATCAAACTTTTGGTTGAATCAGGTTTGTGCGTCCAATCTTTCATCGTTTCTATAAAATCATTTTTATCCATTGAAGATTTCATATATACCATCCGAACTGCGTGAAAAGGCGGGGCTATAATTTCACTTTCCTTTTTGCCCGTGGCATCGTGGCAGACATTGCATTTTTGCTCGAATAGATTTTTAGCAATGGAATCTCTGATTTCAACTTTGGTTTTACGATTTTTTTTCTCTGTGTTATTTTGACAAGAGAATAAAAGACTCAAAGTTATTAAAAATGATATTAATGAAAAATAATTTTGCATAAATTATTGAATGTAAATAAATTAACAATCTGTTAAGTTAAGAAAATACAATTGCTAAGATAGAAAAAAAGTCTGTATAAAGATGAATTGCAATGATTAAGTTCGTTTAAGTTATATTAAAAAACAATTGGTTTAAATATTCCATAAGAAAAATCTATTTACATATTCTAAAATTCAATCTAAATTCTATTCAAAGAATTAATAAGCTAATACTTTTGTAAATATTAAAAATGAACAAACTTGTCATCATATTATTGTCTGTTTTGATACTTTTACAAAGTATGCAACTAAAACCTGTTGATTTTTTGTCTATGGGTGACTTATGGGAGCACGCTCAAATGCACCTTGCCGATGGTAAAAGCTTAACGGATTTCTATGCTATGCATTTTGGAAAAGAAGCAGCTCAACATTTGCCGCAAGATCAAGAACATAAAAATTTACCTTTTCATCATCAATTTGATTCAAATCAAACTTTTTTGTGTTTGTGTTTGCAAAATGTGAAAAAGGATACGATCAATCTTTTTGCATCGTTGAAAAAAAACTTATTCCATTACATCAACAACTATTTTTTTATAGTTAAAATAAAAGTCGTTCAACCACCTATTTTTTAATTGATTTTTTGAAAACAAATGCTAACCACTGCGTAATAGTATAGGTTACATATACTTTTAATCAATTAATTTTTAAAATATGTTGGAACATATCATCAGATTTAGTTTAAAAAATAAACTAATCGTCATTCTCTTCACTTTAAGTATCGTTTTTTTCGGTATTTTCTCACTTACCCAATTGTCTATTGGGGCTGTTCCCGATATAACCAATAATCAAATACAGGTTATATCTACTTCAAAAAATTTATCCACCCAAGATGTGGAGAAATTTATCACCTATCCGGTGGAGTTGGAAATGGCAAATCTACCCGGTGTTAAAGAAATTAGATCGGTTTCCAAATTTGGATTGTCCGTAGTAACGGTAGTTTTTGATGACAAAATGGGCACTTACCTGCCACGTCAATTATTATCCGAAAAACTCAAAAAAGCGTCTGAAAATATTCCGCAAGGCTATGCTACGCCCGAGATGGGACCTATCACTACCGGACTTGGCGAAGTATATCAATACACGCTTGAAGTAAAACCGGAGTACAAAAATCAATACTCTATTACCGATTTAAGAACCATTCAAGATTGGATTGTCAAACGTCAACTTTCCGGTATTTCGGGCGTAGTTGAAGTAAACACGTGGGGTGGCTACTTAAAACAATACGAAATAGCATTGGACATCAATTTGCTCAAACAACTCAATGTAAGTATAGATGATGTATATAGTACCTTGGAAAACAGCAATAGTATAGCCGGTGGTGGTTATATCGAAAAAAATAATCAAGCCTACTTTGTCAGGGGTGAAAGTTTATTAAAATCATTCGAAGATATTGGAAATATTTCAATTGGAGTGAATGGAAATACACCGATACTCATGAAAGATGTAGCTCAAATCAGATATGGTATCGCCAATCGTTTTGGGGCAATAACCGGAAATGGTAAAGGCGAAAAGGTGTTGGGGCAAATTATGATGATCAAAGGCGGAAATTCAAAAGAAACCCTAAATAATATTCACAAAAGAATCAAAGAAGTAGAGAAAAATTTACCCAAAGGGGTTTATATCAATGGTTTTTTAGACAGAAGCGATTTGATAGGTAAAACTACTTTTACGGTAGAAGAAAATTTGATTTTGGGTAGCTTGATTGTGATTTTCATCGTTGTGTTGTTGTTAGGCAATATGCGTTCGGGACTGGTTATTGCCTCTATCATTCCATTGAGTTTACTCTTTACCTTATCTATGATGTACGTTTTCAAAATAGATGCTAACTTGATGAGTTTGGGAGCCATAGACTTTGGTATTATCATAGACGGAGCGGTGATCATAGTGGAATTTATTTCTTTTAAAATTTCACAAAATGCTAACTTTTTGCAACAATTAAACCCATCTGAAAGAAAGAATGAAATTGATAAAATAACTTTAAAGAGTACGGATAAAATGCTCAATTCAGCCATATTTGGTCAAATCATTATTTTGATTGTTTTTATTCCTATTCTTTCATTACAAGGCGTAGAAGGAAAAATGTTTAAACCTATGGCGATGACGTTTAGTTTTGCCTTGATTGGAGCTATTTTATTGAGTTTTACCTATATTCCGGTAGTTTCTTCATTGTTTATCAAACCGGTAAAAGAAAATCCAAAGAGCATTTCAGCCAAGATTATGGCATTTTTTAACCGATTGTATGAGCCGACCATTCGTTGGGCTTTACATTCCAAAAAAACGGTGCTTACCATTGCGGTGGTACTTTTAGCACTTACCGGCATTT
>DYMN01000009.1:0-3840 GCA_020740485.1 Polaribacter sp. | reverse complement strand
TCCAAAAAAACGGTGCTTACCATTGCGGTGGTACTTTTAGCACTTACCGGCATTTTATTTACCCGAATGGGAGGCGAATTTATTCCCACTTTGGATGAAGGTGATTTTGTAATTCAACCTGCCTTAAAAACCGGAACTTCTTTGAGTAAAACCATTGACATTACAACCCAAATCGAAAAAATACTCATAGAGAACTTTCCGGAAGTAGATCAAGTAATAAGCAGAATTGGAGCTGCCGAAGTACCTACGGATCCTATGTCTATGGAAGAATCGGATGTGATTATCAAATTAAAACCCAAAAAAGAATGGGTCAGCGCCAAAACCAAAGACGAATTGGCTGATAAATTCAAAGAGGCTTTGAAAGTCATTCCGGGTATAGATATTGAATTTACACAACCTATCGAAATGCGATTTAATGAGTTGATAACCGGAGTTCGGTCTGATGTTGCCATCAAAATTTTTGGGGAAGATTTAGATATACTCTATGCTAAGGCGAATGAAATAAAAGGGCTCATCGAAAATATAGAAGGAGCTTCTGATATTTCCGTTGAAAAAATAGACCAATTGCCGCAAATGTCTGTAACCTATCACAAGGACAAAATAGCGCAGTACGGATTGAAAACCGCTGACATCAATAAAATGATTTCTACCGGTTTTGGTGGCGCTGCCTTTGGAACTATTTTTGAAGGAGAAAAACAATTTGACTTAGTTTTGAGATTGAATCAAGCCCAACGAGATAATCTCAATGATTTGTCCAATCTTTGGATTGATTCACCGGTTGCCGGTAAAGTTCCTTTGAATGAATTGGCTACCATTGAATACACCACCGGACCGGCAAAAATTTCGAGAGACAATACGCAAAGAAGGATTGTGGTGGGTATCAATGTTAGAAATAGAGATATGCAATCCGTTGTGGACGATGTGAGAAAAATCATAGATCAAAAAGTAAAATTACCCGAGGGTTATCACATTGTTTACGGCGGGCAGTTTGAAAATTTAAACTCAGCCAAAAAACGGCTCGCCATTGCGCTTCCTATTGCCCTACTATTGATATTTATAATGCTGCATTTCGCTTTCAAATCTATCAAAGAAGCTGTAATGGTATATTCTGCTATTCCTTTGGCAGCGGTAGGTGGTGTGATTTTTTTATGGATGAGAGGGCTTCCGTTCAGTATTTCTGCAGGAGTAGGCTTTATAGCGCTATTCGGCATTGCAGTGTTGAATGGCATTGTATTGATAGAGCATTTTAAAGAATTAAAACACGAAGGTTTTGACGATATGAATGAAAGAATTATCAAAGGAACCAAAGAACGTTTGAGACCGGTTTTACTAACGGCTATGGCTGCCGCCTTGGGCTTTTTGCCAATGGCTGTTTCGCATAACGCAGGAGCAGAAGTGCAACGTCCCTTGGCAACAGTAGTCATCGGGGGCTTGGTAACTTCCACGCTTTTGACGATGATTGTGTTGCCGGTGTTGTATGCTATTTTCGATAAAAAAACCTATAAATTAAAAATGAAAAATAAAAAATCTTTAACGGTGTTATTGTTTTTCGGATTGGCTTCCGGAGGTTTGTTTGCACAAGAAAATGATGAGGTTCATCAATTGATTAACAGTGCTTATCAAAAAAATTTAGACTTAAAAATTGGAGAAGCTAATTTGGAGAGCGCCAAAATGTTGACGCAAACTGCCTTTCAATTTTCCAATTCCAATTTGTATTACAATAAAAATCAGAACAATTTGAGTGCCGATGGTTTTCAGATAGATGAAATAGGGATAGAGCAAGGTTTTCTCTTCCCGACCAAATGGACGAATGAAAAAAAGATATTGAACAATCAGTTTGAGATGAAAAATATCGATTTGGAAATGACCAAGCTCAATATTGCCAAGGAAGTTTATAAGCGATACAATCAGATGGTTTATCTCAATCAAAAAGAGAAAATATATCAAGATTTGGATAGTTTGTACACCCAATTTTTAGAAAAGGAAATCATCAAGAATCAATTTGGGGAAACCAATCAATTGCAAAAGTGGACGGCGCAGGTCAAATCTGAGCAAATAAAAGTAAAGAAAAGTCAGGTGCTAAATGATAAAAATTTGGTTTACAAAGATTTGAGTTTGCTAATTCCTGATTCGACGATTTTAATCAAAAAAAACACGTTAGAATCACTACATCTGCTGACTAAGAACTATGAAAATAGTCTGACTAAACAACGAAATACAATAAATGAATACGAACGTCAGCTCAACTTAAACAAGAGTAAACAAACCTTTTTACCCGATTTCAATGTGTCTTATTTTCAAGGAATGAATCCTGCTTTGAGCAAGCCACTCACGGGATTTCAAATTGGGGTTCAAGTTCCCATCTTATTTTTTGGTAAAAACAAACAAATACAATCCGATAAAATGTTGTACCAATCTCAGATTTTAGAGTCAACAAAATCTAAAAATGCCTTTGTGACTAAAACGGAACAAATGTTATTGCAACTCGATTTTCTCAAAAATCAGTTGGCGATAGCTACCAAAAACAAATTTGAAATAGCACCGGAATTAAAGAAATTTGCTCAAATGAATTATGAAAGCGGCGAAATTGATTTCTTTGATTATTTGCAAACGATGGAAAACATCAAAGAAATGGAATTGAACTATTTAGATGCTCTTTTGGGGTACAATAACGTTCAATTAGAATTACATTATCAAAATTAAATTCATCTCATAAAACTTATATAAAATGTATAGAATCACAATTTTAATCCTTGCAATCGTTTTATTTACATCTTGTAAAAAAACGGCAACCCAAGAAAATAACGCAACCGAACCGACACAAAAATATTTGACCTTAACCCCTGCACAAGTCAATTCAGGGAACATTAAATTGGAAAAAATTGCCACTAACGATTTTCAAGGCTCAGTACAAGTTACCGGAAAGATACAAGTTTCATCGGCTCAACAAAGTGCCGTAAGCACCTTGATGCCGGGCATTATGAAAAATTTAACCGTCATAGAAGGTCAACAAGTGCAAAAAGGACAAATCCTATTTTATGTGGAAAGTCAAGATTTTATTTCACTGCAACAAGACTTGGCGACTTTGAACGAAAAATTAGTCTATTTAAAAAATGATTATGAACGTCAAACGGCTTTATTTAAAGAAAACGCCAACACCGAAAAAAAATATATGGAAGTGACCAGTGAGTATAAAAGTAGTTTGGCTACCTTCAACGGAACAAAAAAGAAATTGCAACTATTAGGCATCAATATCGAACAGGTATTGTCCGGAAATTTATATATGTCATTGCCTGTTTATGCGCCCATAAACGGTAGTATTAAAATGATTAACGGTATGAATGGGGCTTATATTAACACTTCGGATAGTGTATTAGAAATTGTAAATTTGAACAATCCTATTTTGACTTTGCAAGTGTTTGAATCTCAATTAAACGCTTTGAAAGTGAATCAAAATATAGATTTCACCACATCCTACGGTAAAACATACCAAGCCAAAATTGTAAATATTGGATCGGCTATTGACCCAAATACCAAAACGGTTCAAATAGTAGCAGCAATTGCAAATGGAAATGGATTGTTAGACGGACTTCAAGTTAATGCTAATATTATTACCCATGCCACCAATGCTAAATCCATAAGTTACAAAGCAGTTATCTCAGAAGACAACAAAGACTTTGTTTACGTTTTGCATCACAAGGACAAAGATTTTTATTATTTTGAGAAAACGCCCATTGTGATCACTGCTAAAAATGATAATTGGGTTGCCATAGAAAACGCTAATCCCATAGAAAACAAAGAAATCATTACAGAGGGAGCAAATATGTTGGATTTTTAAAT
>DYMN01000008.1 GCA_020740485.1 Polaribacter sp. | reverse complement strand
CACTAAACCTGAAAATTTTACTTTCCTGCCGGGTGTTGATTGGAAAATGGATCATTTGAAGTTATCAACAGAAATTACTTCCAGCGGCGAAGCCAATGTCAATTCCAATCTCTACATCAAATACACTTTGATTAATACTTCCGATGAAGAACAAAATGTTGATTTTCTGCTTTTGATTCGTCCTTTTCAAGTGAATCCTTACTATCAAAACCTAAATTTGGAAGGTGGAGTTGGTAAAATTGAAAATATTAAAGCGCTGAATGATCAATCCGTTTTAGTTGACAATAAAACCATTTATACAAGTTTGCCATTTCAACAGTTTTCTGCCTTCACCTTAAAAGACGGCAATGTGGTTCAATTGTTGAAGAACAATCATTTCAACAACAAAGCCAATGTAACCGATACGCAAAAGTTAGCCACCGGCGTTATGCAGTACAGCCTTACTTTGCAAGCCCAAGAAACCAAAGTATTTTATTTAAAATCGCCTTTTCACAATACGATATCCACGCTCAATGACATTACCAATGCAGCAATGCAAAAGGATTTTAATCAAGGAGTGGAATATTGGAAAACCCGAACGAATCACATCAAATTCAATTTGCCTGCCTCTGCCGATAAAATAATCGATACTTATAAATCTCAATTGGTTTATATCCTCATCAATCGCGATAAAGCCGGTATTCAACCGGGTTCTCGTTCCTACGAACGCAGCTGGATTCGCGATGGTTCGCTTACTTCGTCTGCTTTGATGAAATCGGGTATAGTGCCTGAAATCAAAGATTATATTGATTGGTATTCCGGCTTTCTCTACGAAGATGGCAAAGTACCTTGTGTGGTGGACAAACGTGGACCTGATCCGGTTCCTGAAAATGACAGTCACGGACAGTTTATCTATGCCATCAAAGAATATTACAATTTTACCAAAAATGTCAATTTTTTAAAAGAAAAAAATGAAAAAGTTTTAAAAGCAGTTAGTTACATAGAAAAACTCATTGCACTACGCAGTACAGACCATTACAAAAACGGGAATGACAGCATCAGAGCTCAGTACGGTTTGGTTCCGGAATCCATCAGTCATGAAGGTTATTCCGCCAAACCTATGCACTCATATTGGGATGATTTTTTTACCATTAAAGGTTTAAAAGATGCGGTTGAAATTCAAAAATTATTAGGAAACAAAGAAGAAGAAATTCGTATTGCAAAGTTGCGAGATACATTTACGGTCAATTTGTATAATTCTATTAATTTGGCGATGAAAAATCACAATATTGATTACATTCCGGGTTGTGCGGAATTAGGTGATTTCGATGCTACTTCTACCACAGTGGCACTCACGCCAGTCAATGAATTTGCTAATTTACCTCAACCACAAATTTACAACACATTTGAAAAATATTATGATTATTTTGTTAAGCGTAAAAATAACACCATAGATTGGGTAAATTACACCCCTTATGAAAATAGAGTGATTGGTTCATTTATCATGCTCAACGAGCCTGAAAAAGCGCACGAACTGATTGAATTTTTTCTCAATGATTTAAAGCCTAAAGCTTGGAATCATTGGTCGGAAGTAGTGTGGAAAGACGAACGATTCCCGGGTTACGTGGGCGATATGCCGCACACGTGGGTGGGTTCTGATTTTGTTAATGCCATTCGCTCTATGTTTGTCTATGAGAATGAAATGGATGAATCCTTGGTGTTGGCTGCCGCTTTATATCAGGATTGGATTGATAACCCTAAGGGTATGTCTGTTGAAAATTTACCTACCTATTATGGGGAAGTGTCTTATAGTATTAAAAAAGACGGAAATAAATATACTTTTGATATCACCGGCGATTTAAAATTACCCAAAAACGGACTGAAAATTCAGAATTTTAATCTGGACAAAATGCCAACAAAAGTTTTAGTAAATGGAGATGAAATAAAATTTTTTACCAATAATGTGATTCAAATTCAACAAGTACCTGCAAAGGTGGAGATATATTATTAATTTTTTTTATTCCGCAGAGAAACGCGGAGGAGCAGAGATACACAGAGAAATTTGTAAAGTTATGACTGATAATGAATTAACAGGATTGATAATTGGAGCAGCAATTGAAGTTCATAGGGCATTAGGACCAGGTTTGTTAGAATCTGCTTATCAGGAGTGCTTGTTATATGAATTAAAAGAAAGAGGATTTAATATTGAAAAAGAAAAACCTATGCCAATCATTTACAAAGATGTAAAATTGGAGCATGGATATAGAATTGATTTATTAGTTTAAAACAAAGTAGTAGTTGAAATTAAAACAGTAGAAACATTTACAGATGTTCATCAAGCACAAATTTTAACTTATATGCAATTAGGACATTATAAATACGGATTGTTGATTAATTTTAATACAAAAGTTTTAAAGGATGGAATAAAAAGATTTATCAATAGTAGATAAAATCCGTAGAAAAGTAGAGTTTAACATATAAAACGTATCAAGAATATAAAAGTAATTTTTTCTTAGTCAAATATCAAAAATTCAAAATCTAAACGAATCTCTGTGTATCTCAGCGAATCTCTGTGGCAAAATATCATTAATCGGAGAAGCGAAGAATCAAAGAAAACAAAATTAAAATAATCTCAGCGTATCTCAGCGTATCTCAGCGAACCTCTGTGGTAAACATACAATAGAAAATGGAAGCAAACAAAACATCAAACCCCAAAGAAAATAAAATTTCCATAGGTCAATATGCGGCTTATGGCGCCGGTGGGATTATTCCCATTGCGCTGTTTAATGTAGTAGGAATATTAGTGGGGCTAATGGGTAATATCAGTTTAGGATTGAGTGCTTTTTGGTTAGGTTTCATTTTGATTATCCCAAGACTGTGGGATGCTTTATCGGATCCTTTTATTGGGCATCTTTCGGATAACACTCGAACTAAATGGGGGAGAAGAAGGCCTTTTCTATTATGGGGTGGTATCGCTACAGCAGTTTTTTTTGTAGTTCTTTGGTGGATTCCCAAAGGTGAAACGGTCGAACAATGGTTTCCCACCGAAAGTGGTTATCAAATCTTTCAATTACTCTATATATTAGTTACTCTTTTATTATTTTTTACAGCGGTCAATATATTTGAAATCCCCCACGGAGCTTTGGGAATGGAAATGACCAACGATTATCACGAACGTACTAAATTGTTCAGTGTTAAAAGTTTTGTGGGTAACTTGTTTGCAATGAGTACGCCCTGGTTATTTTGGATGGCAAATTTAGCGTATTTCAAAGGAGTCGGCGGTACCGAAATGGATGGAATGCGCTACGTTTCTCTTATCATTGCAGCACTGCTTATTCCGCTTTCCATTTGGTGGTTTTTAAAATTAAAAGAACCCAAGTTTGTAGTTACGCAAAAACAAGAAAAATCCGATTTTTGGAAGGATATGAAAATGGTAGTACAGAATAAAAATTTTATTTTCCTTACACTTACCATTTTTACATTGGCTATGGGATTTAACTTTGTGAATTTGTTAGGCTCTTACATCCCCATTTTTTACATATTTGGAGGTGATAAACTTTTAGGAGCTCAAATATTAGGAATAAACGGTACGGTATGGGCTGTAACCGGTATGTTAGCCGTTTTCCCCTTAAATATCATCAGCCCTAAAATAGGAAAGCGTAATACCCTGATTATTGCCATTTCATTAATGGTTTTAGCTCAATTATCAAAAATAGTGTGTTATAACCCCAATCATCCGTATCTTATAATTATACCCACGATTTTGCTATCGGCAGGGATGCTATTTTTCTTTACTTTGGGTTCGTCTATGGTAGGCGATATTTGCGATGAAGAAGAACTCAAAACAGGCAAACGCTCAGAAGGTAGTTTTTATTCTGTCTTCTGGTGGTTTATCAAAATGGGATCGGCTTTAGCCAGTTTTGTGGCAGGTGCTTTAATTGTTTACACCCATTTTGATGAATCTCAAGTGACCAAGGTTGACAAATTAGAAGCTAATCTCAACGAAATTAACGCATTGATTGATAAAATGGAAGATGGCAAAACAATAGATTACAAGCAATTGAAAGCGGATGTATTAAATGAAAATCAAGAGTACGCTCAATTGATGCAAAAAGATTTGCTTAAAAAACAAGAAAATCCTTACGATTTGGTGCCTAATTATTTAGATGATAAGGTGGCTTTGCTTGAAATGAGTTTAAACGACACTAAAAATACAATTGATTATCTCAATCGAACGCAGTTTTCAAAAGAAACAGCCCATTCTGATGCGATGTACCAATCTGCAATTAGTGTAAAATTGGATAAAATCAATCAAAATCTCTTTGAACTGGAAAATTATTTTAAAAATAAGATTTTAAATCCAAAAGAAAAAGATAAGACACATTACCAAGAATTGGAAAAAGCCGTTCAAAAAACTAAATTATTGGTTAGTAATAAATTAAATTCAAACAAGGAAGCTAAAGCTACATTAAATGATTTGAATAAGGAAATCATCACGCTCAAAAAACAAACACCTTATACATTGTTGATGATGCGTGTGGTTGAAATTGGTATGCCGATTCTACTGAGTATATTTTCATTTTTCTTTGTTTTAAAATACAATTTAACCGAAAAACGTTCTTTAGAAATCAAAGAATTATTAAACCAAAAAACAAATTAATTACGTCCCGATAATTATCGGGATACGAATTATGAATTACGTCCCGAAAGACCTGTCACGCAGGCGTTGTTTTCGGGATACGAAAATTTATTTAATAACTTAATAATCAATAATATAAAAAAAACAGCGAATATCTGTTTAATCAGTTCAATCTGTGTTCTATTTATGGAGTTCAAAATACAAAACGAAAATTTTATCTTAAACGGAGAAAAAACTTTTTTAAATTCGGGAGAAATTCATTATTTCCGAATCAAAAAAGAATTGTGGGATACGCATTTAGCAGCCGCCAAAGAAGCAGGACTTACCACTGTAAGTACTTATGTGCCTTGGGCTTGGCATGAACCCGAAGAAGGACTTTTTGATTTTACCGGCAAAACATTGCCCGAAAGAGATTTACACTCTTGGGTAGCAAAGTGTCAGGAACACGGTTTGATGTGTACCCTGAAACCGGGACCTTTTATATTGGCTGAATATCGCGGTGCCGGGCTACCGGATTGGTTTTTAGAAAAATATGTCCCTGAAGTCAAAATGCACAATTCCAAAGGCGATGTTGTGGCAAGTGATGGTGTAAGTTTATTTCATCCAACTTATTTGGAAAAAGTGGAAAAATGGTATGATCAAATCATGCCTTTTATCAGTGAAAGAGAATTGTCAAAAGGTGGACCCGTTATTTTGATGCAGATTTGCAACGAAATTGGCGTTTTCTCATGGTTGGCACATCAAGCGGATTACAACCAATTTGTAGAAGAAAAATTCCAACAATTTATAAAAGATAAAAACCCGTCTATTGATTATTGGAATAAACTGTGGAAAACCTATTATTACGATTTTGAAGCCATTCAATTGCCACCTGATGGACGTTTACCTTACGAAAACATCGAAGATCGCGGTCGTGATTATGAATGGCATTTGTTTTGGCGTCGTTACTATGCTGATTATTTGCGCATGTTGACTGATATGGCGCGTTTGCGTGGTGTAGCAGTTCCTTTTTATCACAATCTTCCGGGATGGATTTATGGTAATGGCTATGAATTTCCGGTGAATATCACCATGTATGAAGACTTATTTCAAGATAGAAGCGACATTATTTTTGGGGTAGATCACATCCCTGAATTTATGTCTTATCGCAATTTGCATGACGATAGAATTATCAATGATATTACATTCGCCATGCAAGGTAAAAAACCGCTTTTTGCTGCTGAGTTTCAATGCGGTTCTCGTGAATATCACGTGGTAACCAACAATACCGAAATGGAATTGTTTTACAAAGCAAGTGTAGCAAACGGACTCACCGGATGGAATTATTATATGTTCTCACAAGGTAGAAATCCTGAGCGAAAAGGTTATTCCGGTAGTACTTTTTATTGGTTTAACCCCATGACACCCGAAGGAGAAAAAACCAATGCTTTTCCTTTGGTGCAACGCATGAATAAAATCATCAGCACTTCCGAAAAACTCATTGTTAACGCGAAACGTAAAGCAGAAATAGCCGTTTTATTCTACCCGCCTTATTACGCCACTGAGTTAGAGAGACCCACCGATGCGAAAAGTGATGTGGTATTTAATTATGCTGCCATTCGTCGTCCTGCCTATTTTGATGGCTTGTTGAAAATTTTGCAAGTGCTTAATATAGAGTATGATATGTTAGATTTGAATGCAACTAATGCAGTAGAAATGAGTGCTTACAAACAAGTTTGGTCCTTTACTACCGATGAAATGAATGCTGCCGAACAACAAAAATTGGCAGATTATATGAAAAACGGGGGACAAGCCGTGATTTTCCCTAATTTACCTAAACGTGAAATGAATGGTAATGCTTGTACCATTTTGCGTGATGTAATTGGAGTACATTCTGATGAAGTGTATAGTTTTGATTCACCCTTATTGGATATTGCCGGTTTTAAAGACATTAAGTGCGCTAATCCACAAATGATTTTTAGAGAAAATCACTTGCAAGATGCAGAAATTATCGCCAGAAATATCGAGGGAAAAATCTGTGGATTCCGAAAAAATATCGGCAAAGGAAATGTAACCCACTTAGGTACTTGGTTAGGTTTTGATACCGAAGCACACCGAGAAGTATATCAAGCATTGGTAAGAGCATCAGGTGCCAATTTGCATCAAGGAAATACAAACAACAGAGATATTATTGTGCGTCAGAGATTCACGGATGAAGGAGCGGGAATGTTATTCATCGGAAATTATTTCAATGAAAATCACGTGGGTAAGGTGACCTATCGTCATCCCAAAACGCATGAGTCCTTAACTATTCCTTACGCGCAAGAAAAAATGGAATTTCCTGCGACTTACGGTATTTTAAGCCCGTTGAATATGCTTTTGGGCAGTGATTTATGTCTTCTACATACCACATCCGATGTGTTAAATATTGAAAATACAACTAATTCAGTTGATTTGCAATTATTTGGTCATAGAGATTTATTAGGAGAAATGCTCATTGAAGGGAATATATCACAAGTTAAAAAAGTATATGTAGAGAATGAAGAAGTCCCATTTAAAATCATAAACAATAGATTATTAATTAATTACAAGCATACACATCAAAATCAAATAAGTTTAAAAATTATTTTCTAGCCCGAACCCTTTCAGTGTTTTAAACACTGAAAGGGTTGAATAGCATTTACTTTTTTGGAATTTATCAGTTTGGAATTTATCCCGATAG
The DNA here is from genome assembly GCA_020740485.1 of Polaribacter sp. Lineage (GTDB taxonomy): Bacteria > Bacteroidota > Bacteroidia > Flavobacteriales > Flavobacteriaceae. The sequence continues at coordinate 76,025 of DYMN01000008.1, read as the reverse complement.
CTATCGGGATTGGAATTTAATCATTTATGTTAATTAAAAACAATTTAGGACTCACCTTTGAATTCTTAGACAACGGTTCTATTAAAAATATAGAAGCCGAAGGAATACGTATTAACTTAAAACCCGGAACCCATTACGCAAAGGATATCACCAATATTTATTTGAGAAAACGGGCTTCGGAAATTACATTTCATCCATTAATTGGACAAGGGAGCAATGCGCATTTTACTTTTATCAATGAGAAAATGGTGGTAAAAGGAGTATGGGACGAATTGCAATATACTTGTATTTTAGAATTGGCTGAAAAAAGCAATGCTTGGAAATGGAAAATTGAAATCACCAATTTAGGTGAACATGCCTTTGAATTAGATTTAGTTTATTTTCACGAAGTAGGATTGAAAACGGCTCATGATGGATTGGTAAATGAACATTATGTGAGTCAATACTTGGAAAGAATGGTTTTACAGGATATGGACCACGGTGCAGTCGTGGCTTGTCGTCAAAATAATAAAGAAAAATCAGCGTATCCTTGGTTGCTTTTGGCAAGTAAACAAAATGCTGTGTCCGGTTTGACCGATGGAATGCAATTTTATGGTAATTCCTACAGAGCCAACGGTATTCCCGAAGGTTTGTTGCAAAAGAGTTTTTCAGGCAATGTGGCTGCTGAGTCTCCCCTTGTGGCAATCCAAGAAAAACCTTTCCTACTGAAACCTGAACAAACTAAAAATCTGGAATTTTTAGGAATTTTCATACCTAACCACGAAAAAGCCACTTCCGATAGAGATTTAGACTTATTAAAAAAAATAAAGTCAGATTTTGTGGATGAAGCCATACTTTTGGTTGAAAATCAATCCGAACAAGGTGCGAAAAATCTGTTTAATATGGTTGATTTTTTGAAAGTTTCAGATTTGAATTTAGACGAAGTTGATGGATTTTTTGGAGCCGAAAGGCAACATGTAGAAATGAAAGACGAAAAATGGTTGTCATTTTTTACCCATAACAAGCATCATGTCATTTCTAAACTTAAAGAAACATTGGTTCATCGTCCACACGCACACATCCTACAAGCCAATATTGGTTTGGTTCCCGATGAAAACCAAATGTCCACCACTTGTTTTGCTACAGGTGTTTTCAACTCCCATATTTCGCAAGGCAATACCAATTTCAATGTATTACTTTCTGTTAATCCAAGCCAGTTCAACACCCAATTGGAAACAGGTCAACGTATTTTCGTAAAATATGATAACCGACATTTTTTGTTGGGAATACCATCAGCATTTGAAATGGGATTAGATTTTTGTCGATGGATTTATAAATATGAAAAAGGTGTTTTTGAAATCTCAACCAAAACCTTTTTTGACCAGCCCATTGTTGAGACAACTTTCAAAGTGTTGGAAGGAAATGCTGTTGAATTAATCATTACCCACGATTTTGACAAAACGAATACTTGGAACATCAATTACGGTAGCAGTGATAATGAGTTTATTGCCACTGCATCAGAGGTTTCCATGATACATAAGCATTTTCCCAATGCTCAATTTCGTATACAAACTTCGCCAATCCCTATAAAATCATCTTTAAAATACGGTTTATCGGCAGAAGCCTATTCTGTTGTCAACGGACTTTTGGTGCTGGAGACAGAAGCAGTACAACATTTTTCTATTAAATATATTGGTGAAGTTCAACAAAAATGGAATGGCGATTTTCATAGTCAAACGGCGAATGACTTTTGGAAAAATTTAGGGAATAATCTTCATTTAACAAGCGAAAACGCTCATATAAAAGCCATTAATTCCATTTTGCCTTGGTATGGAATGAATGCACTCACACATTATTTGACCCCTTATGGATTAGAGCAATTCAGCGGTGCGGCTTGGGGAACACGTGATGTGTCGCAAGGACCGATTGAGTTATTGTTATCCCTTGAAAAATACGATGCTGCCAAAACAATATTGTTAACTCTATTTGCCAACCAAAATTCCTTTGGAGATTGGTCGCAGTGGTGGATGTTTGATTCCTACAGAGATATTCGCGCAGGCGATTGTCATGGCGATATTTATTATTGGGTGATGATAAGCGCTGCAAATTATATCAAAACCACAGGTGATGTTGGTATTTTGCAAGAGAAAACCGCCTATTTTGATGATAAATCGCTTCATACAGTTCAAGAACATTTAGACCGATTGACGCAAATGATTGTAGATTCCTATATTGAAGGAACCGCATTAGTGCCATTTGGTGGTGGTGATTGGAATGATTCGCTACAACCGGTTAATGAAGAATTAGCCAAAAGATTGATTTCGTCTTGGACAGTGGAAATGAATTACCAAGCCTTTTCAGAATTGGGGGAAGTTTATCAACAATTAGGAGATCAAAAACGAGCGGCTGATTTAAATGAGCACAAGGATCAAATCTATTCTGATTTTAATAAATATTTAATCAAAGACGAAATAGTAGCCGGTTACGGTTATGTAAAAGATGATAAAACCATTAGTGTTTTATTACATCCAACCGATACAAAAACCGGAATCAAATACAGTTTGTTACCAATGGATCGCGGCATCATCAGTGGTATTTTTACCAAAGAACAAGCCCTATCACATCAAAATATCATTGATAAATATCTAAAAGGACCGGACGGAGCAAGATTAATGGACAAGCCTTTGAAATATAAAGGGGGTGTTCAAGAGATTTTTCAACGTGCAGAAAGCAGTACTTTTTTTGGAAGGGAAATAGGTTTGATGTACATTCACGAACACATTCGTTACGCTGAAACCCAAGCCGTTTTGGGTAAAGCCGATGAATTTGTCAAAGCACTGAGACAAGCCATTCCTGTGGACTATCAAGAGGTGGTAAAACAAGGAAGTTTACGTCAAGCCAATTGCTATTACAGTAGTTCCGATGTTACTTTTACTACGCGTTATGAAGCGGATTATAAATATCAAGATGTTTTAGACGGAAAAATGACCTTAGACGGAGGCTGGCGCGTGTATAGCAGTGGTCCCGGTATATATATCAGTTTGATTATCAAAAAACTAATTGGTTTTAGAGCCAATAATGAATTTATAGTTATAGATCCGGTTTTGACCAAAGAAATGGACGGATTGGAAGCGGAACTAATGTTCAGAGGTAAACATATTCAATTCAAATTCTATGTGAAAAATGAAAACATTTCACCTAAAGAATTGAAAATCAATGGAAATAATATTGATTTTGCAATGGAGAAAAATAAATACAGAAAAGGAGGAGCACAACTAAATAGTGCTGAATTTGAAAGATTTTTGACACAAGAGTTTAACACAGTAGAAATAACTTTATAAAATACGGAAAATGGGCAAGTTAAAGTCTATAAAAAACGTCCTTGCTTTATTTATTATTTTTCTCTCTATAGATGTTTTTTCTCAACAAAAAACAGAAAGAGAAAGATTCATTGATGATTTAATGTCCAAAATGACGCTGCAAGAAAAAATAGGGCAGATGAATCTTCCTGGTTCCGGCGACATCAAAACCGGTGAAGCAGCCAATAGTGATATTGCCGGAAAAATCAGAGAAGGAAAAGTGGGAGGATTGCTCAATGTGAAGTCGGTTCAAAAAATAAAAGAAATTCAAAAACTCGCCGTAGAAGAAAGCCGAATGAAAATCCCTTTGATTTTCGGGATGGATGTCATTCACGGTTATCAAACTACCTTTCCCATACCGCTGGCTTTGGCATCGAGTTGGGATATGAATTTAATAGAAAAAACAGCCCGAATTGCTGCTCAAGAAGCTAGTGCAGATGGGATTAGTTGGACTTTTTCACCCATGGTAGATATAGCAAGAGATCCACGTTGGGGGCGTGTAGCGGAAGGAGCAGGAGAGGACTCTTATCTTGGCTCAAGGGTAGCCGAAGCCTATGTAAAAGGATATCAAGGTAATGATCTTAAGTCAGAAAATACCATAATGTCTTGTGTCAAACATTTTGCACTCTATGGTGCTGCAGAAGCAGGACGAGATTACAATACTACGGATATGAGTTTAGTGCGAATGTACAATGAATACTTTCCGCCGTATAAAGCGGCTGTAGATGCAGGAGCAGGAAGTGTCATGACCTCGTTCAATGAAATCAATGGAATTCCGGCTACAGGAAATCGTTGGTTATTGACGGATGTATTACGTAAACAATGGGGTTTCAATGGATTTGTTGTTACCGATTATACTGCTATAAATGAAATGATTGCCCACGGAATGGGCGATTTGAAACAAGTTTCGGCTTTAGCATTACATGCAGGGACAGACATGGATATGGTGGGTGAAGGGTATTTAACAACTTTAGAAAAATCTTTGAAAGAAAATCATATTACACTACAAGAAATTGATAGTGTATGTAGAAGAATCTTAGAAGCAAAATATGATTTAGGTTTGTTTGATGATCCTTATAGATACTGTGATGTAAATAGAGCAAAAACTGAAATAGCAACCCCAGATAATATGAAAATAGCAAGAGAAGTGGCTGCTCAAACATTTGTGTTATTAAAAAATGATAATCAGACTTTACCATTAAAAAAAGAAGGAAAAATTGCCTTAATTGGTCCATTGGCTCATAGCAGATTTGATATGGCAGGTATGTGGAGTGTTGCAGCAAAACATAGTGAATCTGTTACAGTTTTAGAAGGTTTCAAAAATGTAATTGGAGATAAAGCACAAATATTGTATGCAAAAGGTGCCAATATCGTCGATGATAAAGATTATGATTCATGGATTACATGGGGAACCTCAGGAATCGACTCTTTAAAAACGCCGCTTCAATTGAGAAAGGAAGCAATAAAAGTGGGTAAAAAAAGTGATGTGATAGTTGCTGTATTAGGAGAAGGAGCAGAGATGAGTGGAGAGAGTTCAAGTCGTTCTAATTTAGATATTCCTGAAAATCAAAAGCTTTTACTAAAAGAATTATTAAAATTAGGAAAACCTGTGGTATTGGTGCTTTATACCGGAAGACCACTCACCATCAAGTGGGAATCAGAAAGTGTTTCTGCCATTTTAAACGTTTGGTTTGGTGGTTCGCAAGGTGGAAATGCAGTAGCCGATGTCGTTTTTGGGGACGTGAATCCGTCCGGAAAATTACCGGTTACTTTTCCCCAAAATACAGGTCAAATTCCACTGTTTTACAATCACAAAAATACCGGAAGACCTATTGACAAAGAATGGTTTCAAAAATACCGTTCCAATTATTTAGATGTACCTAATGAGCCCTTATATTCCTTTGGCTTTGGATTGAGTTATACTCATTTTGAATATTATAATTTGCAATTATCTTCACATTCTATGAATGAGAATGGAAAAATTACGGTGGGTATAGATGTTCAAAATACCGGAGATTTTGATGGAAAAGAGGTAGTGCAACTTTACATCAGAGATTTGGTGGGAACGATTACAAGGCCTGTTATAGAGTTAAAAGATTTTCAAAAAATAGAATTTAAAAAAGGAGAAAAGAAAACGGTAAATTTTGAGATTGACATTGAAGATTTAAAATTTTACAACAATGAACTACAATATGTTGCTGAACCCGGAGCATTTGATGTTTTCGTAGGCGGGAGCAGTGATAAAACCTTGCATTCTGTTTTTGAATTGATTCAATAACTATTAAAATTTTTAAAAAATGAGTAAAATTACGCATCTATCATTTATGGCAATTTTATTGCTTGGAATTCGTGTTTTTGCACAAGAAAATACGTTAATCGACTTTTCGAATGCCAACATCACTTCAGGTAATTGGAATAATGTTGCAACTTCCGGGACAAGTGTTACGGGTCTAGCCGTAAACCTTATCAACGAAAGTGGTGGTTCTACTGGGGCAACTTTAACTATAACCGATGCTTTTCATGGCGTTAACGAGGCTGGGACAACTGCTCCTACAACTACAATTTTTCCCTCAAGTGCCACAAGAGATAGTTTTTACGGAGAAATTGAAGTGTTTAATGGGGTTACTGAAACAACAGGTGGATTAGAAATTACCGGATTAGATCCTGCAAAATATTATTCTTTTAAAATATTTGCCTCTCGAACCGGAGTTTCGGACAATAGAGAAACCCAATACACTATCACCGGAAGTAATACTTTAACTTCATTTCTAAACACATCAAATAACACAGGTGATACTGCCAATATTCTTAACATTCTTCCTGATGCTGGCGGTAAAATAACCCTTTCTGTTACAAAAGGACCCAACAACAACAATTCTAATCATTTTTATTATTTAGGTGCTATACAAATGATTAAAACAAGTTTACCTTATTCAGATACGACCAATCCGACTTTAAGTTTGGTTTATCCCAATGGAGGTGAAACTTGGCATGCCACCTCAACACCTTATATTTCATGGGATTCACAAGATTTAACCGAAAATGTCAATATTGAATATTCATTAGACAATGGTACAATTTGGGTCAATCTAACAACAGTTGCAGCCAATATTAAAAAATATGTTTGGACAATTCCTTATGTAGCGTCTAATCAATGCAAAGTAAGAATTACATCCGGCACTTTGAATGATGTAAGTGAAAATCCTTTTTCTATCATTCCAAATACGGATAAAAGATTTAAAATTGTAGTTCTCGGTTCATCTACCGCAGCCGGAACCGGTCCCAGTTCTGTAAATAAGGCTTGGGTGTGGATGTACACCGATTATCTAAAACAACACGACACGCGTTTTGAAGTCACCAATTTAGCCGTTGGGGGTTATACTACTTACGATATTTTACCAACCGGAACTACTATCCCGGCGGGTGTGAATGAAACGATAGATACTAATAGAAATATCACAAAAGCCGTAGCCTTAAATGCCGATGGAATTATAGTTAATATGCCTTCCAATGATGCTAATATGGGTTACTCTGCTGACACGCAAATGACCAACTTTCATTTGGTTGCTGATGCAGCTACTAACGCTAATATTCCTATTTGGATATGCACGGTACAACCTCGAAATTTTGGAACAGGTTCAGCAGCTCAAAACATTCAAAATGAAATGGTGACTCGCATTCCGCAAGAATTTCCCGACACCAATATTGATTTTTGGACCACATTAGCTAATACCGATGGTTCTGTAAATCCGCTTTACAATGCAGGTGATGGAGTGCATTTGAACGATGCAGGTCATTTGATACTTTTGGAGAGAGTGATTAATAAAAATCCTCATTCCTATGTTGCCTCTCATGATAATAACGTCATTGATGTGGTTTCATCTACCAAAAATTATTTAATAGATATCAATTATAATACTACGCAATATCCTACTTCGGGTAATTGGAATAATTTAAGTGGATATTCCGAAGGAAGTATTACCGGTTTGATAGATGATATCGGAGGAACAAGTACTATTAATGTAAATGTCACAGATGCTTTTTCACAATCTAATGATTTAGGAGTTTTAAACCCCACAGGAAATAATCCATTTCCATCAACGGCTGTTAGAGATGCTTTTTATGGCGATAATAATAATCCTCAGGGAATTATTACTTTTGGGGGATTAAATCCCGATAAGGTTTATACTTTTGAAATTTTTGCTTCCAGAAGAGATGTAACAGATAACAGAGAGACTTTATTCAGTGCATTGGGTGCCACAACTGGAAATGCCACATTAAATGCAACAGCTAATAGCGCTAATACTTGTCTTATTGCTGATGTGGCACCTGATGCAAGTGGCAATATCTTACTTAATGTTTCGAAAGGGCAAAATAATGACAATAGCAATGGGTATTATCATCTAAATGCTATTAAACTAAAAGAAAGTGATCCTATATTTCCTGACGTATTATTAGATGCGGAAGATGGCACATTTAACAGGATTGGTACAGCCGCTGACAATTTTAATGTTTTTTCCAATGGACCAAGCACAGAAACCGAAGCAGAAAAAGATGCATTAATGACTGTTATTGACAACCCAGATGTTTCGGGCGTAAATACAAGTAGCAAAGTAGTTCAATTCATCAGAAGAACAACAGGAGACGATGCAAAGCCTTGGGCAGGATTCTATACTTCAGTAGTGGCACCTAAACCAGATTTTACGGTTAATAAATACGTTCATGTTAAAATCAGAAAAAGTGACACTACCCCACAAAAATTCAAATTAGAAGGAGGAACAACTTCAAATTTTGAATTGTACAGTATCAATTCATATACCACACCAAACCAATGGCAAGACATCGTTTTTTATTTTCCTGATGCTACAGGAACCTATAACACTGTTGTATTGATGCCGGATTGGTTAGACCCTCTTGTGGCAGGTGCAGACAGAATTATCTATTTTGATGATATCATAATTAACAATGACCCAGCTCCAATTACAGCCGGAATCCAAGATAATTATTTAGCTTCAAGAATAGCTATGTTCCCTAATCCGGTTCAAAATATTCTTTATGTTGACACGATGGAGGATTTACAATCTGTAAACATTTTCACCATTGAAGGAAGACAAGTAACTGTTAAAAACAATTTAAGCGTTGGAATGAACCAATTAGATCTTTCTAACTTAAATGCAGGTGTTTATCTTGTGAAATTTACAGCCACCAACGGAGCTACTTTAACTCAAAAAGTGATTAAAAAATAATTAGACCTTAACTAATCTAATTTAAGTTTTTAAAGACCTCTCATTACGGGAGGTCTTTTTTATGAAATAAATTTTAAAATTAACACTTTCAGCGTTTAAAACGCTGAAAGGGTTAAGACATTGATTATTTTATTAAGGGATACGATGCTACTGAGTGTTCTTGAGTGTACCAATGCAAAAAGTAAGGGTTTCACTCATAGTGAAGCCCTTACTATCATTGTAGTTAACTTATTTGACGGAGCTGATGTCTTTTTTTTGTGAATTAAATTATAAAAATTCAAATTAAAGACTATCTTTGCGGTTCATTACGGTTTCTTTTGTAAATGTAAATTACAAAGGAATTAAAATGGGAATTTGGTGTAAATCCAAAGCTGTCCCCGCAACTGTAAGCTTATTCCGATATCAATCGGGAACTTTTTGAAACTACAAATCCACTGTTTCGCATAGAAGGAATGGGAAGGAATCAAAAAGATGCAAGCCAGGAGACCTGCCGAAATGAAAAACTATAGTATTAACCGTTTTCGGAGGAAAAACGTTTATAAAATGAAATCTAATTTTATAATCTTTCTTGTCGTTTTTGCATTTCAATCTGTGGTCTACGGACAGTTGGATGCTGTGCAGCATTTAGAGGAAGTCTATCTAAAATCTACCTATCTTTCAAAAGGGCTTTCCGGTTATGACGTCAGTGTCATTCCCGATTCTACTATTGAAAAAAATAGAGCTAACGTTTTGGAATTATTGCAAAATGAATTCAATCTTTATTTTAAACAATATGGTAACGGGATGTTGGCAAGTGTCTCATCGAGAGGGGCTTCTGCTTCGCAAACTGCCGTGCTATGGAATAACGTACCTATCAATTCAAGTCTCAACGGGCAAGTTGATTTCAATGCGTTGAACCTAAGTGGTATATCTTCCATTCAATACCGAAAAAGTGGGAGTAGCACGCTATTGGGTAGTGGCGCTATAGCCGGTGCTATTAACTTTTCTAATTTGGAACAATTTGATTTGCGGAGGGTGGTCGTCACGCAAAACCTGAGTAGTTATCAAACCTATAAAACGGTTGCTTACGCTAATTACGGAACCCAAAACCAAGTTTTTACCACAGGGATAGACTATCAAACATCTGAAAATGATTATATTGTTTCTAAAAATAATTTTATAAACACAAACGGACAGTACAAAAAAATAGGGTTTCATTTGGGAGAAAAAATAAGATGGGACAAAAATCAATGGTATTTTAGAAGTCTTTTAAGTTTCAATGACAGAAATTCTGCCGCATCGCTCTACGCTATTTCCAACGCTAAATTAAAATACGATACCCACTACTTGCAATCGGGTTGGTTGCACAACAGCAATCAACATCAGTTGGATGTGAAGTTGTCCTTTTTAAAAGAAAATTACGATTACATCTACAATAAAGATATCTTAACAAATTCCTCCATCAACGGGAGTCAAAAATGGTATCAAACCTTGGACTTTCAATATAATTTTACCACAGATAAAAAATTGAATATAGGCTACGCATTAGATTATACGCAAGGAATAGGCGACAATATTGGAAGTAATTACGTCAAAAAAGCGGCGTTGTATTCCACGTGGCATCAAACCCTTAATGAGAAGGTGAGTTATAATTTTGGAGTACGTAAAGAATGGTCCAATTATTTTAAAGTTCCCTTTGTCTTTTCTTTGGATGGCTTGGTGCATCTTAATCCCCAAAATCAATTGCTTTTCAATGTGTCAACCAATTTCAGAAACCCTACCTTGAATGATTTGTTTTGGAATCCCGGTGGCAACCCTGACTTAAAACCGGAAAAATCGTGGCAAACGGAAGTGGGATATCAAAATCAAAATCGTTGGACAGAATTGAAAACCCGAGTTTTTTATTTGCAAAATAGAGATTATATTCAATGGAGACCTAACCAAAGTGGCTTTTGGCAACCGATAAACATTCAATCTACCCAAAATTACGGATTTGAAATACAGTTGAGTAATTTGAAAAAAATAGGGAATCTATTCAATTGGAATTTAACCTACGCAATAACAAGGGCTCAAGACAGAGCTACGCATTACCAATTGATGTATGTGCCTTATCACGTGGCAAGCGGACACATTTCCTATCAATGGAAAAAATGGGCATTAGGCACAACGGGACATTATAATGGTGGTGCATATACTACTTCCGACCAATCTAAAGCGCTGCCGGGCTATTTTGTGCAAAATGTAGAACTGAGTCGCAAATTATTAAATGACAAAATCGATTTACATTTTGAAGTTCTCAATTTGTTTAACACCTATTATGAGGTGATAGACAGTTATCCTATGCCGGGCATCAACTTTAGTTTTAAAGCACAAATCAAAATTCAATAAATTATTTTAAACCAATATATTAATCCAAATAAATTTTATTTTATGAAATCATTATTCAAATTACTCTTTTTAGTTTTTCTAAGCATTTATGCCACATCTTGTACCAAGGTTGATCCCGTTGAGCCCGTTTTAGGCGAATTTCAAAATGGGTATTTTATTGTCAATGAAGGACCTTTTAGCAGTAGTTACGGTACTATTTCATTTTTAAGTGAAGATTTTAACACCACGCAACCTGAAATATTTGAAGTTAAAAATAACAATGCGCATTTAGGTAGTATTGTTCAAGATGTATATCTAAACAATGACAAAGCCTTTATCGTGGCGAACAATTCTAACAAAATAACCATTACCAACCGTTATACTATGGTAAAAACGGCAGAAATCACTACCGGTTTGTCCAATCCACGTTATGTAGTGGTAGTGGGCAATAATGCTTATGTGTCTAATTGGGGAGATGCAACTGTGGCAACCGACGATTATATTGCTGTAGTAAATTTATCGAATAATACGGTTTCCGGTACGATTACCGTAGGGGAGGGACCTGAAAAAATGGCAGTAATAGGTAATTATATTTATGTATTGATGAAAGGTGGATGGGGTTCAAATAACAAAGTAACGGTGATTAATCCGACTAATAATACAGTACAAACCACCTTGACAGTAGGAGACAATCCACAATCGTATGCTGTAAAAGACAGTGATTTGTATGTGATGTGTCCGGGAAAAGCAGCGTGGACAGGAAGTGAGACCGCCGGTGCCGTTTACAAAATAAATACTTCAAACAACACGGCTGCTATTGCTGCGAATTTTGCTACGACAGCACACCCACAACACTTAAACTATTACAACAACAATTTTTATTACAATCTGAACGGTGGTGTTTATAAATGGAACGGCGCAGCCAACTTGCCCACTACATCAGAAAGCAATATTACCGGTTTTCTTTATGGAATGAATATCCATAATGGTAAATTATTTACCTTAGATGCAGGAGATTATAAAAGCAATGGAACCTTAAAAATCTATGATTTAAACAATAATACTTTGTTGAAAACGGTAATCACCGGAATTATTCCTAATAGTGTTGAGTTGAATTAAATCTCAACAAACTCGCACTTAAAGCAAAGATCTTACATCAACTATAAGGTCTTTGCTTTTTTTTTAATATTGTTAATAACTGCTAAAAAGTTATTTTGATTGTATAAATAATCAATGATACTTTTGACGCGTCTTATTGAATAACATTTTTTTATTAAAGATTTTATGTCTTAATTTAAAATTCAAAAAGGGGAATCGTGTGAAATTCACGAACTGTTGCGCAACCGTAAAGAATATATTCTAAAGTCGGGCTACCTTGTTTTTCAAAATAAATTTGTTTTCGCATAAAAAGCAATTTTAGTAATAGAATTTGGTGCAACGCATCAGTTTTTATTCATTGCTTTTTATTTTTTGTATAATTTATAAAACTTTAAAGCAATGAGTATTTTTAAAAAAAGAGTTAATTACAAACCATTTGAGTATCCTGAGATACTTCAATTTACTGATTTGATTAATAAATCCTTTTGGGTTCATTCCGAATTAGATTTTACAGCAGATATTCAGGATTTTCACACCCAATTAGATTACAAAGAAAAAGAAGCCATAAAAAAGAGTTTGTTAGCAATAGCGCAAATAGAAGTTGCAGTAAAATCATTTTGGGGTAATTTATACCAACATTTGCCTAAGCCTGAATTTAACGGATTAGGGAGTACTTTTGCAGAATGTGAATTTCGTCATTCTGAGGCTTATTCTCGTTTACTTACTGTTTTGGGCTACGATAATGAATTTGAAATCGTAGTGGAAGAACCTGTAATAAAAAAACGAATAGAGTATCTTAACGAAGCATTGGCTTATACTCATTCGGAGGACCCTAAAAATTATGTTTTTTCGCTGATATTATTTTCAATTTTGATTGAAAATGTATCTCTTTTTAGTCAATTTGCTATTATCATTTCTTTTACTCGTTTTAAAGCGTTGATGAAAAATGTGAGTAATATTATAGCCTGGACTTCTGTAGATGAACAGGTTCACGCCAATGCAGGTGTTTACGTTATTAATCAAATCAAAAAAGAATTTCCTGAATTTTTTGATGAGCAAATCCAAGAAGATATTCGAAACATAGTTCAGAAATCTATTGAAATAGAGTCAGAAATTTTGGATTGGATTTTTTCTGAAGGCGAATTAGAAATGATTAAAAAAGAAGATCTTTTGAATTTTATGAAATACCGCGCTGATGTAAGCATTGAAGAGGTTGGTATCAAGAAAATTTTTAATGTCACATCAGAACAATATAAACCTATGCGATGGTTTGAAGAAGAGGTTTTTGCAAATTCGTTAGATGATTTTTTTGCTAAAAGACCTGTAGAGTATACAAAACACGATAAGAGTATTACAGCAGCAGATTTGTTCTAAAAACCCTTCAAAAATGTCAATAGAAGATAAAATATCCAATTCAGTTACCCGAATTTTTAAAGTAGTTTTCCCAAATACCACCAATCATTACGATACTTTATTTGGTGGTACGGCAATGCATTTAATGGATGAAGTTGCTTTTATAACGGCAACAAGATTTAGCCGTAAAAAAATGGTAACTATATCTTCAAGTCAAATAGATTTTAAAATCCCGATACCGGCTGATTCCATTATTGAACTAATCGGTGAAGTGATAGAAATCGGTACTACCAGCCTAAAAGTAAGAGTCATTATTTATCAAGAAGATATGTATGATGAAACATTGAGAAAAAAATCCATTGAGGGTATTTTTACCTTTGTTGCAATTGGAGAAGATAAAAAACCTATTAAAGTTTTATAATTTGATTTAGGATGGAACATTATATAGCACGAGAAATTGAATTGAACAACCAATCAAGTTTTACGTTAGGGAGTTATCTGTATATGGGAATGGCTTTAAAGAAAAATAAAAAAGTTTGTATTTCAGTAGCATATAGAATAGATTATTGTATTAAAAAAATAGATGAATTTATGAGTTTAGATGATGATATAGTGTTCATACACATCAGCAAAATAAAAACAGGGGAACTTAAAGCAATTGATAAATTTAACATTACAAAACCTTATACAAAGTATTATTTATGAATAGATTATGGTGGCTCAATGAAGAAAGTGAGCAAATTTTAAACAGAGGATATTTATTAAAAGGAGAAACGGTTCAAGGAGCGATTGAAAGAATAGCAACCGCTGCATCAAAACGGTTATTTAAGCCGGAACTCAAAGAACCTTTTATAGAATTGATAGAAAACGGCTGGATGAGTCTGAGTTCCCCAATTTGGGCAAATATGGGAACAGAAAGAGGTTTACCCATTTCGTGTTTCAATGTTCACGTTCCGGATCATATAGAGGGCATTACACATAAGTTAGGTGAAGTAATTATGCAAACCAAAATAGGAGGTGGGACTTCCGGTTATTTTGGTGAATTGAGAGGGCGGGGAAGTGCCGTTACTGATAATGGGCAAAGTAGTGGAGCCGTGTCATTTATGAAATTATTTGATACCGCTATGGATACCATTTCTCAAGGAGGGGTGCGTCGTGGTGCATTTGCAGCCTATTTGGATATCGATCATCCTGATATTTTGGAGTTTTTAAATATTAAAAGCATTGGAAGTCCATTACAAAATTTATTTTTTGGAGTGAATATCTCTGATTATTGGATGCAAGAAATGATTGATGGAGATGTGGAGAAAAGAGAAATTTGGGCTAAAGTATTGGAGTCAAGACAAGAAAAAGGGTTGCCTTATATTTTCTTTTCAGATAATGTAAATAAGAACAAACCGCAAGTTTACAAAGACAAAGGAATGCAGATCAATTCAAGTAATTTGTGTTCTGAAATTATGCTCCCATCATCTTTAGAAGAATCTTTTATTTGTTGCTTGTCTTCTATGAATTTAGAATTATATGATGAATGGAAAGATACGAATGCTGTAAGATTGGCAATTTACTTTTTAGATGCCGTACTTCAAGAATTTATCGTAAAAACGGAAGATAATTATTATCTGAAATCAGCAAATACATTTGCTAAAAACCATAGAGCAATAGGGTTAGGGGCTTTAGGCTGGCATTCTTATTTACAAAAAAATAAACTTTCATTCGAAGGATTTGAAGCAAATCAATTGACATCTAAAATATTTAAACACATCAGAACCGAAGCTGATGTAGCAACAAAGGAATTGGCTGAAATATATGGTGAACCTGATTTGTTAAAGGATTATGGAATTCGCAACGCTACATTACTGGCTATTGCACCGACCACTTCATCATCGGCTATTTTAGGACAAACTTCGCCCGGAATAGAACCTTTTATAAGTAATTATTACAAAGTGGGTTTATCCAAAGGGAATTTTATGCGAAAAAACAAATATTTACAAGAATTATTGATTGAAAAAGGACTGGACAATGAAGATATCTGGAGAAGTATTATGCTAAACCAAGGGAGTGTTCAACACTTGAAAGAATTGACAGACAAAGAAAAACAGGTTTTTAAAACATTTAAAGAAATTAGTCAATTAGAAATTATTCAACAAGCTTCCATAAGGCAAAAATTTGTTGATCAATCTCAAAGTTTAAATTTAAACATTCCTGCAGAGCTTCCCATAAAAGAGGTAAATAGACTCCTTATAGAGGCTTGGAAATTGGGGATTAAAACACTCTATTATCAAAGAAGTCAAAGTGTTTCAAAAGAGTTTATCACCAATATAGTGAGTTGCAGCAGTTGCGAAGCATAATTAATAAAAATATTTATATTATTTCAATTAATTTTTCCACGCCCTGAAGGGCGTGGAAAAATTAATTTGGGTTTAAAATAAATTCATCGCCAACCGTCATAACCCCAAATGCACAGCTTATAGATGCTCCACGTTATGCAAAAAGATTAATAAGAAAAGGGAGTAGTATTTTTTTATTTTTTATATTTTCTGACACAAAGCAATTTAATAACATTTTAAAAAATGATAGGTATTGCTTTAAAATTAAATAGAGACGCCATTCCCTTTTAAAAAAAATGCATAAACAACGATGAAACAATATATAGACGCAATAGAAAATAAGTAACATTCGCTAATAGGGATGTTAAGCAAAATAGTAAGAAAGACACCTGCAACCATATAAAACATTAAACAATGAGAAAAATTTTTACTTCGATTTTTATTCTTTCAAGTTTAGTTTCATTTGGACAAAATTCTGCAATTGACGATTTATGGAAATTGTACAACTCACAAGATTTAAAATCAGTAATTGAACAAGCAAAACCACTTCTTGAAAATGACCCTAATAATATTGACTTAAATCTAATAATTGGGCGTTCATACGCAGACCAAACAGATTATAAAAATGCTATACCTTATCTTGAATCGACAGTAAAAAATGATAGTAATAATTCTTGGCGCAAAGCTTGGGCACTTGGATATTTAGGTACTTGTCATTTTATGCTCCAAGATTATTCCAATTCAAAAGAATCTACTAAAGAATGTTTTGATTTAAATGTTACTAAAAATGTAACACAATATGCGTACAAACGAATCTTGTTGTTTGGATTTGACGATTTTTACAAGGATTGGAAAATTGTTGAATCAGATAATTTTAGATTTTATTTTCAAAACACGAGTGATTCTGATATAAAAAGCTACGTATCATCGAGAGAAGATACTTTTAAGAATATAAATAAATTCTTTAATAGCAGATTGCCAAAGAAGATTGATTTTTTCGTTTGGGAATCAAGAGAGGATGCAAAGAACCTGTTAAAAGCTAATTTAGGATTCGCTGAGCCTGAATTTTGTATTGTACATTCTCATTATCAGCAAACAAAGGGACATGAGATGACCCATGTTATATCAAACTATTCGACAAAGATTATTAATAAAACTGGATTGATAAATGAAGGTACAGCAGTATGTTTTGACCAAACAAATCAGAATAAAGAGCAAATTGTAAAGGATTGGTTAAAAGCAAATGACAAGAAAATCTCAATTGGAGAGATTTGGGCAAATTGGAAAAATTATCCTGAGGAATTAAAATATCCGCTTTCTGGATTATTTGTAAAAGATTTGATTGATAAATTTGGTAAGGAAAAATTCATTGAGTTTTTTGGTAATCAGACTTATGAAAATGCGAAATTAGTTTTCGGTGATAATCTTGATAAAGTGATAAAAGATTTTGAAAATAAGATAAATTCATAAAAAACTACTTAACCTAATATTAAGTAAGGTAATAGGACGGGTAAAAACATCTAAACAAGCTTTTGTGCTTCACCAAAATTTTGTACTTTTACCAAAGGTCAGTGAGAACTTCACCGCTACATCATCTATACCAAGCGTTGGCAATAACCTAAAGACAAACCAATCGAAATTGACAAAAGAAAGAAAAGATATACAGAAATAGGAAGGAAGAATTTTCCGTGTTTTTGAGGTCATTACAGAAGCGATTGGATGGTTACAGATAGTTGCATCCCCGCTTTTAATTGGACTTGTAATCGGAGCTATTATTTATTTCACTGACCCCAACACTACTCGACTAATCGTTGGTATTATTGTAGCGACAGCCGGACTGATTATTGGCATAATTTGGGCAACTAAACAATGGAAAGGAAAAGGAACTATTTGGTTTATATCAAGAATAATGGCAACACCGGAATTGGACAACCTAAACGAAGAAAGTAAACCAAAGACAACAAACTATGACAGACAAAAAGGCAACCGTTAACATCTAAGGCTTCGTTGGGTGCTCAGCTCCAACAATGATTCCGATAACTATAGGAAGTGTAAACTTCGCCTTCGGTAGCGTTTAACATTACATAGGCTATATGGCGGGTAAAAACAACTAAACAATCTTTTGTGCTTCACCAAAGTTTTGTACTTTTACCAAAGGTCAGTGTCCCGAAAGACCTGCCACACTAAGCGTGCTTTCGGGATCACCGCCACATCGCCTACACCAAGCGTTATGTATTGCGAAAATGATATAAATAACAGATTTAATGACAGATAAAGATAAAAAGATACAAATTAGGAATAGCACTGCTGAATTTTTGATTTTTACCAATCAAAGTAAAACATCAACAATTGAAGTTCGGTATGAAGATGAAACAATTTGGTTAAGTCAAAAATTAATGGCTGAATTATTTGATGTTGAAGTAAATACTATCAATTATCATCTAAAAGAAATATACAAAAGTGGTGAAATTCAGGAAGAACGAACTATTCGAAAATTTAGAATAGTTCAAACAGAAGGAAACAGGGAAGTAAATAGAGAGATTGATTTTTACAACCTTGATGCCATAATTTCAGTAGGATACAGAGTTAATTCAGTTCGTGCAACACAATTTAGACAATGGGCAACACAAGTTGTAAAAGAATATGCAATAAAAGGTTATGTTCTTGACCGTAAACGAATGGAAAACGGAACTTTTATTGACGAAGATTATTTTGAACATTTACTCGAAGAAATCAGAGAAATTAGATTAAGCGAACGTCGCTTTTATCAAAAAATAACTGATATTTATGCTACAAGTATTGATTACAACAAAGATGCCCCGACAACAAAAGATTTTTTCGCCAAAGTTCAGAACAAATTACATTACGCAATACATCAACACACAGCAGCAGAATTAATAGTAAAACGTGCTGATGGTAAAAGAGATTATATGGGATTAACCTCGTGGAAAAATAGTCCGGGAGGAAAAATTCTTAAAAGCGATGTTTCAATTGCAAAAAATTATTTAACCAAAGAAGAATTAGAAAGTCTGGGTAGGATTGTTAATGCCTATCTTGAATTAGCAGAAAACAGAGCAAAACGCCAAATTCCGATGACAATGGAAGACTGGGCTAAAAGATTAGATTTATTTTTACAATTTGATGATAGAGAAATACTTCAAAATGCGGGTAAAATAAGTGTTGAAATTGCCAAACAACACGCAGAAAGCGAATTTGAAAAATACAGAATTGTTCAAGATAAATTATTCCAATCGGATTTTGATAAACTAATAAAAAACATTGATAATAAACAAATTGAAGAATAAAGATGCCATAACATTGTATTAAAAAACATTCCGTAGCAGTGCATTAATGAAACGGTATCTGAACTTTTAACTTTGTTGCAAAAATTAACATTTGTGAAGCCACGCAACGTTTTCAATTCATTCACGTTTTGGGCAATCTATATCTTGACCAAAAAAGAAAATTGGGGTTACTAAAGCGTATTCAAAAATAAATTGATACATTTGACTTACAGAAAATGATTTATCATTAAAAATAAACAACTTTAATACAGTAATTTAAATTTACGTTAGTCAGAATTTAAATGAAAAAAATTACAACATTAGCATTGGCTTTAACATTTGGAATTATAATTAATGGCTTCTCTCAAACATCAATATTAGAATTCGGATTAAAAGCTGGAGCAAACTATTCCAAATACACACCTGACTTCAGGTTAGGTGGAATGGATTACTTAGAATATCAGAGAAAAATCGGATTTTATGCTGGAGGTTTTCTGCAAATAGGCGTAGCTAATAAATTAAACTTTCAACCCGAATTTTTACTCGCTTCTCAGGGAACAGGTGTCTTAATTAAGGACATACAAATAACCGACACGAACGGAGTAACGACCGTTTCGGATTATGAATCAAATATCAACGAGTTGACTTTGGTTCTTCCATTGGCATTACGTTACTATTTTACAGAAAAATTCTTTATGGATGGCGGTACTCAAATAGGATACATAATTGACCGAAAAGAAAATATAAAAAAAGACCCATTTGCGGCATTTGGTCATCCGAGCCAACCAATGGAATTTGATTATGATAATTTTGACTTAGGTCTTACAATCGGTACAGGTTATGGCATTTCAAACAATTTGACTTTGAATGGTCGATTTTTCTTTGGATTAATAAAAAGAGACAATACAGTGAAATCATCTGTTTTCAATTTTGGTCTCGAATATAATCTATAAAAACTGCACCCAACATCTAATCCTTTCTTGTTATGCGTAGCACCCACAATGAAGTTGATGTGAAATCCTTAAAACAAATCATTCACTTCATTGCGGATATAAGCCAAAGCGGCTTCACTGGGATGCTCGTATTGCAAACCTTCGCGCAATACCGCTTCTTGCAGTTCTTGTGCGTTTTTAATTTCTTCGCTGACTGCTTTGTTGCGAAGTAGCTGCAAAGTGGTGTTTTTGGCAGTAACAATCATATCCCAGCAAGGCTCGGTCATATAAATTTGTTGCGACAGGTTGTGGTCAAACTCTTGCTCTACGTTTTGTACCAAGAGATGTAAGTACTCTATTTTGTCTTCGGAAAAAGGTTGTACTCTTATCAGTAATTTATTGGGATTGATGCGTTCCAAAAACAAAACCATACGTTCGTAAGCTTGCAACCGCAAGGGAAAACTCTGTTTTTGATGTTCTTTGTGCAATTGAAATTTGCGCACTCGTTCTTCATTTTTAAAAAAACGCTCTAAAAAATAATAAGCGACTAAACCGGTTACAACTGCCGGAAGCGTGTAGGAAAGGAGTTCGATGATTTTGTCCGTGTTCATATAGATTGAAGTTGTTAAAGGCGTTAGAAAGTAATTCTGTCAATTTGCTAATTTGGAAATTAGATAATTTGGAAATGTGTTAATGTGCTAATCTGCTAATTCGCTAATCTGCTAATTAAAATATTCAAATCCATTCTCAATTGTTCCGGATTTAAAAAATGAATGGTCTTAAATCCCATTCCATTCGCTTGGTTGATATTGTTGCTGTTATCGTCAATAAACAACGATTCTTCCGGTTTTAGATTGTAACGTTCCAAAATTAATTCAAATATTTTGGGGTCGGGTTTGATGCGTTTTTCATCACCGGAAACCACAATACCTTCAAATTCTCTAAAAAATGAATAACGTTTGTAAGCTATCGGAAATGTCTCTCCCGACCAATTCGTCAATCCATATAGATGATAATGCGGTTTAAGTTGGTACAATATTTCCACCGTTTGCGGAATATCGCTGTGCAGCATTACTTCCCATTGGTCGTAAAACATCTTGATTAAGTCGCTGTATTCAGGATGTTTATCTAATAAAAGTTGAGTACCTTCGGCTAAACTTCTGCCACGGTCTTGTTCTAAATTCCATTCATCGGTACAAATATTTTTCAAGAACCATTCCATTTTCTCGTCGTCATTAAATACCGATTTGTATAAATAACGCGGATTCCAATCTACCAATACGCCCCCAAAGTCAAAAATAATATTTTTGATGTTCATTTAATCTTTAGTTTTTCTTCAACATTTTTCTTTTCTGAATCCAATTTTTTCTTTTCGAAAGCGGCTGCTTTTTCTGCTTCTTCTTTGATGCGATTGGCTTCGTCAATTTTAAATTGCTTTTCAGCTTCTATAAGTGCTTTTATTTTTTCATCATCGCCTTCATCTTTGATAAAAATGTCTTCCCATTTCATAGGACGTTCCGTTATGCGCCATTCAAATCCGGGCAATTTTCGATCTTCTTCCGGAAATTGAGATTCCGGATAGGTTTTGCCATCCGGCATCGTGATAAATTTCACTTCATTCAATTTTCCATTGGATAATTTAAATGATAAATCACTGCAAATTACTTTGGTAATCCCTATTAATTCATTGTTTTCATCTCTATTGTAATTGATCATTTGTCCGTTGCCCAACACTAACACGTTATCTAATGTATCTCTGACAAATTTTCCGAATAGTAACTTGCCTTTGATCTGACTATATCCGTCGCCTAAACTGTCTTTACTGATAACAAAGGCGTTGTGATATACTTTTAAAGAGTCTAATTCTTCTGTTTCAACATTGGAAGTGAAATAAATGGAATCGCCCAAAATTTGATTTTGTGCATTCCATAGCACCGGTCTACGGAACATTTTGGTAATTCCTTTACTTTCGTTAGTGTAGAGTGAGTCGCATTTGCCTTGCATATCTTTATTGAAAAATTTCACCCGATGGTAGGCACGCAGGATGCGTTCTTTGGGTTTTCCGGTTATCATTAGGGTATCTCCGTGAATAAAGGTGCTGTCTTTATCTTGGTAATTTAAAGCATAGGGTTTCCCTACGATGTAAACCGAGTCTTTTGCTTCAAAATATTCAGAGAATTGACCTTTGATGATGATTTTATTTAGCGTATCGGTTACTACAATGTTCGAATGGGCAGCAGCGTATTGTTTCGTTTTGTCGTAGTACATAGAATCAGCTTCTACCACCCGATCTTTGTAGTTAATTTTAGAACGTTTGGTAAAAATGGATATTTTTTTTCGTGAATCGTGAAACCCATTTTCACAATAAAGCGTATTAATTGAATCTTTAATGGTTGAAGGTCCGAATAAATAAGTATAGCCAGTATTGGTAAAATATTCCAAATGATCTGACGTTACAGTATGATCGGGATTGGTAATGATTACACTAGAAAGGGCTTCAAATTTAGATTCTTTTAAGTAGTATTTTCCTACCTGACTTTTAAGGGTATTGTCAAAATCAGTAATAGTAGCTTTGTCGTCATAATAGAGCAGCTGTTGAGCGCGATCAAAGCGCAGTGTGTCGGTGGTAAGCGTCATCTTTGGGTCTTTGAGGATTACATTTCCCCAAGATTTGGCTACTTTAGTATTCCCGTTGTAATCTACATATTTGCTGGTTTGCGTTAAGGTATCCCCTTGATTGATCAAAACGTCTCCAAAGGCTTTTATGAGATTAGCTTTTTGATAAATAAGCGCTTGCTTGCATTGCAGGGTAGCGCCTGTATGTTCTACCATTACATTTCCTAAAACCACAATGGCGCCCGGATACTTTTCTTCATCGGTAAAAGTGTGGTCAGCGTGTATGATTTCTATTTTTTTCTGTTGCGCTTGCGACAAAAATGAAAATAAGAGTATCAGCGTGAATAAAAATTGTTTCAATTTTGTGAATTTGGAGCAAAAATAATCAAAAAAAAACACGTTTAAGTACGTGTTTTCCTATTTTAGTGTTTTATTAAGAATTGAGGTTTTTGTATGTCAAAAAACGCAGCTATTTGTTTTCAATTGAATGGCTTGCGGAGTTGTTATCTTTTTTGTCTCGTTCCAAGATGGCTTTTACCAAACCGCGATGCACAAATGCATTGACAACACGCCATCCGGTAGAAGCGTAGGAGTTAAGCAATTCTTCGAAATCGTCATCTTTTTTAAAAGTAACTAATTTTTGATGGATGAATTTGTATTCTTTCATTTTGTTGTTTTGATTTCTAAATTTTGAGTTTTGTTCCCAATTTATTGGATAAATTTTGAGCTTGTTAGGTAATTTATTTGGGTTAGAATTTAGTTCTGAGTGCTAATGAGATTTATTTTTATAATTTTGTCGATTTAGTTTTCTAATTTATAAATTACCAACTTCATTCTTCCAACTTCCAACTTTAAAATGCAAAGATAATTTTTGTTTACAATTAGATAAAAAAAAACTCCGATTTTCATTGGAGTAAAAAGAATCGATTTTAAGGGAATTAGGGAAATTATTTTTTAATTAAAGTTTTTTTATGATGCTATCACTCATTGGTTTCGTTACGCTGTATTAAAAATCAATAAATTTTCCGTTTTCATCTAACTATTTCAAATAGTGAAATTGTTTTCAGAAAATTTTATGAAATTTGAAGTATTCCGGAGGAAGAAAGAAATGTCAAAATTGTTGAGAATAGGGAACTTTTAAAAAAAATAGGTTTAGAGGGAGATGATGTGTATTACACATTACAGAATATAATAAATGACATTATTGAAATTCACAAGAGTAAAGGAAGCGTAATAAGAAATCCATTTTAACCGCAAAAACAATGAAAATCATTCTCATATCGGATACTCATAACAGACACCATGATTTGGAATTACCTGATGGTGACATGATTATACACGCCGGAGATGTCTCTTCAACAGGGAAAGAACCGGAAATTTTGGATTTTCTTAATTGGTTCAAAAGTTTAGATTACAAATACAAAATTTTTATTGCAGGGAATCACGATTTTTATTTTGAAAGAGCAAATTCTGAGCAAATTTCACTTATAATCCCTGAGAATCTTACCTATTTGAATGACTCCGGAGTGACGATTGAAGGTCTAAAAATTTGGGGTTCTCCAGTGCAACCCGAATTTAATAATTGGGCTTTTAATCGCGAAATTGGAGATGATATCCGACAACATTGGGATTTGATTCCGGTTGATACTGACATTCTTATCACTCACGGACCTCCTTTCCGGATTTTAGATAAAACCGTAAGAGGTCATTATGTAGGTTGTGAAGATTTATTGGAAAAAGTAATGCAAATCAAACCCAAGTTACACATCTTCGGACATGTCCACGAAGGCTATGGGACAAAAGAAGTCAATGGTATTCAATTTATTAACGCCAGTATTCTCAATGAAAGATATAGATATACTAATGATCCGGTGGAGATAGAATATTAGTTGTTTTTTGCAAATTTATTCTTTACCTTAAATCCGTAAGGATTTAAGATTAGTGTTTATTATTCAGTAAATCGTAGTGAAACGAATCCCGCTGTAAGCAGTACGTAAAGTTGGAAATCACGCAGTGGCGGGATTAGTATCAATTTGCATTCACCCAATATGAGATGATAAATTCGTGTACCTGTCAACCACGCAAAGCGTGGCAGAACTACAAGCATAATTCGTGGCTTTTATATAATACTTGCGGATTCGAGGTTTTACTAAAAATTTTTGGTGATACTATCACTCATCGGTTTGGTGACACTGTAATAAAAATCAATAAACTTACCGTTTTCATCTAATAAATACTTTTGAAAGTTCCATTTTACCGTTGAACTTTTGACTCCGTTGATGTTTTTATCTGTAAGCCATTGATAAATAGGATGTTGATTTTCTCCTTTCACATCTATTTTTTCTGTCATCAAGAAAGTAACGCCGTAATTAAGCGAGCAGAAATTTTGAATTTCTTCGGGTGATCCCGGTTCTTGATTGGCAAACTGATTGCAAGGCAAACCTATAATGGTAACTTTATCGCCATATTTTTCGTGTAATTGTTGCAATTCGGCGTATTGAGGGGTGAAACCGCATTTTGATGCCACATTGACCAATAATAATTTTTTTCCTTTGAATTTTTTGAAATCAATCAAATTTCCATTCAAATCTTTTATTGAAAAAGGAAAATCATAAATAGAAGGGGCATTTTCCGTTGCGTGTTTGGGCTTTTGAAAAGCATAAATTGCGAGTACTACCACAATAATGGCAAGTACTATTAAGCTGTATTTTATCATAATGTGAATTGGTTATTAAAGATGTAATTGTGAAGTTCTGTCAATTTATTGTTGTCTTTGAATAATCCACCGTAGTAACTGGTTACTGTGGTAGAAGTATCGTCCTGTACCCCGCGTGAAGACACGCAAAGGTGTTTCGCTTCAATAATGACGGCTATGTTTTCGGTATCTAAAACACTTTGTAGTTCTTTTGCTATTTGTACTGTCATTCGCTCTTGCACTTGTGGGCGTTTGGCAAAATATTGAACCACTCTGTTGAGTTTGGATAGGCCGATAACTTTACCGTTTGAAATATAAGCTACGTGCGCTTTGCCAATAATGGGCACAAAATGATGTTCGCAATTGGAATAAAATGAAATATTTTTTTCGACTAACATTTCATTATAGCGATACTTGTTGTCAAATAAAGCAATTTTGGGTTTGTTAGCCGGATTTAGACCAGAAAATATTTCTTCGACGTACATTTTAGCTACGCGCTCAGGAGTGCCGTTTAGCGAATCATCAGTTAAATCTAACCCTAAAGTTTCCATAATTTCACGAAAATGAAAAGCAATCCTTTTCTTTTTTTCGTCGTTGTTCATTTTATGGGCATCCGCTTTCATTGGCGTTTCGAGAGAGGTAAATAGATGTTCGTCTCCAATTTCATCAAGGGTGAATTCACGTAATCCATTGATTTCCACTTTAGGAAATGTATCTGCTAATCTCATAAGTTGTAGTTTTTAGATGTTATAAAAATATAATTTTATTTTATGCTATTTGTTAAAACTATTACAAATTTATAGTTTGTTTATCAAATATCAATAATTATTAAACAAAATAATTTATATTTGTATCATTAAAATTTATAATACAGTAAACTGATTTTTTATGTTTTACCAATTAAAAAGAGAGCAGCTACTTCAAACTGACGTAGAGACCTTGTGGGATTTTATATCATCTCCTGAAAATTTAAAAAAAATAACGCCAAAATATATGGGGTTTGATATTACATCAGACGAGGTGCCCGGAAAAATGTATCAAGGGATGATGATTTCATACAAAGTAAGTCCATTTTTGGGTATAAAATCGGATTGGCTGACTGAGATTACTCACGTGGTCGATAAGCAGTATTTTGTAGATGAACAAAGAGTTGGTCCTTATGTATTGTGGCACCATCAGCATATTTTAACTCCGACTACTAATGGCATTTTGATGCGTGATATTGTAACGTATGCTCCTCCATTTGGTTTTTTGGGTAGCATAGCCAACGCATTGATAATCAAAAAAAAATTAATAGAAATATTTGATTACAGATATGAGGTTTTAGAAAAAATGTTTAATGAGAAATAAAAGTGATTTTTAATGTAATTTTACTTATCTAATTTATCTGAAACGTCTTTCAGTAGAGATTTAATCTCTGCTAATTCGGCTTTTAAATCTTCAATTTCTCTCTCTGCTTTTAGATTGACTTCATAATCGTTTTCGGCTCTGATTTCAGCAAATTTCCCTTGTATATTTTGTCCTATCATCAGCAAGGGCATCAAAAAAATCTGAATCACATTTGAAATAAAAAGCCACAAAACAAAAGCCGGTTCAGGGTCAAATTGCAAATGCTTAGGAGCTAAGGTGTTCCAAGACAGCCAAATTAGAGTCCAAAAAAAGATTATTGCAAAAAACCCTATGGTACCTACTTTATCTGTGATGAAAATAGCAAACTTTTGAGAGTCCTTTACTATCGTGCTATATAAATGATTTGAATTTTTTACGTCACTCATGATTTTGATTTTTTTAATTTGATGTAAAAATAATAAAACCACAACAATATGATAAAAGTAATCATCAAATTGTTGTGGTTATATTTACATCCCTATTGTTATTGGGATACAAATAAAAAAAAACTGTGAAAATTTGCAAAAGCTGTGTAATCCTTGTGCTATTATTTCATGTGTTTAAATTTATTGTTTTTTATTGGTCACATGTTATAGCCATTTGATCATCTCCGGTTGGTATGATATAATTCTTATGGCTATTTCATCATTTCGAAGCTGCGTTTCACAAACTCGGTTAAATCTTTTCCTGTCAATAAGTTTTGGGATAATTTTGCTAGATCCAAGGCTTGATTGACCATGTCTTTATTGTGTTCGGGGTCATTCAAGATTTTATCCATCAACGGATGATTAGTGTTAACGACCAAATTGTAAGAATCGGGAAAATCACCAAATCCCATCATACCACCACCGGTCATACTCATTTCTTTGTAACGGCGCATAAATTCGGGTTGGGTGATGATGAATGGCGCTTCATCGCTATCTAAGGCTTCCATTTGAACATTATAGTTAGATGCAGGAACCACTTCTTTCACAATGTCTTCCAATTTTTTCTTTTCATCATCTGAAAGTTTAGAGATTTTGGTATCGTCTTTTTTGATCAAATTGTCGATAAAATCAGCATCTACCCGTGCAAATTTCACTTTTTCATTATCGCCTTCCAATTTTTGCAACAAATGCGAAACGATTGGCGAATTCATAATCAAAACTTCATAGCCTTTGGCTTGTGCTTTTTCTATAAACGAATGTTGTTTAGCTTCGTCTGAAGCGTAAAGAAGGACTAAATTGCCATCTTTGTCAGTTTGTAAATCTTTGGTTTTTTCTTTTAATTCCTCGAAAGTAAAATACTTTTTGTCCACCGTAGGGAATAAAGCAAACGTTTTGGCTTTTTCATAGAATTTATCTTCTGAAAGCATGCCATACTCTATGATTACTTTAATATCATCCCATTTATTTTCAAAATTTTCACGCTCGTTCTTAAATAATCCCGCCAATTTATCTGCTACTTTTTTGGTGATGTGGTCTTTTATTTTCTTAACAGCTCCATCTGCTTGCAGATAACTGCGAGATACGTTGAGTGGAATATCCGGTGAATCAATAACTCCCTTCAACATTTGCAAGAAATCTGGAACAATGCCTTCTACATTATCTGTAACAAACACTTGATTTTGATACAATTGGATTCTATCTTTTTGAATATCCAAATTTTTGGTCATTTTAGGAAAAAACAAAATTCCGGTCAAATGAAACGGATGATCTACATTCAAGTGAATGTGAAACAAGGGTTCGTCAAACTGCATGGGATACAATTCGCGATAAAAATTCTTGTAATCTTCATCGGTCAATTCACTTGGTTTTTTAGTCCAAGCCGGATTCGGGTTGTTGATAATGTTGTCCACTTCAATTTTTTCTTCTTTCGCATCGTCACCTTCCCCTACAGAAACATATTCGGTTTTCATTCCGTGTTTGATAGGAATCGGCATAAAACGATTGTATTTTTGTAACAATTCGTTGACGCGACTTTCTTCTAAGAATTCTTTAGAATCCTTGTCTATATGTAAAATGATTTCAGTGCCGCGTTCCGATTTTTCAATGTTCTCAAGAATATATTCCGGACTGCCATCACATTCCCAACGTACGGCTTGACTGCCATCTTGATAGGATTTGGTCAAAATTTCTACTTTTTCAGAAACCATAAAGGCAGAATAAAACCCTAATCCGAAGTGACCAATAATACCGGTGTCACCTAATTTGTCTTTGTATTTATTTACAAACTCTTCAGCCCCCGAAAAAGCAATTTCATTGATGTATTTTTTCACTTCTTCTTCCGTCATCCCGATACCTTGGTCTATGATATGCAAGGTTTTTTTCTTTTTGTCAATTTTGATTTCAATAATAGGATTGCCGTATTCTCCCTTGGCTTCGCCGATGCTGAAAAGATGTTTCAATTTTAGGGTAGCATCCGTAGCATTAGAAACCAACTCACGCAAGAAAATTTCGTGGTCGGAATACAAGAATTTTTTGATAATGGGAAAAATGTTCTCAGTGGAGATGTTGATATTACCTTTGCTCATTTGATTAAGTTATTGGTTGATTGATTATTGATTATTAGGTTAATTGGTTATTAGGTGGTTGAGTGATTTTTTTTGATTATGATTAACATCATTTTTAGAAATTTGCTTTAAAAAAAAATCGTATCGATACCACCGGTTTTTTAGTTATTGGTTGATTGATTATTAAGATTGGATAACTATGTTAAATATAAATTTTTTTAAACGAATCATAAAACTTTAAACTTTAAACGATTTGTGATAGTCAAAAAAAATACCAAAGCTATTTGAATGACAAATTGACAGATTTTATTAATGTAAGTGCTTTGTATGGTCTTATCAAAAAAATTAATATTTTTGGTGCGAAATACCAATCTAAAACTTCAATATAATGTCTATTTTCCACTATTTTTCATCCAATCCTGATATCAGAGCTAAATATATTTTTAATTTGATTGCGCCCTATTATAGTAAAGTAGACCACGTTTTGCAGGATAAATACCAAAAAACATTTGAAGTTTTAAAAGCTGAGTTCCCGATTGAAGGTTTGACGGTATTAGATATCGGAACAGGCACAGGTGCTTGGGCTGCCATGTACGAATTAAACAAAGTGGGGACGATAAATGCGGTAGATTTTTCAGAAAAAATGTTGGCTGAAAGTCAGAAAAAATATCCAAACATCAAGTTCTCTTTAGGAAATGCGGAAAACCTCTCACAGTTTGCAGATAATAGCATTGACATTGTTACCGCTTCTTATGTATTGCACGGAGTAAAATCTGATAAGAGAGCCAAAATACTATCAGAAATGAGCAGAATTGCTAAAAAATACGTGGTTATCAATGAATTTATAGGTAAAACCCCTGCTTTTGTTCGATTTTTAGAGTTTATGGAAAAAAGTGATTACAAGCATTTTAAACTTCATTTTGAGCAAGAAATTCAACCCTATTTCAATAAAACCAATCGGATATTTGTAGAATACGGTACCGGATTATATATTGGTTATAAATAATTATGCATAGCATATTATGTATTGCATAATTTTTTGTATTTTTGATAAGTTTTAAAATAGCTGGAAATATTTGTACTTCCAACTTTCAACTTCTAACTTCATACCTTAACATGTTTCAATCCAGAATAACAGGAATGGGATTTTATGTCCCTGACAATGTGGTTACTAACCACGACTTAACAAAAATAATGGACACTTCGGACGAGTGGATTCAAGAGCGCTCAGGAATTCAAGAACGCCGTTGGGTCAAACCGGGGAGTGACGATACTTCATCTGTTATGGGAGCCAAAGCCGCTCGTAAAGCCATTGAAGATGCAGGTTTAACCAAAGACGATATTGATTTTATTGTTTTTGCTACGCTAAGTCCTGACTATTATTTTCCGGGTGGGGGAGTGCAAATCCAACATTTATTGGGAATGCCAAATATAGGGGCTTTGGATGTGCGCAATCAGTGTACAGGATTTATTTATAGTTTAACCGTTGCTGACCAATTTATTAAAACTGGAATGTACAA
Source organism: Polaribacter sp. (assembly GCA_020740485.1). Taxonomy (GTDB): domain Bacteria; phylum Bacteroidota; class Bacteroidia; order Flavobacteriales; family Flavobacteriaceae. The sequence continues at coordinate 45,390 of DYMN01000008.1, read as the reverse complement.
AAATATTTTGGTTATTGGGGCAGAATTTCATTCAAACGGATTAGATAAAACAACACGTGGACGTCAAGTAGCTGTTTTATTTGGTGATGGGGCAGGAGCAGTGGTTTTATCAAGAAGCGACAAAGAAGGACATGGTATTTTAACTGCTAATTTACATTCACAAGGTGAATACGCTGAGCAATTGGCAGTTACAGCTCCAGCCATGAAAAAATGGGTGACTGAACTCATGGCAAATCCCGATGATTTGTCTTATTATCCTTATATGGATGGACCGTTGGTGTTCAAACACGCCATCAACCGTTTTGGTGAATCTATGGAAGAAGCCATGCAAGCGGTAAATATAACTCCGGAACAAGTAAATCTTTTTATTCCACACCAAGCCAACTTACGGATTTCTCAAATGGTGCAACGCAAATTTCGTTTTCGTGATAACCAAGTGTTTAACAACATCCAAAAATACGGCAATACTACCGCTGCTACCATTCCTATTGCACTTGTAGAAGCAAGAGAACAAGGCAGAATTAAAGAAGGTGATTATGTGATACTATCTGCATTTGGAGGTGGTTTTACTTGGGGAAGTGTGATTTTAAGGTGGTAAATACTCTAACATAAAATTAAAAAATCCGGTTTCAGAAGTTCTGATACCGGATTTTTTATTTTTAAACCATTGATTTATATTTTGAAATTAACGAACAGAAAGATTAGTTTTTTTATGTATTAAAAACACTCAACAGCCTATTCTTAAATTGCTCTTCAAAAATCTTATCATAGTCCACATTTTCAGCGGCTATTGAACTTACTTTTACAAAAAGATTTTTAGTTTCTCTCCAGTTTTTGATGATTTGCTTTGTCAAAGTAGAACCGGTTTGAAATTCGTGATTCACTAAATATTTATATAAGAGTTCTTCATCCGATGGTGAAATGGGACTAATTTTTACGTATTCCCGATTGATGCTTTTCTCAATGTTTTCTTTATCGTTATAAAAATAAATAGTACCTCCGGACATTCCGGCACCGATATTTTTACCTGAATCACCCAGAACAACTATAAATCCACGTGTCATGTATTCACAGCAATGGTTGCCAACTCCTTCAACGACGGCTGCTGCACCACTGTTTCGGATAGCAAAACGCTCGCCGGCTTTGCCAGCTATAAAAACTTCGCCGGATGTTGCACCATATAAAGCTACATTTCCAATAATGGTATTTCCTCCTAACTGTGTTCTTTTATTTTTGGGGAACCTGATGGTAATCAGACCGCCACTTAATCCCTTCCCAACGTAATCATTAGCTATTCCTGACAACCTGATTTCCATGTTATCCACTAAAAAAGCACCTAAACTCTGACCGGCAGCCCCTTCTAGTTTATATTGAATATATCCTTTAAAATCGCTGGTTCCATAAAGGAAGGCAATCAATCCGGAAATACGTGTACCTACGGATCTATCGGTGCTTTTTAGTTTTCGGCTGACAACCACGCGCGCATGGGTCATCAGTGCCGGCAAAACTTCTTGATAAATGCTGTCAGAAAAATGATTTTCATATTCAACAGAAGCATTTTTAACTTTATTAGTAGGATAAATGCCGTAATGTTCTTGTTGAACTGATGTTAGAAGGGAATTTAAGTCTATATTCTTTTTAGTTATAAAATCTTGCCATTTTGGATTGGGTTTAAGTAAATCATTCCTTCCGATAATTTCGTCTAATTTTTCATATCCCATTTTACTCAAAATTTCTCTCACTTCTGTCGCAACTTCAGTGATATAATTTACCAAATTTTCAGGTTTCCCTTTAAATTTCTTTCTGAGTTCAGGGTCTTGGGTAGCAATCCCCACAGGACAAGTGTTACTGTGGCATTGACGCGCCATCACACAGCCCAAAGCTACAACGGCAGCAGTACCGAAATCGAATTCTTCAGCTCCTAATAGTGCAGCTTTTATTATATCCTCCCCATTTTTTAGCCCTCCGTCTACGCGTAAGGTTACTCGGTTGCGCAATCCATTTTGGATTAAGGTTCTGTGTACTTCTGCTAAACCTATTTCCCAAGGTAAACCGGTATTTTTTACTGAACCCAATGGACTAGCTCCGGTGCCTCCGTCGTTACCACTAATTAGAATGTTATCAGCGCCAGCTTTTACCACACCGGAAGCTATGATACCCACTCCATATTGTGAAACGAGTTTGACACTTATATTGGCTCTCGGATTTACTTGTCGTAAATCGTAAATGAGTTGCGCCAAATCTTCAATACTGTAGATGTCGTGATGCGGTGGGGGTGAAATCAAAGTTACACCGGGTGTAGTGTGCCTGCTCATCGCAATGGAAAGTGTAACTTTATCTCCCGGAAGTTGACCGCCTTCTCCTGGTTTTGCCCCCTGTCCAATTTTAATTTGCAATTCTCTTGCGGCAGACAAATAGGTAGTAGTTACGCCAAAACGTCCGCTTCCTAACTGCTTAGTGTAGCAATTTTCACTTTTGTCAGGGTTAGAAATACTAAAACGGTCTTTTTGTTCGCCTCCTTCGCCGGTGTTGCTTCGGATGCCTAAAAGACTTGCCCCTCTAGCAAGTGCTCTGTGCGTTTCTTCAGAAATAGCCCCAAAGGATACAGCCCCCAAACCAAAGCGTTTGTATATCTCTGTTTCGGGTTGCACTTTATTCAATTCTATTGATTTTAACTTGACAAAATCTAGCAAATCCCTTATGTATATTGGGGTATCTAATTCAATAGGTTCTCTTTTTTTGCCATGAGCAAGGTTGTGAATATTTTTAAACACTTTGGGTTCAAATCCGTGTCCTTCTCCTTCTTTTCTATAACGAAACTTTCCTGTTTCTTCCACATTTCCATTTTGCTCGAAAGCTTTTTCACTTTTTTCGATAAGCAACTCTTGGAGGCGTTCTATTGTTAACCCTCCTAATTGACTTTTAATAGAAGGAAAATATTTTTTAATAACTTTATCATCAATACCTAAGGCATTTAACAACATGCTTCCGTGGTAACTGCTAAGGGTTGAAATTCCCATTTTGGACATAATTTTTAGAAGTCCTTTTTCTAAAACTTTTCTGTAATTCCCCATTTTACTTGCCCAATCTACATCGCTAAAATGTTCTCTTATGAGTTCATAGCTCATAAAAGGATAAACAGCACTTGCTCCAAAGGCAATTAAAGCAGCCACGTGATGGTCTTCTACTACCTCTCCTGAGAAACACAAGAGCGCAACATTATTTCTCAATTTTTTTTCGATCAGATATTGATGTACCGCCGATACTACTAATAACATGGGAATGTGAATTGTACCGGGGCTTAAATCTTCATCAGATAAAATTAAAATTTTTGTTCCTTTAAGAATGGCGTCTTCACATTCTATTTGAATTTTCTCAATTTTTTCTGTGAGATTTTCGTTCTTTTCAGATATACATTTTATAACCTTGTGTTGAAAACTCTGACGCATTTGCATCAATTGGGATACCTCTTTTGGGGAAAGTATCGGACTATCTATCCTGATAGCGCCTGTAAAAGTATCGGTTGCACTTAATAAATCAGTTTCAGATCCGATGTACCTGTATAAACTCATTACATAGCGCTCACGTATAGAGTCTATCGAGGGGTTGGTTACTTGTGCAAAATGTTGTTTGAAATAATCATAAAATTTTCTGTTTTTATCAGAGATGAATGCTGGTGCAGTATCATCCCCCATTGAACCTATTGTCTCCGTGCCTTGGGTTGACATAGGAATGATAAACCTTTCAATATCTTCTTTTTCTATTCCGAAAGCTATTCTCAAACGTTTGTCAAATCCTTTTTCAGGCATAGCAAAACTTGAGAACTCTTCAGTGTCGTTTTCCCGTTTTAAAATCGATAAATGGGTTCTGACTTTTTCAGAGTATTTGTCATTTTTTGAAATAAATTCTGTTATTTCCTTGTTGTTGATGATTCCTGACCCATCTATTTTGATAGCAAAATTTTCACCTGATTTCATGTGGTGTCGCATTAAAATATTTTCATCAGAAATGTCAACTACGCCTGCTTCAGAAGCCATAATGGCTAATCCGTCTTTGGTAATCGTATAACGCAAAGGTCTCAATCCGTTTCTATCTAATTTAGCGCCTACAATTTCGCCGTCTGTAAAAACTAATGCAGCCGGACCATCCCAAGGTTCGATATGGTTTTCGTGATAGATATAAAAATCCTTTAGTGCATCGGACATATTGGGATCATAGATGTAGGGTTCAGGAATTAACATCATAATGCTGTGAAAAAGACTACGTCCGCTTTGAACTAAAAATTCTAAAATATTGTCTAATGAAAAAGAATCGCTACCAACTTCAGATACTATTGGTTTTAAGCTGTTGAGATGTTCGCCCCAAAAGTCAGATTTTATAGTGGCTTCACGGGTTTTCATCCAAAGTCTGTTGCCTTTGATGGTGTTAATCTCTCCGTTGTGTCCAAGCATTCTGAAAGGTTGCGCCATACTCCAACTTGAAATGGTATTGGTAGAAAATCTCTCGTGAAATAAAGCCACTCTTACCTTAAATTCCGGCTGACTCAAATCAGCGTAAAAACGAGACAACTGATTGGGTTTCATCATGCCTTTGTAGACAATAGTTTTACTTGAAAGCGAACAAATAAAGCTATCGGATGATAGAGAAACGATGTAATTTTCAATTGTTTTACGCAGAATATAAAGTCTTGTTTCAAAACTCATAGCTTCTTCATCTATTTCCGTAAAGAAAAATTGAACAATATAAGGGCAAGTAGCCTTGGCAATATCGCCCAAGATGGCTTGATGGGTTGGCACAACACGATGGCCTATATAGTCAATATTTAACTTTTTGGTCTGTTCATGAAAAGATTGTTCTAATAGTGGCACTTCGTCTTGATTAGTAAAAATCATAGCTATGCCTAGTTTGTCTTTTTCATACTTAATATTTAGTTCTTCGGCTAAAACCAATTTAAAATATGGCAAAGGAATATCAATGAGAATACCGGTACCGTCGCTGGTTTTATCATCGGCAGCATTGGCTCCTCTATGCGACATATTAGTTAATGCTTCTATTGATAATTCAATGACTCTTCTGCTCGCTTTTCCCGATGTTTCAGCAATAAAACCAATACCACAAGCATCGTGAAACTCTCTTTGAATTAAGTTGTTAAATTTTCCCATGTAATATTTATATTATTTTTAAATATATTTTGTATTAATATCAATTTTAAAATTAAATATTTAATATAATGACACTTTTTATGAAAACGTTTTCGTGAAAATGTAATTTTATAACAAGTGTTCAATACAAATCTAAAAATAAAATTAAATATTCCAAATATTTTTATATATTTGATAATTAGTTAATTATGGGAATAAATATGTTTTTTCTTTGTAAAAGAATAAAAAAATTGACCAAATAAAAGATTGTAGCATGTTAGGTCAACTATATTATCTGATAAATTGATAGATAGATAGATTTTTTTTGAAACAACGATTTTTAGATACAAGCTGTCAAAAAAATTAATACTTTTGGCTTGATTTAAGTGAATCGTTTAAATGGGTTCTGCGTTTTTCTTTGATCAAGCTCTAAAAATGAATTTTTAGGACCCACCTTTAATTTTAAATTCAATAATATATGATTTTCGATAATGAAATTTTTAAATTAATTAAAAAAGAAAAAAAACGTCAAAAGTATGGTATAGAGCTTATTGCTTCTGAAAACTACGTTAGTAAGGAGGTTTTAAAAGCAATGGGTTCCGTTTTGACTAATAAATATGCCGAAGGTTATCCGGGAAAAAGATATTATGGGGGTTGTGAAGTGGTTGACAAAGTAGAGCAAATAGCTATAGACAGAGCCAAGCTGTTGTTTGGCGCTGAATATGCGAACGTTCAACCTCACTCAGGTTCTCAAGCTAATGCTGCTGTTTATCAAGCTGTTTTAAAACCAGGTGATGTGATTTTAGGTTTTGATTTATCCCACGGTGGACATTTGACACATGGCTCTCCTGTTAATTTTTCCGGTAAATTGTATAAAGTATATTCCTATGGTGTTAATAAAGAAACTGGTAGAATTGACTACGATGCTTTAGAAAATACTGCAAAAAAAGTTAAACCAAAATTGATAATTGCAGGAGCTTCGGCGTATTCAAGAGATATTGATTATAAACGTTTTAGAGAAGTAGCTGATGAAGTAGGAGCTCTTTTAATGGGAGATATTGCACACCCTGCTGGGCTTATTGCCAAAGGAATACTAAGTGATCCTGTCCCATATTGTCATTTTATCACTACTACAACGCACAAAACACTAAGAGGACCAAGAGGTGGACTAATTTTAATGGGGAAAGATTTTGATAATCCATGGGGAGAGACTTTAAAAAATGGAGAAATCAAAAAAATGTCAGCACTACTCAATGCATCGGTTTTTCCGGGTATGCAAGGAGGTCCTTTAGAAAACGTAATTGCTGCTAAAGCTGTGGCATTTGCCGAAGCGCTTTCAGATGAATTTTTATTTTACCAATTACAATTGAAAAAAAATGCAGAAACTCTTGCAAAAGAGTTACTGAAAAGAGATTATCAATTGGTTTCAGGTGGAACAGATAATCATTTGATGCTTATTGATTTAAGAAATAAAAATATAACCGGAAAACAAGCTGAAAACGCATTAGTGAAAGCCCATATTACTGTTAATAAAAATATGGTACCATTTGACACCCAATCTCCTTTTATAACAAGTGGAATTAGAATAGGAACAGCGGCAATTACCTCAAGAGGTCTTGTAGAAAATGATATGATAAGTATTGTTGATTTTATGGATGAAGTTTTAATGAATTATGAAAATGAAGATATTATCAATAAAGTAGGCGAAAAAGTTAAAAAAATGATGAAAAATTTTACAATTTACCCTTCCGTATTGTAAAAAGTTTCAAAACTTCCATCTTTATACAAAACCAATAGTCTATCTATTGGTTTTTTTGTTTTAGTCTCATTTTGAGCTAATTTATGATCAGTTTCCTTAATATTGTGTGGGATTTTCATCTCAATTTTAGGTTTAGATTCTAATTTTTCAGGTGATTCAATAAATTGATCAAATAGAGTAGGGGTGTGACTCGAATTAGATACAACACCATTTTTAGAATTAAACATATTTCCTTTTCCCTTCGCTAACCATTCAAAACTAATTTCAGGGAAATTATCCAAAACTTTAATAATAAAATCCAAACTAGGATTATTTCTACCAGAAAGCAAATGAGATATCCCTGATCGTTGCACGCCAATTTTATCAGCAAACATGGATGGAGTCATTTCATAGTTCTCCATCAATTTTTCTAAACGTTCATTAAAGTTAAATTCACTCATTGTAGATAAATTAAATAATTAGTTTAATAATAACATGTTAAAACACTGGATTGCATATTTTTACACATTAATTATAAGCAAATATTATTGCCTTAACAGATGTAAAAAACTAATTACAAAATTAAACAATTATTGTTTACAAATGTATGAATATTAAATTTACATCCGTAATTGAAATTATTGTTATTTTTGAAAATAAAATATATATTATGGATATGTTATCTAACTATGATTTGATATTAAACCCAAACTTAAAAGGTTTAAATTTAACTTTTGACAGCATTGAAAGTGAAATTAATAAGCTAAATAAACAATTATTTAAATATAAAGTTGTTGGTTTTTCTGAGAATAATCTACCAATTTACAGAATAGAGATAGGTAAGGGGAAGTTGAAAATTTTGTTATGGACTCAAATGCATGGGGATGAAAGTACAGCTACCAAAAGCATTTTCGATTTGTTTAATATTGTAAACTATTATAAGTTTACGGATGTAATTAATTCTATTTTAGAAAATTGTACTCTGTATTTCATTCCAATGTTAAATCCTGATGGATCAAATCTGTTTACAAGGGAAAATATTTACGGTTTAGATATCAATAGAGATGCTAAAACGTTACTAAATGCTGAATCACGATTACTTTTATCAGAAATTGAGCTTTTGAAACCTGACTTTGCGTTTAATTTACACGATCAAACCGGTTTTTACAATGTGAAAGGGACTGACAAAATTGCGAGTATTTCATTATTAGCGCCGGCAGCCGACAAAGAAAAAACACTTACACCTACAAGACAAAAAGCAATGTCAGTCATTGTTACCATGAATAAACTATTACAAAAAATTGAACCGGGTAGCGTAGGAAGATACAATGATACTTTTTGTGATTCGTGTTTTGGAGATACAATTCAATCTATGAATATCCCTACTATTTTGATAGAATCAGGCTATTTTCAGACAGATTTTGAAAGAGAATACACTCGAAAAATTCACACCATCATACTACTCGAAGCCCTTAAATCAATAGCTGACAATGAATTCCCAGATTTTAATTTATATTTTAATATTCCTTCAAATGATAAATTATATTATGATTTTAAGATTGTAAACACTATTTACAATAGTAAAATTTCTGAGATTGGGATAAGGTTAAAGAAAGTTCTTAAAGATAATATCCTCGTAAATATTATAGACCCTTCAGAAACTATAATTATTGATAATGAATTAAAAGATAAATATTTTCACAATACTGTAAATGCAGAGGGAATGGAGTTAAATAGGTTTATTGTTGATAAATTATTAATCTAAGTACTTGTAAGTTGTGTTAAATTTGTTATATTTGCAAAAAAATCTATATATTTTATCAATATATAAATTATCATAGGTTTATTCTAGTTGTTTTACTATTTTTAATTTTTAAATAACAAGCATTTTAATTGTAAATATTTCAAAAAAATGAAAAAATATTTTTTAGATGAAATTGATCATCAAATTTTAGATACATTAATAGATAATGCAAGAACTCCATTCACTGATATTGCAAAGAAACTAAACGTTTCAGCCGGAACTATACATGTAAGAGTTAAAAAAATGGAAGATGAAAGCGTTATAAAAGGTGCAACCCTTACTGTGAATTATGAAAAAATGGGATTTTCTTTTATTGCTCATGTAGGGATTTTTTTAGATAAAACTTCCTATACCAAAGAAGTCATCAACAATCTTGAAAAAATACCTTATGTAACTATTGCTTATGTTACTGCCGGTAAATACAATATTTTCTGTAAAATTAGAGCTAAAGATACAAATCACGCTAAAGAAGTTATTTACCAAATTGATGAAATTCCCGGAGTTTACAGAACAGAAACTATGATTTCTCTAGAAGAAAGCATCAATGATAAAAAACGATTGATGCATAAAATATTCAGAGAAATATAAATCGCTGTAAATATCTCATAAAAAAAGCCGAAATTTTATTTCGGCTTTTTTTATGAGAAAAAGGTTTGAAATAAACTCAATTTAACATAATATAAATTATAATACAAAAAAAGTACTTGAAAAATAGTTTGTTTATTCTGTGTTAATCTCAATAATTTCATTCAAATTGGTGGTATAACGATTGGATAGTTTTTCTTGGCGCATTTTCCAAGTGCGTCCTAAATCTTGACAAGCTAATTTAACTTTGTTTGTTCCTAAACTAAAATTGATTTTATCAATTGTTTTCATCAAAGGATCTAATCTAACGTTTTCTGTACTAAACAAAGTATATTGTTTTTCATTTTCCGGTGACAGACCGCTGACAATAACTCCAGCTTTTTTGTATTGAAAACCTCCTTTGAAAATGGTTTTTAACCCAATGACGGCATGTCGCACGATGTCATTAGCTGCGTGTGTTGGAAATTCCGTTTTTACAACAATATTTTTATAGTACTGCGGTAAATCTTTCCGAAACCCATTGGAATGTATAAACACCATCACTTCATTGCAATGCGTTTTTTGTTGCCTTAATTTTTCAGAACATTTGATAGCAAAACTCGATATTCTTTCCTTTACATCTTCATATTCAGTATACATTTTTTCAAACGATCTCGTGGTGGCAATGGCTTGTTTTGGCTTTCTTTCTTCCAAATCCAAAGTTTCTTCGCCTTCTAAATCCTTTTTGAGTCTCAATCCTACCACACTCATCATCCCTCTAACATAATCATCTGATAATGAAATGAAATCATAAGCTGTGTTGACTTGCTGCTCATATAATTTTTTAGAAAATCTGCGTCCGATACCCCACACATCTTCTACTTTAAGCCATTTTAGGGCTTTGCTTCGTTTGCTTTCCGAATCTATAACATACACATTATTAGTTTTTTGTGGATATTTTTTAGCTATTTTATTGGCAACCTTAGCCAATGCTTTTGTCGGTGCAAATCCAATGCTGACGGGAATTCCTGTACTTTTATATACCTTTCGTTCTATTTCTTTTCCATATTTTTCATAATCTAAATTTTCAAATCCTTTGAATCTTAAAAAAGCTTCATCTATACTATAGACCTCAATTTCCGGGGCCATATCTGAAAGTAAAGTCATGATGCGCATACTCATATCACCATACAAAACAAAATTCGTTGAAAATACTGCTACTTTATGTTCATCGAATAATTTTTGAAATTGAAATGCCGGTGCTCCCATCGGAATTCCCAATGCTTTGGCTTCATTACTTCTGGCGATGACGCAGCCATCGTTATTAGACAGCACAACCACCGGTTTTCCTACCAAATTCGGTCTAAAAACCCGCTCGCACGAAGCGTAAAAATTATTGCAATCTACTAAGGCGTACATGGTTAAAGTTTGAAGTTTAAAGTTTGAAGTTTGAAGGATGAAGTTTTGAAAGTTGAAAAATTTATAAAGAAGACTTTAACGATGAACAACAAACAACAAACATCCGGCTACATCTTTTTGATGACTGTAGTAACTATTCCCCAAATCATCAATTCATTTTCGGGTGTGACGCGTATGGGTTTATATTCTTTATTTTCAGCCACTAACCACACAATTCCGTTTTCTCTACTGATTTTAATGCGTTTCACCGTAAATTCACCATCAATAAAACAAACAGCAATTTTTCCATTTTTGGGCTCTAAACTTTTGTCAATGATCAGTAAATCTCCATCGGAAAGCCCGGCTTCTATCATAGAATTGCCTTTTACCCTTCCGTAAAAAGTGGCACTTGGGTTTTTGATTAATTCCTTGTTTAAATCTATTGAAATATCCAAAAAATCTTCTGCCGGTGAGGGAAATCCGGCACTAATACCCTGCTTTGCATAAGGAATAAGCAAAGTACTTTCGGTATTCACCGAATAAATTTCTAACGATTTACTATGGTGTAATTTGACAAGCATTTGCAAAAGATAAATTTCAAATCAGTATCTCGATAGATATCGAGAGCAAAAAAATATTACCGTAGTTTGTCTATTTCGGTTATCAAATTCATACTGATGTTCACAGGTGAATTAGGTGTGAAATCCGTACTACATCCTTGTCTGTGAACAAATTGGATGAGAACATCTCGTAATTGTCCTAAAGAATTCCAGTCAGAAAAATGAATAATTACTATTTCATCTTTTTGCATCATATTAAATTCCGAAAGAAAACTAATTTTCTTTCGGAGTATGTTATATTCAAATAATTGAATTTCAATTTGATACACTATACCATTCCTTCAGGTTGACCTTCCTGCCTCTCTCCTACTCCAATTTTTATGTCCAATCCGTCCTTGTCTTTGTTTAAGGACATCGTGATGGTATCACCTTCCTTTAAATTAGAATTCACAATTTCTTCTGCTAATGCGTCTTCTACGTATTTCTGGATGGCTCTCTTAAGTGGTCTGGCGCCAAAGTGTTTATCAAATCCTTTGTCAGCAATAAAATCTTTGGCTTCTTCTGTTAAAATCAAATTGTAACTCAAATCTTTGATTCTGCCATACAATTTATTGAGTTCTATATCAATAATTTGGTGTATGTGCTCTCTTTCTAATGCTTTGAACACGATGATATCGTCTATACGATTCAGAAATTCAGGCGCAAAAGTTTTCTTTAACGCATTTTGTATCACGCTTTTAGTATGTTCTTCTTCCTGTTCTTTTTTGGCAGTAGTTGAAAAACCAACTCCTTGTCCAAAATCTTTCAAGTCGCGTGAACCTATGTTAGAAGTCATGATTATCACTGCATTTCTGAAATCAATTTTTCTCCCAAGACTATCGGTGATAAAACCATCATCCAAAATTTGTAACAACATGTTGAACACATCGGGATGGGCTTTCTCAATTTCATCTAACAGTACTACTGAATAAGGTTTTCTACGTACTTTCTCGGTAAGTTGCCCGCCCTCTTCATATCCTACATAACCCGGAGGCGCTCCGATAAGTCTAGAAATGGCAAATTTTTCCATGTATTCGCTCATATCTACTCTGATCAAGGCATCTTCCGAAGCAAATAATTCTTTCGCCAATACTTTGGCTAACTGTGTTTTACCTACTCCTGTTTGACCTAAAAAGATAAAAGAACCAATTGGTTTATTTGGATCTTTCAACCCTACTCTATTGCGTTGAATGGCTTTAACCACTTTTTCTACCGCTTCATCTTGACCAATCAATTTACTTTTAATAAGTTGTGGCAATTCTTTTAAACGGCTACTTTCTGCCTCTACTACTCTGTTTACAGGTATTCCGGTCATCATTGAAACTACTTCGGCAACATTATCTTCTGTAACAATTTCTCGATTGAGTTTTGAAGCTTCTTCCCAACGTTTTTGCTCTATTAATAAGTCGGCTTCTATCCGTTTTTCATCATCTCTCAAACGAGCAGCTTCTTCGTATTTTTGCGTAGTTACTGCACTGTTTTTCTTTGCTTTAACATCATCTAATTGACGTTCTAATTCAAGTACTTCTTTAGGCACGACAATATTGGTAATATGAATACGTGAACCCGCTTCGTCCAACGCGTCTATCGCTTTGTCCGGTAAGTAACGATCGGTCATATAACGTGCCGTTAATTTCACGCAAGCTTCAATAGCATCATCCGTGTAGGTAACATTGTGGTGCTCCTCGTATTTATCCTTAATATTGTGCAATATTTCAATGGTTTCGTCAATACTGGTGGGTTCTACTATCACTTTTTGAAAACGACGCTCCAAAGCTCCGTCTTTCTCAATATTTTGTCGGTATTCGTCTAATGTAGTTGCTCCGATACATTGTATTTCGCCACGAGCTAATGCGGGTTTTAGCATATTTGAAGCATCTAAGGAACCGGTGGCACCACCAGCGCCGACTATCGTGTGAATTTCATCAATAAACAATATAATATCGTCATTTTTTTCCAATTCATTCATCAAAGCTTTCATTCGCTCTTCAAACTGTCCACGGTATTTAGTTCCGGCAACCAAGCTCGCTAAGTCTAAAGAAACCACACGCTTATCAAACAATATTCTAGACACTTTCCTTTGAATGATACGCAAAGCCAATCCTTCGGCTATAGCAGATTTTCCCACGCCGGGCTCTCCTATTAAAACGGGATTGTTCTTTTTACGGCGACTTAAAATCTGAGAAACCCTTTCTATTTCAGCTTTTCTACCTACTACGGGGTCTAATTTACCGTCTATGGCTAATTGAGTCAAATCGCGACCAAAATTATCTAAAACAGGTGTTTTGCTGTTCTTTTTCGCTTGCTGCGGATTTTGCGCAGGACGAGAGCTAAACGGATCATTTTCCATATTTCCTTCATCTGAAGAGTATTCGGCACTTGGTGTATCTTCTATTGGATTGGAAAATTGATCTTTGTACTCATTGCGAATAATGCTGTACGTGGCATTAAATTGGTGCAAAAGTTTAGTGGTTGGATCAATTTCATTCCGCAAAACACAAAGTAACAAATGCGCTGTGTTAATAGAGGCATCTTTGTATAATTTTGCTTCTAAAAATGTGGTTTTTAAAGCTTTATCGGCTTGTTTGGTAAGGTGAATCGGTCTATTGGGATTTAAATTTACTGCATCTTTTGCCGGGCTAATATCTTCTAATTTTTTGCGAAGCAACAGCAAATCTACTTGTTGTGACTTTAGGATAGTGATAGCTCTTCCTTCGCCTTGACGAAGGATGCCAAGCATCAAGTGCTCTGTCCCTATAAAATCGTGCCCCAAACGAAGTGCTTCTTCCTTACTGAAGGCTATAACGTCCTTTACTTTTGGTGAAAAATTATCGTGCATCTTTTTATGTGTAGATTTTAGATATTGATTTTGTGTTTTTCTTTTAAAATTTTCGTCAAAGGAATAATATTATTTTTATATCACAATGTAAATTTAGTCCTTTTTTTTATCCAAAAAACATTTTTTTTTCGGGAGATCCTACCTTTTCACAATTTTAAAATATAATTAATTGAAAATAGGGGTATTAAGATGCCTTAACCTGAATAAATATTGTTAATAAAAACTTTAAATAACTACTATTTTATATGGTAAATACGGTAAAAAAATGTATCTTGCGCAACTATTTTTTTAATTTTAAACAACGCTAAACGATTATGAGTGATGGAGAAAAACTGATTCCTATTAACATAGAGGATCAAATGAAATCAGCCTACATAGATTATTCTATGTCGGTGATTGTATCACGTGCTTTGCCTGATGTACGCGACGGGTTAAAACCCGTTCACCGCAGGGTACTTTTTGGAATGCATGAATTAGGAATAAAATCAACAGGTGCTTATAAAAAATCTGCCAGAATAGTAGGAGAAGTATTGGGTAAATTTCACCCGCACGGCGATACTTCAGTGTATGATTCTATGGTGCGTATGGCACAAGAATGGAGCATGCGCTATATGATGATAGACGGACAAGGAAACTTTGGTTCTGTTGATGATGACCCGCCGGCAGCCATGCGTTATACTGAAGCAAGATTGCAAAAGATATCGGAAGATATGTTAGCCGATATTGATAAAGATACGGTAGATCACAAATTAAATTTTGACGATACATTAGAAGAGCCGACAGTACTTCCTACTCGTATACCGAATCTCTTAGTTAATGGAGCATCCGGAATTGCCGTAGGGATGGCTACCAATATGGCGCCACACAACCTTACGGAAGTGGTAGACGGAATTATAGCTTATATTGACAATAAAGACATTAGCATTGATGAATTGATGCAACACGTCAAAGCCCCTGATTTTCCTACAGGAGGCATCATATATGGTTACGAAGGAGTTAAGGATGCATTGCATACCGGAAGAGGTAGAATTGTATTGAGAGCTAAAACCCATTTTGAAGAAAATAACGGGCGTAACCTACTAATCGTTACAGAAATCCCTTATCAAGTAAATAAAGCCATGATGATTAAGCAAACGGCTGATCTCATCAATGATAAAAAAATTGAAGGAATTTCTGATTTAAAAGATGAATCTGACAGAAATGGAATGCGCATTGTGTATCAACTCAAAAGAGATGCCGTTCCAAATGTAGTGTTAAATAATTTATTTAAGCATACGCAGCTACAAACTTCATTTAGCGTTAATAACGTAGCTATTGTGAATGGACGACCACAACAATTAAATCTAAAACATTTAATAAAATACTTTGTTGAACATCGTCATGAAGTAGTAGTTAGACGTACTAAATTCGAATTAGATAAAGCTGAAAAACGAGCTCATATTTTAGAAGGATTGATTATTGCTTCTGATAATATTGATGAAGTAATAGAAATCATCAAAACTTCTAATGATACGGATCATGCACGTGAGAGATTAATGGAAAGATTCGGTTTAAGTGATGAACAATCACGTGCTATTGTTGATATGCGTTTGCGTCAATTAACCGGATTGGAACAAAGCAAATTGCGTGCGGAATACGACGAAATCAAAAAGTTAATCGAAGATTTAAAGGACATCTTAGCATCTGAAAGTCGCAGAATGCAAATCATCAAAGATGAAATGCTCGAAGTAAAGGAAAAATACGGAGACAAACGTCGTTCTGTGATAGAGTATGCCGGTGGAGAAATGAATATTGAAGACATCATTCCCGATACAACAGTTCTTGTTACCATTTCCCACGCCGGATATATGAAACGCACTGATTTGAATGAGTATAAAGTACAAGCTCGTGGCGGAAGAGGTCAAAAAGGAGTTAGCACACGTGAAGAGGACTTCCTTGAACAAATGTTTGTGGCAACCAATCATCAATTTATGTTGATTTTTACTCAAAAAGGTAAAGTGTATTGGATGCGCGTATTTGAAATTCCTGAAGGGAACAAAACCTCAAAAGGACGCGCTATTCAAAACTTAATCAATATTGAACCGGATGATAAAGTAATGTCCTATTTGGTTACTGCTAATTTACGGGATACAGAATATGTAAACTCGCATTATGTAATAATGGCAACTAAAAATGGAATAGTGAAAAAAACGTCACTTGAACAATATTCACGCCCCAGAGCCAATGGTATTGCTGCTATTACAATACGTGAAGACGACGAATTGTTAGAAGTAAAACTTACTACCGGTGACAGTCAAATTATGTTAGCTGCCAAAAGTGGAAAAGCCATTCGATTTGAAGAAAGTAAAACCCGCCCTATGGGCAGAACAGCTTCAGGAGTTCGCGGCATAACGATTGATGATGATGATGAATTAATAGGTATGGTATCTATTAATGATCAAAGTAGTGACATACTCGTTGTTTCCGAAAAAGGATATGGAAAACGTTCCAGTTTGGAAGATTATCGCATTACCAATCGTGGCGGTAAAGGAGTTAAAACCATTAACATTACAGAAAAAACCGGACAATTAATTGCGATAAAAGACGTTACTGATAATGACGATTTGATGATTATCAATAAATCAGGAATCGCAATTAGAATGGAAGTTAACGCACTGCGCGTAATGGGCAGAGCTACACAAGGCGTAAAACTCATCAATATGAAAGAAACCGACGAGATAGCATCTGTAGCAAAAGTGGTAAAAGAAGAAGCGGATGAAACCGGAATAGATGTGAATGAAAATGAGATTGGCACGGATATTGAATAAACGAGATTATTAACATAAAATCAAACATTAAATTTTTTACAAGATGAAAAAAACGTTTTTACTTTTAGTTGCAATGATGATAAGTTTTGCATCATTTTCTCAAAAAGAAGAATTAAAAGCAGCTGAAAATGCTTTAAAAGCAAATAATTTTAAAGACGCTGTTAGTGTTCTTAAAAATGCAGAACCACTTTTAGCAGCGGCAAAAGACAAACAAAAAGCACAATATTATTTATTATTAGGCAAAGGCTACAATGGACAAGGAATGATAAACGATGCTGCTTCCGCATTTAATAAAGTGATTGAAATTGAAAAAAATGGCTCTAAATCTTATACTGATGAAGCCGGGAATTTATTAAATACGTTGGTTCAAAATATTGCAACTAAAGCTTCAAGTGCATACGAAGAAGGCATTGCCAAAATCAAAGATGTGAATGACAAAGATACCTATGCTGTAGGAGTTATTAAATTAGGTGAATCTGCCGATGGTTTCAAAAAAGTATATGAGTTAAGCCAACGCGATACCGCTTTCTTGCAAAATGCGGCTTACATCTATTATTTTGCTGAAAAATATAATAATTCCATAGATGCATATAAAAAATTAATAGATATGGGATATACCGGTGCAGGGACTACTTACGAAGCAATTAGTGTTTTAAATGATCAACCTGTTTATTTCAACACTAAAAAAGAAATGGACGATCAAGTTAAGATGAAATTAGCTAAAAATCCTAAAGTGAGTGTAAAAGAACCTCAAACCGTAGAAATGAAAAAAATGATTGTTAAAAACTACATTGCATTAAAACAAAATGATGATGCTTTAAAAATAATCAAAGAAGCACAACAAGCAGCTCCCGGTGATTATGGTTTATTAGTAGATGAAGCAAATGTTTATTACGCAATGGGCGATAACTTAAAATTTAAAGAAAAATTAGAAGAAGCTGTTAAAATTAACCCATCGGATTATGTTTTGCACTACAATATTGGCGTAATGAAATCCGATTTGAAAGATTATGACGGCGCCATAGAGAGTTATAACAAAGCAATAGAGCTTAAACCGGACTATGCAGACGCTTATAATAATATTGGAGCAGCTATTTTAGGAAAAACTATTCCGATTGTTGAAGAAATGAATCAAAACTTGAATAATTTCAAAAAATATGACGAATTGCAAGCTAAACAATTGGAATTTTACAAACAAGCAATGCCTTATTATGAAAAAGCATTTGGAATAGACAAGAATAACATCAGTGTAGTTCAAGCTCTAATGGGAATCTATAATCAATTGGAAATGTATGACAAAGCCAAAGAAATGAAAGTTATCTATGAGCAAATTAAATAAAATTATTTTTTAATATTCAAAATCCTGAAAGAAGTTTTCTTTCAGGATTTTTTATTTATTTATTTATTTATGGGTAAAATAGTAGCTATAGACTACGGTAAAAAAAGAACCGGAATAGCCGTGACGGATGATTTGCAAATCATTGCCAGTGGCTTAACCACTGTTGATACTTCAAATTTAAATGATTTTATCAACACTTATCTCACTACTGAACAAGTCGAAGCCATAGTTATCGGTTTGCCCAAAAAACTCGATAACAGTATTTTTGAAATAGAAATAGAAATTCAAAAGTTTATCGCATATTTGAAAGAAAATTTTCCTTCCCTTCCCATAGAGAGAATCGATGAAAGATTCACTTCAAAAATGGCATTTCAATCGATGTTAGAAAGTGGAATGAAAAAAAAACAAAGACAAAATAAAGCGTTAATTGATGAAATAAGCGCCACATTGATTTTGCAATCTTATTTAAACAGTAAATAATTACTAAATAAAATTAAAAAATAT
The DNA here is from genome assembly GCA_020740485.1 of Polaribacter sp. GTDB lineage: Bacteria > Bacteroidota > Bacteroidia > Flavobacteriales > Flavobacteriaceae. The sequence continues at coordinate 26,657 of DYMN01000008.1, read as the reverse complement.
TTATTTTTGCACTGATAAAATTAACAAAACCATGAAACTTAAATTTTTAATTTCATTTATTGTATTATTTGTATCTTTTGAAACATATAGTCAGGATACCACAAAAACTTCAAAAAAAATTGTATATCAGGTCAATACAAAAGTATTGGATACAGCCAACTTACAAAATCAGTTTGATTTTATGATGAACCGTTCTGATTCCTACCGAGGATTACACGCTATTAAAGATGAGTGGTTACTAAAATACAAAAGCCATGTCAATGACTCCATCAATAAACTGAAAACTGAATTGACCATTGCAAAGCAGCAATTAAGTACTTATCAAAACGAAAACAATGCGTTAAAATCTGAAGTCAGTATAAATGACGATGAATTGCAAAAAAAAGATAGTATTTCTTTTATTGGAATTCCAATGTCAAAAGCTGGTTTTCAAGGATTGATGTGGTCTTTGGTTGGGATTTTAGCTGCAGGATTGGCTTATTTTGCTTATAGCTACAAGAATAGTAATCTTATTACAAAACAAGCTGTCAGACGCTACGAAGAATTAGAATTAGAAATTAATGAACAACGCTCCAAATCTTTAGAAAGGGAACAATCACTCAACCGACAAATTTTTGATTTGCAGAAAAAAAATACAAAATAAAAAAAGGGGTCAAAATTTGACCCCTTTTTTTATTTATTGCCTTTATTTCTCGCACTTTCAATAAGCGTATTTCCTTGTTCTTGCGCCTTTAGGACTAAATCGTCGCCTTTCTTTTTAGCAACATCTAACAATTGATTGGCTTTCTTATCTCCCTCCTGTACTATTTTATCAGCAGCCTTTTGAGCAGCTAATTTTTTCAATGGATTAGCTCCGGCTTGTTTTAGTAATTCGTCAGCTCCCAATTTTGCCTTATCTCTTGTTTCTTGTGCCAATTTTTCTGCTTCTTGTACAAATTTTTCTTTTTGAGCTGTTGCTGCAGCAATCAATTTATCTGCTTCAGCTTGCGCTTTGTCTAATGCTTCATTCTTCACCTCCGTTATTTTTGTTTCAACTACTTCTTTTACGGTTTCAGTTAAAGTTTGACCTTCACTTCCTAATAATATGGGTTTAATTTTTGGATTTAAAGCATTTCCGGTTATTTTAAATTTAGTTTTTACGGTTTCCCCTACTTTTCCTAAATCTAATTTTTGAGCAACTCCAGCAAGATTAGTTAAAACAGAATTTAAATTGTTACCCAATTTTTCTTTGGGTACATCGAGAGATAAAACTAAATCTATTTGTTTATCTAAATTAAAAGTGCCGGAAATCCCCGCAGACATTCCATTGATTTTAAATTGATTGGGTTTTAAAGTTAAAATTCCGTTTTGAATAGCAAAATTTGCATTCAGGTTCTCAATTTTTGGATTTTTTAAAGCATTTATTTTTAGTAAATCAGCTACTTTTGACAAAATATTGACTCCATTTGCCGATACTTCATTCGTTTTGAATAATCCGCTTGCACTAACACTACTCAAAATGGGTTGCATTTTTTCATTTAAATCCAAACTTAAATTCAAATCAGAGAAAAAGTCTCCGGTCAATTGATTCAAAATAGGAGCATAACTATTTAAAACCGTAAATGAACTTGCACTTTCTTTGATATTGAGTTGTTTAACTCCTAGAGAAAAATTCGTTTTAGGTTCAGCAGATTGGGTGTTGTATAATCCGCTCATACTGACCGTTCCTCCTAACATATTCATCACCACATCCGATAATTTGACTTCTTGGTTGGCAATGCTCAATTTACCTTTAACATTCTTTAAATCTAAATTTTGATATTTTACCTGCTCTGCAGCTAAATTCATCGTAACATCAATATTTTTAGGAACTTTCATTACGCCTGTTTCTGAACTTGACTCCACTTTTTTAGCTGAATTATCCGTTGAATTAGAAGTCATAAAGTCATTCAGATTCAATAATTTGGATTGAGCTGAAAACTCTCCTTTTAAAATATCGTTTTTTCCAAGGACGTAACCTAAATAGTTATTTAATTTTCCGGTTAACGATAAATCATTTTTACCCAAAAGTGCATTAAATTGTTCAATTTGCAAGCTGGCAGGCGTTAAATTCATCTTAGCACTCGAAATTTGAATGTCATCTTTATAGGCATCTGATTTCATTTTAAAATTTGTTAAATTAAAAAATCCTTTGGCATTGATTTTTTCTACTTGTTGGTTTGCCATTGCCGAAACGGGTCCACTAAAAGAAATGTCAGCATCTAATAATCCGGAAAGGTCTTTAATTTGTTCAAATTTAACAGCTTTTTTCACTTTTGCAAAATCCAATTTTGATTGAAAACCGGCTGCAATAAAGGGGTCTGTCATAGGTTGTTTTACATTTAAATTTCCTGATACGTGACTTCCCGCAATATCAAAATTGATTCTGGGTAAGTCTACGGTCATAGTATTTAAGTCACTTCCGCCTTTAAAATCTACATCAGTTAATAAGTTGATGTTGCTCACCTTTTCCGGTAGATCGGGGTATTGAATACTCGCATTTTGAACATCAACCAACAACTTAAAGCCGGGTAAATCCGTATCAGTACTATGTCCTTTTACATAACCGGAAACTTTGGCAACACCGGTGGATTTTGCACCATTTAAATCCGGCATATAGGCTTTGGGAACCAAACTCAATAGTTTAATAATATCCGCTTTTTCTGCTTCATATTTAATATCCATTACGATTTCTTTCTCTTTCATTTCAACAAATCCTTCAGCATTAAGCGGTAATTCATTGATTATAGCTTTGGTGTTTTTCAATGTGTATTTTGAAAAATTTCCGGAAATATCGAAATCCGTATTGATTTCTGTTTTTACATTGTGTAAATAGTCAATATTTCCATAAGTTATGGTCAGAGAATCAGCCGTGCTTTTGGTCTTCAACTCATATATTTTATCAGATAGTTTACCGCTACCTTCGTGATTCAAATGCTTGATATCGGCTTTGAAACCCATTGATTGGTCATCATAAATGATATGAGCATTCTTCAGGATATAATTCTTCAAGTCTATGTTAAACTTTGATGGTTCAGATTGGTTATCAGATGGTTTGGTAATATCATAGTTCGCTTTACCATCTTTATTAACCAAGATATTCACTTCAGCGTTATCAACAAATATTTTATTAATTTTAATTTGTTCTCCTTTCAAAACACTTTTTATGTCTAAAACTAAATCAAATTGTTTGGATTGAAGTAATCTCACATTTTTAAAAGTTTCAACTCCATCCACCGATAGATTATTGATGCCCAGATTAAAATTGGGAAAACTTTTGAAAAGAGATAAATCCACGTCTTTGAAATCTACTTTGGCATTCAAATTTTTATTGATATCTTCTTTTATGTAATTAACAATCTTATCTTTATATAAGTAAGGAATTGCAAATACGGCAATTAACAACAATACAAGAACGATGGCAGCTATTTTTAAGATTTTTTTCATTTTAAAAAGGATATTACTAATTTATTTTTTGAGTTATTGAATGCAAATTTATCTAATAAATGCAAAATAGAGTTAAAAATAAGTTGATTTAACAAAACTTAACAAAAGTTTTCAACACGAAAACGGTTGAGGTGTCATCTTCTGATTTTTGTCATTTTTAAATGTTCTATATTAGTTGACTTTAGTAAAATTAAAATAATTAATTATGAAATTAAAACTACTTTTTGTTGTTTTTGTGTCAAATATTGCAATAAATGCTCAAGTTCACACTACTTATTTATGGCACATGCACCAACCTACCTACTGGGGAGAGGTAAGTCAACAAAATTCCAATCGTTATCAAATGGTCAAGGAAAGTCAAGACCTTAAGATAAATGGTCAAAATACCTATTCTGACGGGTTAGCGCATCCTTTAAACAATTTAGAAGAAATTTTCGGATTGCCCGACAGGGTAAATGCATATCAATTCCAACCGAAAAATGCGGTGCAGAGTATTATGAGTTACGCAAAAGCAGGAGCCCAAATGACCTATGGCGGTTCATTAATTGAAAGTCTTAATTCTTTAGGGGCTGCGAATCAATGGGGTTATTCGGCGGGCTGGAAAAATGATGTTAATACTGCACACGCTTGGCAAACGTCTGGAGGAAAAACAAGGTTAGATGTAATGGGATTCACCATGCATCACACGCTTTCACCTTTGGTAAGTGATGATGTGTTGAAAAAAGAAATTCAAGCCCACAAATATTATCAAACGCAGCAATTCGGATATTATTCTAATGGATATTGGCCCGCAGAAGCCGCTTTTTCCGAACGAATTATCAAAGTATTAATTGAAGAAGGTTTTAATTGGACTGTAGTAGCCAATTCACATTTAGCCAGAACTTTAGCGGATTATCCGTTGGTATTCGGCACTAATGGATGCAATATTGACCCGCCCAATTTAGCTGACAAAGTCAGTACTACGGGCATAAATTGGCACAACGGGCAAATAGACGGTCGTGGAGGTCAGTTTGCAGCGCCTTATTGTTTTACGCCACACAAGGCTAAATACGTAGATCCTGAAACCGGAAGCGAATATAAAATTACCATTGTTCCTATGGCTGAATTAGACAGTTACAGAGATGGTTTTTCTCAACAAGGAACAAGTAATATTGACACAAATATTGCCCCTTATGCAGATGCCAACAGACCACCTTTGGTATTATTGGCTCATGATGGCGATAATGCTTGGGGTGGCGGTGCCAGTTATTACGGCGAAGCCGTTCCCGGCTTCACCAATGCCGCTGCAAGCGCAGGCTATTTCCCTACTACAATTGAACAATATTTGTCAGATTTTCTAGTTCCCGAAAACGATGTGGTGAAAGTGGAAGATGGTTCTTGGTTTAATGCAGCTAATGATTGGGGTTCACCCCAGTTTATCAATTGGTTTTGGCCATTAAATATGCCCAATGACAAATCAAAATTCAATCCGGACGGATGGACCGAAGATGTCAGGAATATGGCGGTACTTTATGCCGGCGAAAATTATTGTATTATGGCAGAACAAATGGAAGGCGGCGTTGACATAGCTGACATAGTGAATCCATCTTCTACTTCAAGTCCCGCTGAAAAAGCTTGGCATTTTCTTTTACCAGGTTATGACAGTGGGAACGCCTATTACGGCTTAGCTTTGGATTTGGAAATCAAAGCGACATTGGCTGTAAACAGAGCTATTGAAAGAGCCAATGTAACCCTCAATGCTCATCCCAATGTGGATAACACCAAACCATCAGTAATGACCCCACAACGTTATCCTTACAATCCCGGAAATATTGGTTTTGGGCCTAATTATGGGTATCAACAAATACTGAACGACGCCGATTTCGCAGTTTGGACGTTGGCATTTGACGTAAGTGGCGTTCAATCTGCGGTCTTGAAATACAGAGTAGATGAAGATGGGGTTAATATTTTGACTTCTAATCAAAATGAAACTTATGTAGGAGGCTCAGAAGTGGGTAATTGGATTTCTTTAAATATGATTGAGAAAATCATTCCAAAAGATAATGTAACTAATAATCCCGAAGTAAGTTTCTTTATGCTCCCTGACGAAATTGCTAATCTTTACTATGCATATATCAACGGAATTTCAAACAAGTTATTAGACTATTATGTGGAAATTACTGATACCAAAGGCAATATTACCAAAACTAAAATCCAACACGTATGGGTGGGTGAAAACATCAATGTAAATCCAACTTTGACATTCAACCCTGAAATAACGTTTTCTGAAAATCCAATTAATGTAACTATTACAGCATCTGACTCATCAGACCCTAATCCGGTTATTTACTATACCACTGATGGAACTACTCCCACTCTTTCTTCGACATCTGCTGTATCGAGTGTGATTGTACCCATTACTTCAACGACAACTTTCAAAGCATTTGCCCGTGATAACGAAGGAAATCAAAGTGAAATTACAACAAAAACATACACTATTGGAGAAATACCTTCTTTTACAGTTTATTTTAAAAAACCTAGTAATTGGACCTCATCACCTCATATCTATTTGTGGAATATGCAACCTGAAAACACAGTTGATTATATCTGGCCTGGTCAGGCTATGTATGCATTAGGATGTGATGATTGGTTTTATTATACACTATATAATGTAGTAAGTACAAACTTAGTTTTTAATAATGGTTCGTTAAACGAGAATATTCAAACCCCTGATTTGACTGCAACCGGAGACGCTTGGTATGAATGGGAAACCGGTTGGTTAAACACTGCTCCTACTCTTGATGATCCTTGTTTGACCATAAATCCTGCAGGAGGAACATTTGCGCAAAGCGAAAATGTAAGTGTAACCTTGTCTGCCATGAGCAGCATCAGTGGAGATAGAATTATTTATTATACTACAGATGGTTCCACCCCCACTGCTTCCAGCAATAGTTTTACCAATACAGGCAATCTGAATTTCAACACCACAACCACGCTAAAAGCCATAGCCCAAAATGCTAATAATCAATTTTGTGCAGTACAATCTTACACCTACAATTTTACAAATTCCGGAATAACGGTCTATTTCAAACCCGACCCCAATGCAGCCGGATGGAATGGCGTTATGCCTAAAGTGTATTATTGGAATTTAGTTGGTGGAAGTATTCCTGCAACTTCTTGGCCCGGCGAAACCATGCAAACCCATGAAAACGGTTGGTTTAAATACACTTTCCCCAATGTCACTTCACTTAATGTGCTATTTAACAATGGTAATGGTGGAGTTGGAACTAATCAAACTCCTGATATTACAAATGTTACAACTGATATTTGGTACACTTGGAATGTTGGATTAGGGTTTGAAAATTCTGAAAATCTAATTTTAAATATATTTCCAAATCCTTCAAACGGAATAGTTTATATTCAAAGTGATGTAAATTTTGAAACTTTTGAATGTTATGATGGAACCGGAAGAATCGTAAAAAAAGATGCAATAATAGAAAATAAGATTGACTTATCTAACTTGAAGTCAGGTGTATATATATTGAATATTAAAAAAAATCAACATATTTATAGGAAGAAATTAATATTAGAATAGTTTAATAAACCAAACCGCAATTAAAAAAAATGATTGTGGTTTTTTTTGTAAATGTTAATCAATTGCAAATATTGATAGTTTGATAGAAAAAATACATTAAAAATAGTTGCAAATTGGTTTTTTTGTGTAGGTTTGACCGTTGAATTATAAAAGATCAATCATGAATATAATAGCCAATGACCCAAATCGAAAATCTTGGATAAAAGTTGAGAAGAATTGTGATTTTCCAATTCAAAATATCCCGTTTGGAGTATTTATAACTAATGAAGATATTGTCACTATTGGTACAAGAATAGGAAAAACGGTAATTGATTTAGGTGCTCTACAGCAATTGGGTTATTTCAAAGGCATTAAACTATCCGACGATGTTTTTTTACAGGATACTTTAAATGATTTTATTGCTCATGGAAGAAAAAGATGGCGTGAAGTTAGAAACCGAATTGCAGAAATATTTGATATAAATAATATCGAATTACAAAATAATGTAAATCACAAATCGGAAGTTTTATTCGATCTATCTGAAGTAGAAATGTTATTGCCAGTTGACATTGGCGATTTTACTGACTTTTACTCTAATTTAAATCACGCCAAAAACGCAGGTAAAATATTTTTTGGTAGTGAAAATCACTTGCCTGAAAATTGGAAACATTTTCCGGTTTGTTATCACGGCAGATCATCTAGCGTTATTGTCTCGGGAATGCATGTAAAACGCCCTAAAGGACAAATCAAAGACAAAAATGGAAATATTGAGTACAAAACAACAAAACAATTAGATTTTGAATTGGAAATGGGCTTTATTACCACAGATGGTTGCCATTTGGGTGAGGCTATAAGTATCAATGAAACAGAAGAATTGATTTTTGGGATGGTTTTGCTCAACGATTGGAGCGCACGCGATATTCAGAAATTTGAATCTGTACCACTTGGGCCTTATTTAGCCAAAAATTTTGCAACTGCTATATCTCCTTGGATTGTAACTTTAGACGCTTTAGAACCCTTTAGAACCATTGACCCTGAGCAAAACCCGGAACCACTACCCTATCTGCAAAAATCAGGAAAAAACGCATTTGATATTCAACTCTCAGCTACTATAAAAACAGATAATAACATTGAAACAGAAATCACCAAGACCAATTTTAAATTCCAGTATTGGACGATGAACCAACAATTAGTTCATCATACTTCCAATGGTTGTAATTTGCGCTCCGGCGACCTTTTTGGCAGTGGAACCATTTCCGGAGAAAAACCGGAAAGTTACGCTTCCATGCTAGAATTAGCTTGGAATGAAACAAAACCTATTACATTAAACAATGGGACTCAACGCACTTACATCCAAGATAATGATACAGTTATTATTAAAGGGTTCTGTCAAAATGAAAATAGTAGAATCGGTTTTGGATTGGTTGAAAATAAGGTTTTATCATAGAAAAGTTTATTTAAATATTTTTTTGTAATTTTGTAAAAAATAATAAAAAATATTTTATATAATGAACCTAAAAAAATACCTTTACCTCTCTGTTATTTTATTTATTATTGGCGCTTGCAGCGCGAGTAAAAAAGCAGAAAAAAGTTTAGAATCAGGAAACTACGATCAAGCTTTTGATTTAGGGTTTACGGAACTTTCAAAAGATAAAAGTGATGAAAAACTCATCAGAGCTTTTAAACAAGCCTATGACAAAGCAAATGAAAGAGACCTTAGACAGATTGACGAGTTAAAAAAAGCAAACAATGCCGAAAATTTAAAACGTATTTACGCCCTATATGAAAAAATAGATGCCAGACAGTATCAAGTAATCAAATTGAAACCGTTGTACATAGGCGGTAACGAAGCAGATTTAAAAGTTACTGATTATTCCAACGAAATAGCTACTGCAAAAGCTAATTATTCTAAGTTTTTATATGATGCTGCGAATGCCAAAATGAAAACAGGAAACAAATTAGATGCGCGTGAAGCCTTTAAGCTATACAGCGATTTAGAATTTGTGAATCCGGGATATGTTTCCAATCTTCCAGACTTGATTGCCAAAGCTAAAATGAAAGGTAGTAGTATAATTCTTTTAAAGTTAGACAACAAGATAGCTAATCAAACCACAGACGAAGACTTAAAAGAATTGACTCGTATCAGTGAAAGTAATATGAACAATCCATGGTTGATATTTCACGATAAAAAAGACAAAAAAGTTACTTATGACCACGAAGTTATTGTTTTGTTAAACAAGTTTGTGGTAACCCCACAACAAGTAAATTCTCAAGTAGTACCGCAGCAAGCTCGAGTTAAAGACGGTTGGGAATATATTTATGATGCAAAAGGAAATGTAATGAAAGACAGCTTAGGAAATGATATGAAACGTGATAAAATCATCACCGTTCAAGCGGAAATAAATATTTTCCAACAAGTCAAATCGGGTGCTGTTGAAGGAAATGTAGCTATTAAAAACTTGAAAACCAATTCTCAAACGGCTACAACTCCAATGGCGGGTGAAGCCAAGTTTGAAAACCAATACGCCTTGTATCGTGGAGACCAAAGAGCTATTGAACAAAAATATTATGAAGTCCTTCAAAAAAAAGAAGTCCCATTTCCACCGGATAATGAATTCGTTAAATACAGTTTAAGTGATTTTAAAGCAAAAATGCTCGATTTTATCAATCAACAGCAATTATAATTTTTTAATTATGACTGTTTTTTTATCTATTGAATATTTTTTTGTAATAAACAATTATAAATCCTAAAACAATTAAAAAAATGAAAAAACACCTTTTAATTTTGATTTTGTTAAATCTAACATTAACAGCTCAGAATGATACCTTGAATTATCCGGCAACACAGGGCATCAATAATTTGGAATTTATCAAGGAATATCCAAAAGGAATTTACAATACTTTAGCTGATTTTAAAAACAAAACACCAAATAGTACAGAAAATTTTGCATTGGAAGATGGGAAAAGCAGTATTGCTTACAGATTTGTAAACGATTCAAAAAAGAAAATAAAAGATGCTTTTGCTATTAGCGATGGAGAAAATTTATTTATAAATATAAAATCAATTATACCAAATTTTGATGAAAGTGGAAATGGACAATCCTATGACGGAGGTAACTATTATTTAAAAGTGTATTTCACTAGTAAATATTTATTTATGAGTGATTATTTTGCGAGTACTGCTGCATCTATGTTAGGAGGACTTACCGGTGGTATGGCAAGTAGAAGGGAAAAAGGAATTATTTTTGTTGAAAAAAATGACAAATTCCATCTTTTTAAAAACTATAAAGAATTCGAAAATTTTATTAACCAAAATTATCCTGAAAAATCTGATTTATTAATCAAATATAGTAATCCTAAAATACCTGAAATTATTAAAATAAGGAGTATTATTGAGCAATTATAATTTATTTTTCAAAAATTATTTAAAACGGACTATCCAACTCGGAATAGTCCGTTTTTGGTATAATTTTTGCGCCTAATAGATGAATCAAATATTTAATAATGAAGTTTTTTATTCTACTTTTTTTCTTTTTTTCTTTTTTTTCCAACTTTTCTCAAACCTTACGCGTCGAAGATGAATCAACCGGAACGCCTTTAGAATCAATAACATTAATAAGCTACGAACCCTACGTTTACACCACGACCAATTCCAAAGGTCAAGCAAATATTTCAGAATTTAAAGAATCCGTGTTGATAGAAATCAGTATGTTGGGCTATAGAACCGTACTTATAGGCTATGATGAACTCAAACATCAAGATTTTATTTTGAAAATGAAAGCAGTTCCGCTCAATATGAGCGAAGTAGTTATTTCAGCAACCAAATGGAATCAACAATCTGACAATATCCCATCAAAAGTAATCGGGATGAGTTTGAAAGAAGTTTTATTTCAACAACCCCAAACCACTGCCGATTTACTCCATCAAACCGGAAAAGTTTTTATTCAAAAAAGCCAACAAGGTGGTGGAAGTCCTTTAATTAGGGGATTTGCAACCAATAGACTTCTATATTCCATTGACGGAATTAGAATGAATACAGCTATTTTTAGGGGTGGAAATTTGCAAAATATTATTTCTTTAGATCAGTTTTCAATTGAGCGAACAGAAGTGCTTTTTGGTCCCGGATCTGTAATTTATGGAAGCGATGCCATTGGTGGTGTGATGAGTTTCAGAACCCTTACACCACAACTTTCAACAAATAATGATATAATTACTTCAGGAAATGCTTTGTTCAGATTTGCTACAGCTAATGAAGAAAAAACAGGTCATTTCCATCTTAACTACGGTGGAGCTAAATGGGCAGGTGTCAGTAGTTTAAGTTTTAATGATTTTGGAGATTTAAAAATGGGAAGTTATGGCCCTGATGATTATTTACGACCAAAATACGTAGTAAGAGAAAATGGAATGGATGTTATTAAAGAAAATAAAGATCCGAGAATTCAAACCCCTTCAGGATACAATCAATATAATTTGATGCAAAAAATAAGATTTAAACCCAATGAAAAATGGGATTTCAACTATGGCTTTCACTACTCTACTACTTCTGAATATGCGCGTTATGACTTTATGCAACGTACCAAAAACGGGACATTGCGCTATGGAGAGTGGAATTACGGACCCCAAAAATGGATGATGAATTTAGTTGATATTGAGAATAAATCAAGTGTAATTCTTTTTGATGCAGTAAATCTAAAATTGTCTTATCAGTTTTTTGAAGAAAGTCGTATTTCACGTAATCTCAATAAAACAGCAAGAACGACAGAATTGGAAAAAGTGTTTGCCTATTCCGGAAACCTTGATTTTAACAAGGTATTCAACAAAAAAAATCAATTCTCTTATGGAATAGAATATGTGTTAAACCACGTCAATTCAACCGGACAGGTTGAAAACATCAACAACGGTGAAATACAAGGAGCCCCTTCACGTTATCCTGAATCGGATTGGGTTTCATTAGCCGTTTATTTAATGGATAGTTATAAATTGTCGGAAACAATAAATATGTTGGGTGGATTGCGATACAATCAATATCAAATTGATGCTGTCTTTGACACAACTTATTTTCCGTTTCCATTTACCGAAAGCAACATCAGTAACGGTGCTCTTACCGGAAGTTGGGGATTGGTTTACAAACCGATTGAAATATTTGAAGTCAATTTCAACGCCTCCACAGCCTTTCGTTCGCCTAATGTAGATGACTTTGGAAAACTATTTGGCCCAACCGAAGGTACTGTTATGGTGCCTAATCCGAACCTAAAAGAAGAATATGCCTACAATGTTGACTTGGGTATTGCGAGTTTGATAAATGAAAATGTAAAAGCCGAAATTTTTGGTTATTATACTTATCTTAAAGATGCATTGGTTAGAAGAAAGTTTACTTTTAATGGTGCAAGCCAAATAATGTATGATGGCGATTTAAGTGATGTTTACGCCATTCAAAACGCCGCTAATGCCAAGGTGTGGGGAATTCAAGGGGCAATAGAAGTCAAACTGTTATCAGGACTTGGATTTAAAACAAACGCAAATTATCAAAAAGGAGAAGAAGAATTAGACAATGGCGCTAAAAGTCCTTCGAGACATGTAGCTCCGTTTTTTGCTAATGCGGCTTTGAATTATAGAAAGAATAAAATCAACCTACAGTTGAATGCTGTTTACAATGCAGAAAAAACATTTGAACAAATGCCGGAAGAAGAAAAAGCAAAAACGTATATATATGCATTAGATGCTAATGGGAATATTTACAGCCCGGCTTGGTATACATTGAATTTTAAAAGCGATTTTCAAATAAATTCTCACCTAAAACTGTTAGCCGGAGTTGAAAATATAACTGACCAACGCTATCGTCCATATAGCTCAGGAATTTCAGGAGCCGGAAGAAATTATATAATTTCTGTTCGAACTGATTTTTGACAAAATAGTTTCAAAACGTATCAACACCTATCAAACTCATTTTGTGTAGGTGTTTTTTGTGTATTTTTACCGACTAAAACTACATTTTATAATGAATTCCGAATTTATTCAATGTCAAGCACAAACCTCCATACATCCAATGGGATTGGAAATAGCATCAGCCAAAGGAAGCTATATTTACGATAAAAGTGAAAAAAAATATTTAGATTTTGTTGCCGGTGTATCAGCTAACACGTTGGGTCATAGTCCGAAAGTGGTAAATGATGCCATGATTGAACAAATGAATCTTTATACACATGTAATGGTCTATGGTGAATTTGTGCAAGATAAACCATTGGAATTAGCTAAATTATTGGTAGCCAATTTACCTGAAACACTCAACTCGGTTTATTTGACCAATAGTGGCACAGAAGCAACCGAAGGAGCCTTAAAATTAGCAAAAAGAGTAACGGGGAGATTTGAAATAATATCAGCCAAATTAGCTTATCATGGCAATTCGCAAGGAGCGATGAGCATAGCCGGAAAAGAAAGTACCAAAAGTGCTTTTAGGCCACTTATTCCCGGAACTAAATTTATAGCGTTCAATAACTTTGAAGATATTAAAAAAATAACTTGTGATACTGCAGGAATAATTTTGGAGTCCATTCAAGGAAGTGCCGGTTTTGTAGTGCCTGTTGAAGGTTATTTGAAAGCAGTTAAAGAACGTTGCGAAGAAGTGGGTGCTTTATTAATTTTAGATGAAATCCAATCGGGAGTAGGCAGAACGGGAAAATTGTATGAGTTTATGAATCATAATATAGCACCTGATATTTTTATTACCGGCAAAGGCTTAGGGGGCGGAATGCCCATTGGTGCATTTATTTCATCAAGAGAAAATATGTCAAAATTGGTTGAAAATCCCAAATTAGGTCATATTACCACTTTCGGCGGACATCCGGTAATTGCAGCAGCCGGATTAGCAACTTTAAAAACCGTATTGGAATCTGATTTGATGCAAAAAATTTCAGAAAAAGAAATGTTAATCCGAGAAAAGTTAAAGCATCCCGCTATACATTCCATTCGTGGAAAAGGACTGATGTTAGCAGCTATGGTAGAAACTCCAGAATTAGCCACCAAAGTAATTCTTAAATCAATGGAAAAAGGATTGATTTTATTTTGGCTTTTGTTTGAAGGTCGAGCGATAAGAATTACCCCCCCTTTAACAATTTCTGATGAAGAAATTATTGAAGGGTGCGCCTTACTTATTGAAAGTCTGAATGAGAGTTTAAACGAATATGCTCCCTTGAAAATACACTAAAAATTTCGAAATTCTTTGGTGTTTTCATACACGTTTTCCAAAATTTTCTTGTCAATTTCGGTAAATTCAAGGTTTCTGCGTTTCATAACTTCTTGGGCTACTTCAATTACTTTAGGCATTTGATGCACTTGAAAACCTGCAGCTCCACCCCAACTGAATGATGGGATAAAATTACGTGGGAAACCATCGCCAAAAACATTGGCAGCTACTCCAACCACCGTGCCGGTATTGAACATAGTGTTGATGCCACATTTGCTGTGATCTCCCATCATTAAACCACAAAATTGTAGTCCGGTTGGGACAAATTTCTTAGCTACATAGCACCAAAGTTTTACTTCGGCATAATTGTTTTTTAGATTTGAATTATTGGTGTCAGCTCCGATATTGCACCACTCTCCTATGACGGAATTTCCCAGAAAACCATCGTGGGCTTTGTTAGAATAGCCAAAAATAACTACATTGTTTAGCTCTCCTCCTACTTTACTCTCGGGACCAATGGTAGTAGCACCATAGATTTTAGCTCCCATTTTCACAACTGAGTGCTCACAAAGTGCAAATGCACCACGAATCATACTTCCTTCCATTATTTCGGCATTTTTTCCTATATAGATGGGTCCATTCGAAGCATTTAATGTACAGAAATTCAATTTTGCGCCCGGTTCTATAAAAATTCGCTCCGAATGTATCGTTTGCACTCCGGAAGGAATAGGTTCAGATTTTCTATTTTTAGTCAATAATTCATAATCTAATTCTAAAGCATATTTATTATGTACGAAAATATCATATTTATTCTTAATTTGAACCAATTCTCCGTCAAAATCAATACGTTCAAATTCAGATGGATCAAATTGCTCTTGATGTTGTTCAGAGTAAACAGCTAAAATTTCTCCATTATAAAAAATAGCTTGATTTTCTTTTAAATTATTTACATTTTCCACTAATTGTGGCGTTGGAATATAGCTTGCATTAATCATTATATCAATTTTATCGCGTACCATTGGGAATTTTTCCATTAAATAGAGTTTGGTTAATGTAGATGTAGATACACCCAACATTTTTTCCCATTTTTCTCTTATAGTTAAAATTCCAATTCTTATATCCGCAACGGGGCGCGTGAAAGTGAATGGTAATAAATTATTTCTGTATTTTCCGTCGAAAAGGATGTAGTTCATTTTAGTTTATAGATTTTGTATTGAATTGCACAAATTTAATTCAAAAAATGTAATTTTACCAAAATTTATTATTTTATGTCAACAAAAAAAGACGAATCTAAAATAATAGCTTACGGAATTGTGAAAGCCGTTGCAATTTTGATTGCTGTAGCAGCAGTTCTATACGTTTTATATCAGATTAGTATTGTTTTAGTTTATATTTCGATTGCAGCAGTAGTTTCTCTGATTGCACGTCCGTTTATAATCTTTTTGAGAAGAAAGCTGAAAATGGGTAATACTTTAGCGGTCACCATTTCAATGTTTTTACTGATTTTAATCATTGTAGGATTGTTCAGTTTGTTGATTCCTTTGATTTTAAAAGAGAGTGAAAATTTATCTTTACTCAATACTGAAGCTTTTAAATCAAAAACGGAATATATTATAATTCAAACAGATAACTTTCTTAAATCTAAAAATATCAATATTTTAGAAGAAGCGAAAAAATTAGATATTTCCGGAATAGCCAAACAAATTCCAAATTTTTTAAATGGAATGATAGGAATTTTTGGTAATTTATTGATGGGATTATTTTCAGTTTTGTTTATTGCTTTTTTCTTTATGTTGGATTCCGGATTATTGAAATCCAATATTTTAGCATTAATTCCAGACGAAAAAGAAGCAAGAATTTTGCAATCTTTTGAAAAAATAAAAGACTTACTTTCTCGTTATTTTGTAGGTTTGATTTTACAAATTGCAATACTTTTTATTCTATATACCGTAATTCTTTTGATTTTTGGTATTGACAATGCATTAGTGATCGCTTTTTTAGCAGCAATCCTTAATTTAATACCTTATATTGGACCGTTAATTGGCGGGTTTATTATGTTATTACTCACTATGACCGATAATTTGCAATTGGATTTTCAAACTCAAATATTGCCTACCACTATCTATGTATTAATAGGTTACTTGATTGTTCAATTTATAGATAATTTTTTCAGTCAACCCTATATTTTTTCAAAAAGTACCAAATCGCACCCTTTAGAAATATTTTTAGTTACCATCATTGGAGGAATTTTGTTTGGGATAATTGGAATGGTCTTAGCAGTTCCAACCTATACGTCACTTAAAGTAATTTTAAAAGAATTTTTACCAAATATTGAGTTTATTCAACATTTGACTAAAAGCATCTAAATCAAAGTTTTATAAACTTTTTATATTGTTTATAATCATTAACTTTTACGATATAAATACCATTTGAAAGATCAGAAACCGGAACTTTTGAATGGTTTTTAACATTAAATTCTTTAAGCAATTTTCCTAATGTATTGAAAATTTGAATCTTATTTTCAGTTTTTGAATTTGATTCATCAAAAATAATAGTGAAATAATCCAAAACAGGATTTGGAATGATTTGAAAGAAATTATCATCAGTAAACTCTTCAATATCCAATGTGTTTACGACATCAATATTAAGAAGTAAATCATTGAATCCGGTGTTTGAATCCCAAGTATTTAAATTAGCAAATCTGATGCTATATGAAGGATTAGAAGATATAGATGATTCATTATCAGGCAAATTTAAATATAAATGATAATTCCCGGTAGGTATTGAATTAGGAACATTCATACTTTCACTGATCATATAAGTTTCACCTGAAAACCAATATCTGGGATCAGTTTCAGTTAAATCAATTGTGTAAATAGATGCATTGATATTGTTTTTTAATACCAATTCAACTTTTCTTTGATTAAAGGGTGTAGCAAAACCGTTATTTATTAGCTCTATATTGTAGGATAACGGGGTGTCAGTGTGTATGATACTTGGGAAAGTAGCACTCTGCAATTCAAAACGATAACCTAATTTATTTTTAATTTCATCTAAACAACCTTCAGAATTCCATTGCGTATAATTATCCGGATGATAATATTTGTTTAAATAAGACCAATGAAATCGTTTCATTTCTTTTATTGTATTAATACACGATCCGAATTCAGGATTGTATCCGCAAGTTTCACCCCCGATGGGCAAATACTTACTTTCCGCAGCAACATAAGGTTTAAATATAAGCGTATCATTTGCTTCATAACCGTAAGTCCCCGCATCAGTATAGTTATTTAAAAAGCAATCATTATGATATGCTATTCTACTTTTTGCTGATGTAGTATGGGCTTCATTCAAAGTTAAGCTATCAGTTAATGGATTGAAATTGTACAATTTTGATTTAATAATAGGGGTTCTTGAAGAAATTTTTCTGTTTTCAGTTAGTGCATTTAATAGTGCATTATACAAGTCCTTTCTATCATTAATATTATCAGCAGTTAAAGGAACAGGCCAATCAGTGCCAAAATAATCAGAATAAGCCTCTTCGCCCCAAGTACCAATAAAACCAGCTTGTAAAACTGAAATAATATCACTATTCTGTTGTAAAAGTGAAGTTAGCTGTTGAATGTGTTGAAGAATTAATGTTTTTGGCGGAGAATCTAAATAAGGGGGACCTTGGTAAGTATCATTGTAAGCAAAACGTAAAATAACTTTGAATCCGTTTTGTCTTAGGGTATTAAAATCATTATTAAGTTGCTCTAAGAAAGAAGAACTTATTGGCGAACTCATAAAAGAATCTAAATAAATTCCTAAATAAGTTATACTAATATTTTCATTGAATTCGCTTTGTAAGAAAGCTTCTGAAATTGGAATGTAGTTACTTGATTTTAAAGTAATAAACGACATTAATCCTCTTTCAGGATTTCTAATATTACTAGGGTCAGCCACAAAATTTGTCGTGTTATTTTGGGTAAAACTTTGAGTAAAGTAAAAAAGCAATAAAAATGTTATGAAATCCTTTATTTTCATTGAAAAAAAGTTTAAAGGGTAATAAGTGAAAAATAGGATCTTAATTTTTATTTTTTTAGAAAATTCAAAGCCAATAGTATCCATCCTGAAATAAAACTCAATCCGCCCAATGGTGTGATAAACCAAATGTATTTTGCTTCAATTATTTTGGATGAAATGAGAAAAAGAGAACCTGAGAAAAATAGAATCCCAATCAAAAATAAAAAACTGATCGTATTTTTAGAACTCATTGAAATTTGTGGAGTATTTTGAACAATTAGAATGGCTAACACATGAAACATTTGGTATTTTACAGCTGTTTCCCAATTTTTAGTTTGTTCTCCCAACAAATCCTTTAACGCGTGTGCTCCAAAAGCACCTAAAGCTATACCCAAAGCGCCTAATACTGCGGTGAAAAATAAAATATTTTTACTCATTTTAAGAAATTTTTAAAATGTTAAGCAGCTCCGATTGTTTTCTTTAATTCACTTATCTGATTATCCCAAAACATTTTAGTTTCATCTATTTCATCGGTTTCAGCAAAATCCGTCACTAACAATGAGACATCGTTAGTCAACTCATCTACAGATATTCTAAATTCAAAATAGCATTCAGTCCCTTTATCTTTTATCCACTGAAAACGAATATATTCTTCGGTGTCGTATTTTAAAACTTTCGCTTGTTCTTCAGAATCACCCCAAATAAAAGTATAAATATCCCCTCTTGAATTAACATGATCTGCAAACCATTCATCTAGACTTGATGCCAGCGAAAAATATTGAAATAACATATGAGGAGAAGCATTGATGGGATATTCTAAATGGATTTTTATTTTATCTGTCATAATCATTAATTGTAAAATTTAATTGTTTGGCAAAATAAACAAATTTTTTAAAAGAGAGTAACAAAAACTAAATTATTTTTGTAGCCTAAATAATTGTTTTATTATTAAAAATAGTATATTTGCAAACTCAAAAAACAAGGCGAGGTAGCTCAGATGGTTAGAGCGTAGGATTCATAACCCTAAGGTCGGCAGTTCGATCCTGCTCCTCGCTACTTTTTTTTAAATGCTTAATCAATCTACTTTTTTTATTAACGTATTTAATTTCAATGGTTCTATCGTTGATACTATTGATTTTAATGATATAAATAGAGCCTTTTTGTATGGTGATGGTATTTTTGATACATTATTAATTATAGATTCTAAAATAATTTTCGCTGAAGACCATTATTTTAGACTATTAAAAGGGATGCGTTTACTACGAATGGAAATCCCTATTTTTTTTACACAAAATTTTTGGGAAAATGAAATACACAGATTGTTAATTGAAAAAAAACTTAAAGATGCCAGAGTAAGAACTTCTATTTTCAGAAAAGGCGAAGGATTATACTTGCCAAAAGTAAATGATATAAATTTTTTGATTCAAGCTGAAATTTTCACAGAAATAAACACCCCAAATATTAAAATTGGTGTTTACAAAGAACAAACTATTAACCAAAATAGCTTGAATAATGTGAAATCTACCAACAAATTAGTCAATGTATTAGCTTCTATTTTTGCCGATGAAAATGAATATAATAATGTTTTATTGCTAAACCATCATAGAAGAATAGTAAGTGTTATCAACGGAAATATATTTATCATCAAAGAGAATACGATAAAAACTCCATTGCTTTCTGAAGGTTGTATAGACGGAATTATTAGAAAAAAAATTGTTACACTACTAAAAAAATATAGCGATTACGTTGTAACTGAAACAGAATTAAATCTTTTTGATTTAATTCAAGCCGATGAGATTTTTTATACCAATTCAATAATAGGCGCACAAGGAGTTCAAAATTTTAAAAATAGGATATACGCCACTAAACAAAGTAGTAAAATTAATGAGATCATTAAATCGCTGTATTAAAATTTGGCTTTAGTAGATTTTTTGTGGTAAATTATTACTTATATAAACACAAAGTTAATCAAGTTAAAAAGGTTAAAAAGGTTAATTAAGACTGTCTATAATAGATTAATAACCAAATAACTCTTAGGTTATCGGATTGGTTAAAAAGTTAATTAAGACTGTGTCTATAATAGACTAATAACCCATTAACTCAATTAACTTAATTCCACAACTACTGATTAAAGACTAAATACATTAATCCACCATAAAAATTTTAAAATAGCCAATTTTAATTTACACTTAATTTAACGAAGGATCTTCCGGTGAATTAGCCCATATTTTATATTTACCACCCATTTCTAATAATTTTTCTTTCCAACTATTTGCATTGCTTATTGATAGGATATTAGGATAATTATTTTCGATAATTTTCCATGTTTTTTCTTTCATTTCATCTTCCAATTGTTCAAAAGACCAACCCGAATATCCCAAAAAGAAGCGGATTTCTGAATTTTTGATTAATCCTTGATTGATTAAACTTATGACAGCATCGTAATTGCCACCCCAATAAATTCCTTTGTCAATCATTACGCTATCAGGTATTAATTCCGGCACAGTGTGGATAAAATACAAATTACCTTGTTCTACCGGTCCACCAATATAAACGTGCATATCAGATTGTATTTCGAAAACTAAGTCTTTTATTAAAAATTGACTTGGTTTATTCATTATAAACCCTACAGATCCACTTTCGTTGTGTTCTGCTAAAAGGATTATTGTTCTATTGAAAGATTTATCTGCCAGAGTAGTTGGCTCAGCAATTAATAAATTTCCTTTTTGAATACCTTGAGATATCATTTTATCGAGATTTTAGAAAGGATAGTCAAAAATAATACCATTTTTTTAAAATAAAAAAATCCCGAAAAAATCGGGATTAAATTTTTCGTTGTAAAATAAAGTGATTAGTTTACAGCTTCGTCAAATTTTGATCCAGCTTTAAAACGAACTACTTTTTTAGCAGCGATTTTAATTTCTTTTCCGGTTTGAGGATTGCGTCCGGTACGTGCTTTTCTTGCAGATACAGAGAAAGTTCCCCAACCTACCAATGCTACTTTATCTCCTTTTTTAAGAGATTTTGTTACATTGTCAGTAAATGATTCTAAGGCAGCTTTTGCAGCTACTTTAGTGATACCGGCAGCTTCTGCCATTGCATCGATTAAATCTTGTTTGTTCATAATGTGAATTTTTTAATTAATTATTAAACTCATCGCAAAGATAGACAATACAAGGGCTAACGCAAATTTATATTTAAAAAACATTAAATTATGTTAATAAAATCACTCTTTTGTTAATAACTAACTGTTAAATCGCAAATTTTGCACCAATTTTAGATTTCTAAATTCATAAAACCCTTGCTAAATCAGAGAATTTGTAACCATTTAACAAACTTTTAGTATCCATTCGCTTCTTAGATGGCATTTGAATTTCATCAATGATGATATATCCTGATTTAACTGCGATTTTAATTCTATTTTTGGAACTAATTATTTTCCCAATTTCAAATTCATGTATTTCATATTCTTTAGTTGCACTGTATATCTTGAATTCCCCAATTTCTTTTTCGTTAATATACTTAGTCCACGCTGTTGGAAATGGACTTAATCCTCTTATGAAATTATATAGGTTATCTATACTATCATCCCAATTAATTTGGCAGTTTTCTTTAAACAGTTTTGGAGCTAATGAAATGGGTAAATCAGGTTGTTTTTTTGTTTTAATATCTTGATTTGCAATAATATCAACTGTTTTCACTACCAAATCGGCACCCATGAGCATCAATTGATCATGTATAGTTCCGGCAGTATCATTTTCACTTATTTTGGTTTTATCGCTCAAAATAATTTCACCTGTATCAATTTTTTCGTCGATAAAAAAAGTCGTAACTCCCGTTTCTTTTTCTCCATTGATGATAGCCCAGTTGATGGGAGCCGATCCTCTGTACGCCGGTAACAATGAGGCGTGTAAATTAAAAGTACCGAATTTAGGAAGACTCCAAACTGCTTTTGGTAACATTCTAAATGCTACCACAATTTGTAAATCAGGCTCTAAGTTGGTTAACGCTGTTAAAAAATCTTCATTTTTTAAATTAGTGGGTTGCAATACTTTAATTTTGTTTTCATCTGCGTATTTCTTTACGGCAGATGATGTCATAATTTTTCCGCGACCTGCCGGTTTGTCAGCAACAGTGACCACCCCTACCACCTTGTAATTCCCTGTTACTAATTTATCTAAAACGCCCACAGCAAAATCAGGTGTTCCCATAAATACGATTCTCAAATTTTTACTTTCCATTAAATGTAATTTGATTTTGCAAATTTAAAATTAAAATTTCATCCTCTAAGAGTGCTCTTATTTCTTTTAATACATCCGTTTCGGGATACTCCATTGCATCTGTTATTTGATTTACTGTGAGAGTTTTAAAATTTTCAATCAAACTGAGAATTTCTTTTTTGATGATTTTTTTGTTTGATTTTTTAGTGTTTTTACTTGTGCAAACATCACAAATCCCACAGGGCTCTGTTAAAGTTTCTCCAAAATATGTAGCAATTTGCATATTTCTACAAGTTTGGTTATCAAGTATATAATCTAACATTTTTTGATATTTTTCCTTTTTCAGTTGTAAATATTTCTGTACTTCTTTAGTGATGCGATTCATCGTGTATTGATCTTCTCGGGGCAGTAAAAATCTCAATGCCGTAGTTCCAACTTGATTTTGGTAATCAATAATTCCATCTACATGTATTTCTGTTAGTTTTTTTTCAATTTCCCTTACCTCAACCTTTAAATTTTGAGCAATTTCATAAGGATTCACTCTTGTGGGATAATCCAAAATTCCCTCATAATTTCTCAATAAAAATTTGATAATCAATTCTTTTATTGGATTTTTTTTGTAATAATCAAATAATTGATTGGATGTAGCCTTTATAACTATTTGATGATAATTTTCTCTTTGTTGGCTTAAGGCAATCAAACTTTCTCTTTCAAAAATTTCCATAGTATAATGCATTTTTACAACTGATATTCCATAATGAGTTGAAAATGCATTTAGGTTGAAATGAAATTCTTCTTCGGGTATTGCACCATAAGTAATTTTAAAATACTGATTCAAGTAATTATATGCATTTCTTATGAAACTTTCATCCGGTAGCGTACTGAAATACAATTCTTTTCCATTAGAAATGTCAGAAATATTTTCAATTAGATAAGTTTCGGACATTATGCCGTCTCTTCCGGCTCTTCCAATTTCCTGAACGTAATTTTCAATAGAGTTGGGAATGGCTGTGTGGAAGACTTTCCTGACATTCGGCTTATCTATTCCCATTCCAAAAGCATTAGTAGCAATTATAATAGGCGTTTTTTCGGAAATCCATGATAAGTAGGTTTTGTCTTTTTGTTCTTTGGTCATTCCGGCGTGATAAAACGTACTCTTTAAGCCATTTTGATTCAAAAAATCCGATGTGTTTTCTACGTTTTTTCTACTTCCCGCATAGATGATCACTGTTTCTTTTTTGTGTTTTAGTAATTTTAAAAGTGACTTGTATTTATTCGCACTTTCAATAACATTGATTTTGAGATTGTCTCTAATTGAGGTTTTGTTAAAAACAAAAGGTTTGTTTAGTAGCAGATATTTTTGAATGTCTTCGAGAACTTTTGGTGTTGCAGTAGCCGTTAGGGCAATCGTATTTACATTAGGAAAAATATTCTTTAAAATATTTATTTTAAGATAGGTTGGTCTGAAATCGTGTCCCCATTCACTGATACAATGAGCTTCATCTACAGCAATCAAAGTGATGGGTAGTTGTCTCAGTTTTTCTAAAAAAAAATCTGATTGCAATCTTTCCGGAGCTATGTACAAAAAACGATAGTCGCCAAACATAAGATTATCAAATAACCTAACTTGTTCATTAACAGAAAGTAAACCGGAAAGAGCTAACGCTTTAATGTTTCTTTTTTCTAATTGTTCTACTTGGTCTTTCATTAAAGCCACTAAGGGAGAAATTACCAAGCAAATTCCTTTTTCGCGCATTAATGTAGGCACTTGAAAACACAGTGATTTTCCGGAACCCGTTGGTAATAAAGCAATAACGTCTTTTTTTTCAATTACTTTTTCAATAATTTCTGCTTGGGGTGTTCTGAATTTGTCATAATCCCAATATTTTTTCAGTATTTCAACTGCATCTTTCATTGAAAGGTTTCAATGATATTTAAAATATAAGAAATGCGTTTATCTATCGTTCCGGGCGGTACTTCTACTACTCTATAACCTAATTTTTTGTAAGTTTTGTCTAAGTGATTGTGAATAGCTAAAGATTGCTCAAAAGTTTCATAACGTTCTGTGTCATTTGTATAAATATCTTCCCACGGAGGCATTAGGAAAACAAAATCGTAACGATATTTTTTTCCTTTTTTTTCATAATCGTCCGGATAATCCATCCCTATATAATTCAAATACGATTGAACATCAGGGATTCCTCTATCAAAAAAAATCAAATCACACTCCAATTCACTTGATTCAATAAATTGTTTTGCACGACCTTTTAAAAGTAAATCACTGAATAACAAAGGTTCAGTAAGAAATAGTTGTTCAGTACCTTTTTTACGTGCTTCTAATGTTACCTCTCGTGAAATTTCATGTAGACAAGCGTATCCTCGTTTTTCTAACTCCAAAATAATGGTGGATTTTCCTGTCCCGGGTGCTCCTGTAATAACTATTTTTTTACTCATAATGCAATATAATTTCTTGATCCAAAAATAGCACTCCCAATTCTGACCATATTACTCCCTTCAGTTATTGCAATATTATAATCTCCACTCATTCCCATGGATAGTGTTTCAAGTTTCATATTTAAAGTTTCAGTTTTTTCTTGCCTCAACTTTTGGAAAAAGTTATTTAAGTTACTGAATTCCATTTTAATTTGTTCCTCATTTTCAGTATTACTTGCCATTCCCATCAACCCTACTATTTTGATATTTTTAAGGTTTTGGAGCTCATCACTATTGATAACTTCCAAAACTTCATCTTGAGTGAAACCAAATTTAGTTTCTTCTTGTGCTATGTAAACTTGTAACAAACAATGAATTACTCTATTGTATTTATTGGCTTGTTTATCTATTTCTTCCAATAATTCTAAACTATCTACACCGTGTATCAGATGCACAAAATGCGCCATATATTTTACTTTGTTCTTCTGCAAATGCCCAATCATGTGCCATCGTATATCTTTAGGTAATGCATCGTATTTTTCCACCATTTCCTGTACCTTATTTTCGCCAAAATCACGTTGACCTGCCTCATACGCTTTCTGAATATCGGCAATAGGCTTTGTTTTGCTCACTGCTACCAATGTAACGTGCGCAGGTAGTTCGGATTTTATTCTATTTAGATTTTTAGATATGAACATTGTTGTGATTAAAATATTTGTAAAAATTGATTGATTGTAAGAATTTTTGTGTTTTCAAACTTTTCTAAATCCAACAGATCATAATCACCGGTAATAATATATTCAGCATTTGAGTCTTTTGCCAAAGACAAAATAAAGTTATCTTTTAAATCTCGACATTGATTAACTTCGGATTGAACTTCAACAATTTCAGCAAAGTCTTGCATAAAACCAATCAGTTTTTTTACATCTTGTTTATTTAAAATTTTTTTAAATTTTGGTCTGTTTACTACTGAAATTAATTCACTTAAAAGTTCATCACTATATAATAATAATACCTTATTATCGAATATCAATTCATCAAAACGTTTAAAATTATTGGTAATCAAAATACTAATCCAAACATTAGTGTCAATTATAATCCTAACTTTTTTTTGATGCATGTCTTTTTAATCTCACTTGCTCAACTTCTTTAGTTATTTTGTCAATTGACAGTGATTGTTTTGCATTAGACCTCAATTTTTTTAAAAATTTGTCGAACCCTGAATTCGATTTTTCTTTTATAGAAATCAAATCTAAATCTTCTAAATTTTTTAGAAGTTTTACGGCTTTAGGATTTAAAATATCAATAGTTACTAAATTCATAATTAGTTGATTTGTATATGCAATATTAATAAATTATTTATCAAATCGATGAATTACCAAACCGGAACGTAATTTTGGCTCAAACCAAGTCACTTTAGGTGGCATAATATTACCTGAATCTGCAATGTCCATCAATTGTTTCATGGAAACAGGAAATAAGGCAAAGGCAACTGCCATTTCGCCACTGTCCACTCTTTTTTGCAGTTCGCCCAAACCGCGAATACCACCTACAAAATCAATTCGAGTGCTGGTTCTAAGGTCTTTTATATTTAAAATTGGTTCTAAAACATACTTTGACAAAACGGTAACATCCAAACTTTCCAAAGGTTTTGTATCATCAAAAGTATGGTTTTTGGCATTCAATAAATACCATTTCCCATCAAGATACATTGAAAACTGATGCAGCTTTTGGGCTTTCAAAATCTCATTACTTTCAGAAACTAGTTCAAAATCGGATTTTATTTTTTCTATAAATG
>DYMN01000038.1 GCA_020740485.1 Polaribacter sp. | reverse complement strand
CCAAAAAAGGTCATTATCAAGGTGGCAATAGACCACAAACTGGCTAAATTAAAGGTAAATTTTCCGCGTAATCCGGGTACCAAACGCATGTGAAGTATAAAAACATAGACCATCATCGAGATGAGCGACCAAACTTCTTTTGGATCCCAACTCCAATAACGTCCCCAACTTTCGCTTGCCCAAACGCCACCCAAAAATGTGCCGATACTCAATGTAAATAATCCTACCACCATAGTCATTTCATTAACATACGTCAATTCGTCAATCGTAGTATCTATTTTTTTGATATTATTTTTAGTTCTAAAAATATAGAGCAGTAAGACCATCAAACCCAGTATAGCCGAAAGTCCCAGAAACCCGTAACTTGAGGTAATTACCGCCACGTGAATCATCAACCAATAGGATTTTAATACAGGAACCAAATTGGAAATTTCGGGATTCATCGTACTTCCGTGCGCAATTCCCAACAGTAATGACGCCATCAGAGCAGCCACAGCCAATATAAAATAGGTTTTTTTGAATGAGAAGAGTACCCCAGCCAATACAGTGGCAAACGCCACTAAAATTACCGCTTCATATCCATTACTCCAAGGTGCGTGACCTGACACGTACCAACGAACTCCCATTCCTAACGTGTGAAAAAGAAGACCTAAAATGATCAATCCGGTAAATAATCTTCCTAATAAATGTACCACCTTTAAGGGTTTGCCGAATAAATCAACAAAGGCAACCACGAGCAATAAAAAACCTAATGTCATATAAAACATCATCAGATATTTAAAAATATTCCAACGGTTGTATTTTATTTCTAAATCAATTTTTTTAGCCGAAGGGATAATTTTTGCTCCTTGTGTCAATTGATATTCCCTGATGATATTCAAATAAAAATCGGCATCTTTATAATTGTTGGTTTCTACTGCTTTTACTAAGGATTGCAAGTACAGTTGATGCATTTTTACAATCATCGTATCTTGTCCTACAAAAGCAGTTTGGTCAATTCCGGCATACCATTTATTGTTCGGATCATTGGGTTTTGGATACAAACGCAATAAATTCCCATTCAAAATCTGTACAAAAACATTGAATCGGTCATCTAAATTGAGAATTTCTTTGTCCGATGCATTTTTGTCTAAATCACGTTTGATAGCGGCTTTTGAAACGGGTTCTTCCAAATAGTACTTTCCGGTTTTATAAAAATTAGCCGCAGAAGTCAATGCGTTTTTAACTCCGACATCTTGCACTATCTTATTTCCCAAAGCATTGGGCTTCACGTGGATGATGTATTCTTCGCCCCAAGCATAAGGGTCAATTTGCGAAGAGAGTATTACCTGTTCTGCCGTATAGCCTTGGTAGGTGTCTTTTTTATACACTTTGCGCAACGCTTCCAAAGTATATGAATTCACCGGTTTTATACGTCCTTGATGATCTTGAATAAGTAATCTTCCGAATTGTGCGGCGTGTTCTTTACTGACAACATATTTCTTTATGGTTCTCTCGTGTTCGTTTTCCGGATTTTGAGAAAATAATGGGAAACTCAATAAAGAAATAAAACCTATGATAACAGCTTTATTTTTACCCAATTGTTTGAGTTTGGCTGTTAAACTCATAAAGCGACTTCCTTTCCAAAAAAGGGTAAAAAACATTCCTAAACTCATCAAAAAATAACCGATATAGGTAATCAAAGTACCCCAATAATCGTGATTTACAGAGAGTACAGTTCCTTTTTCATCGGGATCATAACTCGATTGAAAAAAACGATAGCCCTTATAATCCAAAACGTGGTTCATAAAAATCCTAAAATCGAAGGTCTTTTCGGGGTCAATTACGGTTACTTCACTGGCATAAGATGAAGGGGAATTAGTGCCGGGATAACGCTCTAATTGAAAATCGCGCAGTTTTATAGAAAATGGCGTTTTTATAGCTTTCGAACCATAGTGCAGATTAAAATTTAATCCGTTCAAACTCACCACTTTCGGTTCGGAAATGGCATTTTTGGCTCCTTGTAAAACAATCTGTTGGGTTTCTTTTCCCGAAGTAACATTCAAATAGAGTGCATCGTAAGTGTACATACTTTTTTCTTCCTTACTTGCCGATGCTACGCCTTTTTCACCTTTGGTGATTTCCTTAATTACAAATTGAGTCGATGGAAAACTGTATAATTTTGCCATTTGAGCCGGAAAAATACTATCTTGGGGAACTTCAAACTGCTGTTGGGTTTGCATTTCCATAAAAGTTCCCTTTTCAATAGGTTGAAATAATAAAACAGAATCGTTCTTTACAAAATTCATCACTCCATCCATCGGTTTATTGAAACTGAAAAATTGACTTCCAATTTGAATAATTTCATTTTCAGCTAAATAAACATCTTTTCTACCATTGGCATCGGAAAAAACCAAATGTAGGTGATTTTTTCCTTTTTCATTAGGATTGAAAACCGTTTTGGCATTAGGGACAAAGTCAACAAATTCAATAGAAAAGGGTTTGTCTCTGAATTTTTCATTCATCTTAAAATGATTGTTACTCAATGCGCCGAATAAAACTTCCTTGTCGTATTCTTTTTGTTCTTTACCATTGTCAACGGTTGCTGTAACATAGGTTATATCCGACAAAATCAAATCAGAACTTTCGCCTTCGCGAATGGGCATCAATCCTTCATAACCAAAATATCGGGAAATAAATGCACCTAATAAAATTACGATAAAAGCAATGTGAAAAATCAAAACAGGAATTTTTTCTTTTCGTAATAATTTGTATCTGAAAATATTGCCAATAAAATTAATCGCCAAAAAATACATTAATGCTTCAAACCACCAAGCATTGTAAATTAAGGCTTTGGCAGTTGGCGTTCCATAATCGTTTTCTATAAAAGTGGCAACTGCCATCGCTAAAAAATAGAATACCACTAACACACTCATGGTGCGTGTGGAAATGATAAAATCCCAGATTTTTTTCATTTTGAAAAAGTTGAGTTGTTAGTTTTTAGATGGAACAAAAGTAATTGGAAATTTTGTAAATATAATAACGCAAGAAGTAAAAAGGATAATTACCTGATAAATAAACTTATACATTGATATTTTGAAATAAAATACCGTGCAATTTTAAAATATTATTTTAAATTTGCACGGTAAATTGAATAAATTTATAATTATTTTCTGATAATTTCCACAAACATAATTCTCTCCACAAGACAGATTGGATAATTAACTATATGTCATAAAAGATTAAGTCCAACCTTCAAACTTCAACCTTCCTATCTCGCCCACGCCAATTTGAAAATCACGACTTGGTGTGAGCGTGATTTTCAATCCGATACCACGCTTATTGCGTGGCAGGTCAATCGGATTGCGGATTCCGATACCACGCTTATTGCGTGGCAGGTCTATCGGAATCGCTATCGCTCAACTTCCAACTTCCAACTTCAACCTCCCAATCCCGCTTTGCGGGATTTCGCTATCGCTCAACTTCCAACTTCCAACTTCAACCTTCCAACTTTAATAAGTGTTCGTCATATTTTCATCCACTTGAATGATGAAATCGGCTTTTTTGATAAAGTCTTTATCAAATTTATTTACATCTTTTACCGTTTCTGTGGTAATAGTTAAAACTTTCAATTCAGGTTTGTATTTTTTTAAATACCAGTAAGTCCCTTCATAATTATTGGAATGATATGCCCCGTTGAAATGCACAAAAACCGATTTATTATTCAAATGTTGGATAATAAAATGTGCCATAGTAGCATCCTTAATTGCCTGCGCTTTCGGAAGGTTTTCGCCCCCGTGTCCGCCCATCATCTGCATCATTTCTACATAACCGGGAAGGGTAGCGTCAAAAGGAATCGGAAGCGGAGCCATCCAATTTTTTTCCTGTTGGGTAGTGTTTTCCAAGGCTTCAAATCCACCTTTAAAAACCTTGTTGGCTAAATAGCGCGGAATATTGGTAGCCACCACCGGAAATCGGTTTTCTTTTCCAAAATCTACCAAAGGTTTGTAATCTGTTTTGTAATTGTTCCACATTTTCGACAAACTGTCCAATTGTTTTTGGTCTATTTCCCCATTCATATAGCGTTGCAACACTTCGGCTTGGTCGCGTTCCAACATTTCAAAACCCAAAACCAATTTTTCTTTTTTCGATAAATCAGCAATCAATTCGTATTGTAACCAATGCGAAATGGCGTTGTTGTGTAATTCGCCAAACAACACCACATCATAATCCTTGGCTTTTTTGACCAATTTTTTGAAACTCGTTTTTTTACCTTCCGCATTGAAGAGTTGATACGGTTGTTTGTCTTGTGCATTCATTGAAAACATTAAAAAAAATGTAAAAATGCTGATTATTAATTTATTCATATTAAAAAGAAACAATTGAATTTGAATATTAGCTTACAAATGTATAAATTTGTGGTTTAATATAAAGGTCAGTCAGATAAATTATTTTAACAATACTTCTGATTTCAAACTTCAAACTTCATACTTTAAAAATGAAATACTTACCAATCGACAAAAATCTGTTCATCAAAAATCGCAAAAAATTTGCGAGTAAGATGCAACCCAACTCCTTAGCGATTTTCAATTCCAACGACATTTATCCCGTGAGCGCCGATAGTACTTTGCCTTTTGCACAACACCGCGATATTTTCTATTTGTCCGGTGTGGACCAAGAAGAAAGCGTGCTGGTACTTTTCCCTGATTCGCCCAAATCGGAAAACAGAGAAATTCTTTTTCTCAAAGAAACCAATGAGCACATCGCCATTTGGGAAGGAGCCAAATTAGACAAAAAACAAGCCTTTGAAACCTCGGGTATCGAAACCGTATATTGG
The DNA here is from genome assembly GCA_020740485.1 of Polaribacter sp. Taxonomy (GTDB): domain Bacteria; phylum Bacteroidota; class Bacteroidia; order Flavobacteriales; family Flavobacteriaceae. The sequence goes on along the minus strand of DYMN01000038.1, from coordinate 1,944 downwards.
TTACAAGATATGGATAAAGTGCTATTTGAACTGATGACGCAAACCGAAAATGTGTATCTCAACACCAATGAACATTATAGAAGCAGTGTGGAAACCGAAACCCGTGAAGCTCGTTTTATCAAAAAATTAAAAGATAAATATCCAGCCCACGAATACAAACGAGCACAACCTATCTTACAACGCCTGCGATCTATCAAAGAACCCGAAGAAATCGCTTTGATTCAAGAAGCTTGTAATATCACTGAAAAAGGAGTGAGAAGGATATTTGGATTTGTGAAACCCGGCGTTTGGGAACACGAAATAGAAGCCGAGTTTGCGCATGAGTTTTTACGCAATCGGGCTAATGGCAATGGTTTTGCTTACACGCCTATTATAGCAAGCGGAGCCAATGCTAACGTATTACATTACATAGAAAATAACCAACAATGCAAAGCAGGCGAATTGATATTGATGGATGTAGGTGCCATGTATGCCAATTATTCATCCGATTTAACCCGTATGATACCTGTTTCAGGAAAATTTACCGAAAGACAAAAACAAGTGTATAATGCCGTATTGCGCGTAAAAGATGCAGCTGCGAAAATGTTGGTTCCCGGAGCGTATTGGGCTGCCTATCAAGCAGAAGTCGGCAAGATAATGACCCGAGAATTAATAGGTTTAGGTTTACTCACCCAAGCCAATGTGGACCAAGAAGATCCCAAATGGCCTGCTTATAAAAAATACTTTATGCACGGCACTTCGCACCACATGGGATTGGACACGCATGATTACGGCATTTTGACCGAACCCATGCAAGCCGGAATGGTGTTTACCGTAGAACCCGGAATTTACATTCCCGAAGAAGGTTTTGGCATCCGCATAGAAGACGATTATGTCATTCAAGCAAAAGGCGAACCCGTTAATTTGATGAAAAACATTCCGATAACGGTGGAAGAAATTGAAGCGTTGATGAAATAAAACATTAATTAAGTTTGCCAAACTTTCAAAGTTTGGCAAACTTTTTATCTTTTTGTCTGTTATGATTACCTATCAAGATTTTGAAAAAATTGACTTGCGGGTGGGCACCATCATTCATGCACAACCCTTTGAAAAAGCCAACAAACCGGCTTATCAATTGGAGATTGATTTTGGTGCATTGGGCATTAAAAAATCTTCGGCTCAAATTACGCATCATTATTCTTGTGAAGATTTGATAGGCAAGCAAGTCATTGCCGTTGTCAATTTTCCTCCCAAACAGATTGCCAATTTTTTTAGTGAATGTTTGGTGCTGGGCGTAGTGGGAAGTGAAGGCGACGTGGTTTTATTACAACCGGAGCGAAAGGTGGAAAATGGGAGTAGGATTGGGTAAGTGGTGGTTTATATTTAAAGGGTAAGTTCAATTTTAATAAAAAATGCTTCACAAAGACTTTTTACTCAAACAACTTCATCAACTTTTGGATGAATTAAAGCAACGAATTAGTTCAATTGCAAAATCTGAAATAGAAAATATAGAAATTGCATTTGATGATCTGTATAAAGATTATTTTCAATTAAATAGAGATTCCCTAGTTAATGCTTCAATGGAAGAAATTGTTGAAATGAATTTATCGGAAGATCAACTAACTTTACTCGTAGAATTGATGTTGCAGGACGCAAAGTATAATCAATTTTTTGAAAAACATTTGTTAAAGCAAAGTATAGATATTTTAAAACATATTGATGTTTCATCAAACGTATATTCAATTGAAAGAACAAGAAACATTGAATTAGTTGAAAGTAAATTGAAAATGAGAAATCATTTTCAATAGTTTTTACCTAATTTAAACCAAAAAAAATCTATAAATGCTATCCTTAATCAAAATCACAACATTCTCCATTTTGCTGTTTTTAAAAGAAATTATAAACAATTTATCATATTTGAATTAACCTAAAAAGTCTGAAAATTTCAGGCTTTTTTTTGTTAAA
>DYMN01000007.1 GCA_020740485.1 Polaribacter sp. | reverse complement strand
ACTTAGGATCTGATGCCGTGAGGTGTGGGGGTTCGAGTCCCTTCGCCCGCACAAAGAAAAACCGACTTAGGTCGGTTTTTTTATTTATTGCGTAGAGAAATTATTCCCTTCTACAAATTAAACAGACTTAGATCGATTTTTATTTTAAATTACATTGATATTTTGGGTCTATTACCCCTTTAACTCAAGGTTGCTTTTTGAATTTTATTTAATTTTATTAACTGTTTCATAACATTGAAGCATTTACTTGGCACTAATTTTGTATAAATTTTATTGTTTAACAATACTTGTATTTTATTAAACTTTTATACAAACCTATCTTATTAATAATAAAAACTCATACAAATGAAAAAAGCAATCCTCTTCCTTTTGACCTTATTCAATTTATCCCTTTTTTCTCAACAAATTCAAAATCCCATAATAAATGAAACAGCCGCAAAACCAGGGATTAACATCTCAAATAAAACCGGTATTTATATTGATAAAAATTGGGAAGAAGTTCCGCTAGCGAAAGCTAAATACAAAGTCACACCAACTTTTGTTGATAAAAATTTCATTATCAAAGGAGTGGGAACTTATGACGGATTAGTGTTACAAGCTGAAGAAGCAGGTATGGATATCTACAAAATTGATTTCAAATATGCCACTTCCAATCAATTGGCTTTTAGTGTTCACGCTTTATATACTAATTCTATGCCAAATGCTTACTATTTTAATGGCCCTGCAGTTTGGTACAGACCTGATGGTTCATTGATGGCTAAAGGAAATATGAAAAGTGGGAAATTGCACGGAGAATACACTGAGTATGATAAAAACGGCAATATCACTCAAACGGTTGAATTCTCCAACGGTTCTATTTTTAACAAAGCCGATTTTAAAAATGCAAATAATACGCGTATCATAGGAAAATGGCATCAAACAGAAGTAACGGAAAATAGCGGTTTTACTGACTATTATGTTCTCTATAATGCTTATGATGAAAACGGAATTCTCACTGCGAGCGATGAACAATACACCATGAGAAACGGAGAAAAAAGTTTTTTTAAAATAGAAAACCCCAGTACATCTTATTACAAATACGTTCCCATCAATGACAACGAAGGGATGGTAGAAATTTACGTTGAAGGAAAACTATATGAAAAAGAAAGAATTCAGTGGATCAATAAGAATGAATACAAATCAGCAACCGTTTACAGTGACAACCTCAATTCTGTAGGGAATACATTTCATTTCAAACGCTTATAGAATTCTTTGATTATTTATCTTAACACTATTATTTAAGGCTTTTAGAAAAAGTCAGTAGTGCGTCAAATTTGCAATTTGTAAATGAAATAGTTATTACTGAACGCCCAATAAAATAATTATAAAGCGAAGTAATTGTAGATATATATGTACTTCCATTCCGATCGCTATCCAAAGAAAAAGTTTCAACCCTGAATAGTCATCGGAATTGACTAAACAAATAACAAAGTACAAGGGTTTTTAAACTATTAATGTAATCCAATTAGTATCGGGGGATATTAACAATTCTAATAATTAATATATATACCTGATAATTAACTATTTTCTTTCTTTTTACTAGCACTATTCAGAGAATTGAAATTTTTAAATCAATAGAAAGGAAAATTCAAAAAAACTCATTTAGATATGAGGAATAGGTGTTTTGAAGAAGAACAAGGCTTTTCAAAAATTCCACGAAAATATAACCGTAGCGGCATTGATACGATATTTATAAATTAACAAAGTTGTTTTTTTAGCCCATCTATCAAAAAAAGAGTTTTTAGGGATTCCCTTGATTTACCCTTTCTCAATTTCTACTGTATAAATTCCATATTAACCTGAAAAATTTTAAAATCAAATAATATTGCAATAAAAATATTGTAATAAATGTTACATTTCAAAAAAAATTCACGAAATCGATTTCGCTACTCACAACAAAATTATTAATTTATTATGATTTTCGCAATATTTGAAAGAGGTATAATCATAAATATATATATATCATATTTTTATTTTAAATAAATAACAATTACAAAAAAAATACACAGCTAATGACATTTGTCATTTTTCTAATTAAATAAGTAAAATACCTTTGTGCTATAAATAAAAACGAATAAAATGGCAAAAATTCAAGGTGCCGTCGTCATAGACCAAGAAGCCTGCAAGGGATGCAATCTTTGCGTGGTAGCTTGCCCAACGGATGTATTAAAACTCGAGAATCGGGTTAACGCAAAAGGATATAATCCTGCTTTCCCTGCAAATCACGATGCTTGTATTGGATGCAAATCTTGTGCTTTGGTTTGTCCGGATATGTGTATTACAGTTTATATGCTAAAAACAGTTTAATTTAGTTTCAAGTGAAAAAGTATATTTTTTTTACTTCTAACTTCTAACTTCTAACTTTATAAATGGAAGACGTAAAATTAATGAAAGGTAACGAAGCATTAGCTGAAGCGGCCATCAGAGCTGGAGTTGATGCTTATTTTGGGTATCCAATCACACCCCAGTCTGAAGTAATAGAATATCTCATGGCACAACGCCCTGAAAACCGAACCGGAATGGTGGTTTTACAAGCTGAAAGTGAAGTAGCCGCCATCAACATGGTATATGGAGCAGCAGGAGCCGGAAAAAAAGTGATGACCTCATCCTCCAGTCCGGGAATAAGCTTAAAATTAGAGGGAATATCTTATATAGCCGGAGCTGAACTACCTTGTTTGATAGTCAACGTGATGCGCGGAGGTCCGGGTTTAGGCACTATACAACCCTCACAAGCTGACTATTTTCAAGCGGTCAAAGGCGGTGGACACGGCGATTACAGACTTATTGTTTTAGCTCCCTCTACCGTTCAAGAAATGGCGGACTTTGTCGATAAAAGTTTTAAGCTGGCTTTTAAATACCGAAATCCAGTGATGATTTTAGCCGATGGCGCCATAGGACAAATGATGGAAAAAGTATATCTTCCAGATGCTAAACCTCGCTTGACAGACGATGAATTAATTGAAAAATACGATAGTTGGGCTACCACCGGAAGAAAAAATGGTAGGAAACAAAATATAATCACTTCGCTCAATCTAAAATCTGAAAAACAAGAAGTTCACAATCTGGACTTGCAAGCCAAATATAAACGCATTGAAGAAAACGAAACAGAATCGGAAGAAATCCATTGTGAAGACGCTGATTATATTATGGTTGCCTTTGGCACCAGTGCTCGTATTTGTCAAAAAGTGATACAAATTGGTCGTGAAAAAGGAATGAAATTAGGATTGATTCGCCCTATTACCCTTTGGCCCTACCCTTCGAAAACTATTGCAAAATATGCCGGAAAAGTAAAAGGATTTATTTCTGTAGAAATGAATGCCGGACAAATGGTAGAAGATGTGAGATTAGCGGTTGATGGAAAAACTCCGGTAATACATTACGGTAGAATGGGTGGTATGATAGCCACGCCGGGTGAAGTTTTAACTGCAGTAGAAAATCATCTAAAAACTTTATAGAAAAAATGACAACATCTGTAATAACTCCTGAAGAAATCATCAAAACAGGAACTGTTGTATTCAAAAAAACAGAAAACATTAATAGTGTTCCATTGAGCTACTGTCCCGGTTGTGGACACGGTGTAGTGCATAGGTTGATCATGGAAGTAGTAGAAGAAATGGGCATTACTGCTGATACTATTGGTGTAGCCCCTGTAGGATGTTCTGTATTGGCTTATGAATTTATGAATATAGATATGCAACAAGCTGCACACGGACGAGCACCTGCGGTGGCAACGGGGATTAAACGCGTGTTTCCAAATAAATATGTATTCACTTATCAAGGAGATGGAGATTTAGCTGCCATCGGAACAGCGGAAACCATACATGCTTGCAATCGCGGAGAAAACATCGTTATTATTTTTGTCAATAACGGAATTTACGGTATGACCGGTGGACAAATGGCACCAACTACTTTGGAGGGAATGAAGTCATCTACTTCACCTTACGGACGCGATGTTCACACTGCAGGCTATCCATTGAAAATAACTGAAATGGTAGCCATGTTGCCGGGTGTTTGTTATGCTACAAGACAAGCAGTTCATAAACCCACCTTGGTCAATAAAACCAAAAGAGCTATTCAGAAAGCCTTTGAAAACCAAAGGGATAATAAAGGAACATCTATAGTAGAAGTGCTCATCAATTGCAACTCCGGTTGGAAAATGACGCCCGAACAAGCCAATATTTGGTTAGAAGAAAATATGGCAGTTTATTTTCCTCTTGGAGATATAAAGAAGTAAAAAAGTATGCTTCGACTTCGCTCAGCGACCGACGCTATCTCCCGATAGACCCACCACACAAGGCGTGGTATAGAGATCGCTCAGCGACCTATAACGTGAAACGTAAAACTTGAAACAATTTTAAAAGATGACTGAAGAAATAATCATAGCAGGGTTTGGAGGACAAGGAGTTCTCTCTATGGGAAAAATATTAGCTTACTCCGGTATTATGGAAGGACAGGAAGTGAGTTGGATGCCCTCTTACGGCCCGGAAATGCGAGGAGGGACAGCCAACGTTGCTGTTATTTTGAGTGACGAGCGTATCAATTCTCCCATATTACACGAATTTGACACCGCTATAGTCCTCAATCAACAGTCGATGGATAAATTTGAAGCGACTGTAAAAAAGGGGGGATTGTTGTTGTATGATCCCAACGGCATATCGCATCCTCCGACAAGAACTGATATAAATATAGCTACCATTGAAGGAGCAAAAGAAGCATCTGACATGAATAATCGTAAAGTATTTAATATGATCATTATGGGTGCCTATCTAAAATTGCACCCAATTGTTAAAATGGAAAACATACATAAAGGTTTAGAAAAATCCTTACCGTCAAGACATCACAATCTCATTCCTATGAACGAACAAGCCATACAAGTGGGAATGAAAAAGGTAAATCTGATTCAAAATTTAAATTAATTTATAAAACTGTTGATACATTGAAACCCTGTATCTCCCCTAAATCTGCGAGCGCAACAATATGTATATTGTTGCGCTTTTTCTTAGCCCTTTACCTTTAAAAAAATAAATAGTAATTCGTCCAAAATAGAAGAAGCCGTTTCAGGATTGAAACGGCTTCTTTATCTATTTTTATTCTTAGTTAAGAAAACAACGCATTAATTTTTTCTTCTTCTTCTTCAGCAAGCTTAGCATCAACCAAGATTCTTCCGGAATTTTCGTCTATTACCACTCTTTTACGAGAGGCTATTTCCAATTGTTTTTGAGGTGGGATGGTAAAATAAGAACCTCCTGCGGCGCCACGTTCTACCTTTACAACCGATAAACCATTCTTCACATTACTGCGGATACGTTTGTAGGCTTTCAGCAAATGAGTATCGATTAGTTCACTGTATTCTTCAGATTTTTTCAACATTTCTTGCTCTTCTTTTTCAGTTTCATTTATAATTTCATCTAATTCACTTTTTTTATGGGTTAGATGATCTTTTTTAGAATTCAATCTTTCTTCAGTTTCTTGAATAATGGCAATTTTTTGTTCTATTTTTATTTTAGACTCCTTAATCTTTTTTTCGGCTAATTGCATTTCTAATTCTTCAAATTCAATTTCCTTCTTTAAAGAATCGAATTCACGGTTATTTCTAACTTTATCTTGTTGTTTAGTGTATTTTTGGACTTTACTTTTAGATTCGTCAATTTCTTTCTTTTTGTTAGAAATTTCGTTTTCTAATTGTTCGATGGCATCTTTTTGTTTTTTGATTCTGACTTCGAAGGCGGCAATATCGTCTTCCAAGTCGCGCACTTCTAAAGGCAATTCTCCACGCATCAGACGCATTGCATCTAATTTTGAATCAATTAATTGTAAGTCATACAAAGCTCTTAGCTTTTCTTCTACACTCACTTCTTTCTTGTTGGTCATAATTAATGGTAATTAAAAACAGGATTTGTGTTAGTCTCAGATATTCGGACGGCAAAAGTAGTGAATTTTTTTTGAATAAACTCCAAAATTAAAATTTTAGTAAATTGTTCACTTTCAAAATGTCCAATATCTGCAATTAGAATTTGGTTTTCGGCGCCATAAAATTCGTGGTATTTAAAGTCGGCACTTACATAAGCATCTGCTCCGGCTGCTATTGCACTTTTTAAAGCAAAACTTCCCGAACCACCAAGAACCGCTACTTTTTGGATGGGCTTATTAATAAACTTGGAATGTCTGATGTTATTCAAGCCAAACTTTTGCATCAATAATTGCATAAAAACCGATTCCGAAACGGCAGATGCCAAAGTACCTACGATGCCCATTCCGATGTTTTGATGTGTATTGTCCAAAGTGATTACTTCATAAGCCACTTCTTCGTAAGGGTGGGATTCAAATAGCGCTTTAAGTACCTTGCTTTCCAAATGTTTTTCAAAATAAACGCCAATTTGGGTTTCGCTCTCTTCCTGTAACTTTCCTATTTCGCCAATGCTGGGATTTGCAAATTCATTGGGCAAATAAGTACCAATACCAGATGAATTAAAACTACACTCGGAATAATTGCCGATATAACCTGCTCCGGCTTTAAAAAGTGCTTTTCTGACTTGCTCAGCATAAGCTTGTGGCACGTAAGTGGTGAGTTTTTTGATGGTTTGCTTTTGGGGTATTAAAACACTATGGTTTTCTATGCCCAGAACGTTACCCATTTTACCGCTGACGCCCCATTTTTGATTGTCTAAGGCAGTGTGAAGGGCATAGATGGCAATGTTATTTTGAATGGCTTTGATGACGGCGCGTTCTACATAGGTTTTTCCGGTAAGGCTTTTTAAACCACTGAAAATAATGGGATGAAAACTGACAATAACATTGCATTTTTTTGCAATAGCTTCGTCCACCACTTCTTCTAAAGTGTCTAAGGTAACTAAAATGCCTGTTACTACCCAGTTAGGATTTCCGGTGAGCAAGCCTACGTTGTCAAAGCTTTCGGCGTAATGCAGTGGGGCTTGGGATTCGAGATGCCGGATGAGGTCGGAAATGTGGATGTTCATTTTAATATTAAATTCTAAAAATAACATGTCAAAAATAACAAATTCACACGTTTTCTTCTAAAAATTTCTGCTAAAATGATCTATAAACTTTTTCACAATGTCCTCCAAAGCTAAGTTACCCACACTTCCTATGTGGGTGTGGTGAAGATTTTTGCTTGGAGTAAATTGACTTTCCAGAATGTCTTTTCCTACTTTTTGATAAGCATCTCTAAAGGACATTCCTTGCATCACTAAGGCATTGACCGCTTCTACACTGAACAAAGTGTCGTATTTACTATCGTCTAAAACAGCGGTATTGACTTTGACTTCTTTGATAACATAAGTAAAAATTGCTAACGCAGCTTGAATCTGCTCTATGGCTTGCATCATAGGCTCTTTTAACAACTGATAATCGCGATGATACCCACTCATCAGATTAGAAGTCATCATGTTAATTTCATTCGGTAAACTTTGAATTTTATTGCTGTAAGCCCTTACCAACTCAAATACATCGGGATTTTGTTTGTGCGGCATGATGCTGGAACCGGTGGTAAATTCCTTAGGTAATTTAATAAAATTGAAATTTTGACTTGAAAATAAAATGCAATCGTTAGCGAGTTTTGATAGTGTAAAAGCTACCGATGCTAAAGTAGCACTCAAGGCCCGTTCTGTTTTCCCTCTGCTCATTTGGGCGGCAATACTGTTGTATTTCAGGGTTTCAAATTCGAGTGTTTTGGTGGTCATTTCGCGATCTATTGGAAAAGAAGACCCATAACCGGCTGCCGAACCGAGCGGATTTTGATTGACAATAGCATAAGCTGCATTCAAAAGAATGACATCATCAATTAAAACTTCTGCATACGCCGAAAACCACAACCCAAAAGACGAGGGCATAGCCACTTGGGTATGCGTATAACCGGGAAGTAGAACTGACTTATATTGTTCTGCCAATGCAATTAAAGTATCGAATAAATCTTTAATTAATTGCTTAATATTTTCAATTTCATCTTTGTAATAAAGATGCAATGCCACTAATACTTGGTCATTTCTGGAACGAGCCGCGTGAATTTTTTTCCCGGTCTCCCCTATCCTTTGAATCAATTCAAATTCAATTTTGCTGTGAATATCTTCAAATTCCTTTTCTATTGAAAAGGAATCGGAATTGATTTCATCTGCTATGGATGCAAAAGCCTTTTGAATAAGTTCAAGCTCTTCAGCTGTCAATATTCCGATTTTTTGCAACATTTCAGCGTGTGCCAAGCTGGCTCTAATATCGTATTTAGCTAATTTCACATCAATGATGCGGTCATTTCCCACCGTGAAATTTTCTATCAACGCATCTATTGAATAACCTTTGTTCCAGAGTTTCATAATTTATAATTTACAATATTTTAGTAAACAATTGGATGTATTTTTCAATGCCTTCCTTAATCTCGTTCAAATAGATAAATTCATCGGCGCTATGAGAACGCAGGGAATTTCCGGGTCCCATTTTAAAAGAAGGAACGTTTAACACCGCTTGATCCGAACAGGTGGGCGAACCATAGGTTTCCCCCTCAAAAGTTTTCCAACTTTTAACTACAGGATGTTCAGAGGAAATGTAGGATGAATTGAGTTTGAATGAACGGGCTTCTAAATGACTTTGGGTGTTTTGCTGCAAAAAGTCAAAAATTTCTTTGTTTTGATACAATTCATTTACCCTTACATCTACCACAAAATGACATTCGGCAGGCACTACATTATGCTGATTTCCTGCATTGATTTGGGTAACGCTCATTTTTACTTTTCCCAATAGAGGAGAAACTTTAGAAAATTCGTAATTTCTAATCCAATTGATGTCGTCTATAGCTTTATATAGGGCATTGACTGTGTTTTCGTGGGCAGCGTGTCCCGAAACACCGGTAGCATAGCCGTCAATGACCAATAATCCTTTTTCGGCTATCGCCATTTTCATTTCCGTAGGCTCACCTATGACCGCAAATTCTATCGGAGGTAATATGGTTTTTAAATAATCTAAACCATTATCACCTGAGTTTTCTTCTTCGGCGGTTAAAGCTAAAATCAGATTGTATTTTAAATCGGATTGATTGTAGAAATGCACAAACAAGGAAGCCAGTGTTACTAAGGGTCCTCCTGCATCATTGCTTCCTAAGCCAAATAATTTTCCATCCGCTATTTCAGGTGTAAAAGGGTCTTTGGTGTAACCTTTGTTCGGTTTGACCGTATCGTGGTGCGAATTGAGCAATATACTCGGTTTTGAAGCATCAAAAAAGTGATTGACCGCCCAAACATTGTTTTTATCGCGTTGAACGTTTACTCCCATTTCTTGTAGCCAATTGAAAATGCATTGCGCTGTTTGATCTTCTTCTCCCGAAAAAGAAGGAATTTTTATTAAATCTTGAAGTAATTCAAGAGCTTTACCGTATAAGAAATCAACATTCATCGTTTATAAAATTAAATTGGTAAAAATAGGTTCTTTGATTTTAAAATAGTTCGTATCTGTAATGTGTACCGAAGTTACCCCCTTTTCCAAGGCATTAAAACAGTTGGTCAACTTTGGAATCATTCCTTTGTCCACCTTTTTTTCAGCTAAAAGGCTTTGAAAATCGGATTGACGAATCGTTTTGATTACAGAATTTACATCGTTAAGATTTTCTAAAACGCCGGGTTTTTCAAAAACGTAAATTAAATTGACTTTATACCATGCGCTCATTCCGATGGCTATTTCGGCTGCAACCGTGTCGGCATTTACATTTAACATTTGTCCGGCTCCGTTGTGTGCCAGCGGACAAAATACCGGAACGTAATGCTCCTCAAGGAGTTTTTGGATAAAAATGCTGTTTACATGGGTAATATCGCCTACCCAACCGTAATCAATCTCCCCTACCGGTCTGCGCGAGGCACGCAGCACATCAGCATCAGCTCCTGATAAGCCAATGGCATTGGAATGAACAGCTTGCAACCCGCTGACGATGGTTTTATTAATTAATCCGGCGTAAACCATAGTAACTACTTCTAAATCGGCTTGGGTTGTAATTCTTCTACCCGCTGACATTTGCACTTCCAAGCCCAATTTGTTGCTTACTTCCGTTGCCTTTTTACCACCCCCGTGAATGAGCATCTTATTTCCTTGCAGCTTTGCAAACAAATCGATAAATTCACTTAGAGCAGGAGGATTATCAATGACATTGCCTCCAATTTTGACTACCGTTAATTCATTTTTAATCATGAGCGAGTTCATTTAACTTACAATTTCGCGCAATGCATTTACAAAAACTTTAACTTGTTTTTTAGTCACTCCCAGTGGAGGAAGTATTCTAAGTACGTATTTATTTTTGGCATTTCCGGTAAAGATTTGATAGGCATTCAAAAGTTTAAGTCGCACTTCATCAACCGGATACGCTAATTCAACGCCTAACATCAAGCCCATTCCTTTTACTTTAATCACTTGCGGAATGGTTGCTAATTCTTTGACTAAATAGGCACTCACGTCGACAACATTAGACATTAAATTTTCAGCTTCTAAAACATCTAGCACAGCTACACCGGCAGCACAAGCTAAGTGATTGCCACCAAAAGTAGTCCCTAACATTCCTTTTTGAGCTTCTATTTTGGGATGAATCAGCAAACCGGCTATAGGAAAACCATTGCCCATTCCTTTGGCGGTAGTAATCAAATCCGGTTTTATAGCGCTATGTTGATGGGCAAAAAATTTACCACTTCTGCCATATCCACTTTGAATTTCGTCTAAAATCAGGATGACTTCGTGTTGCGCACAGGCGGCACTGATGTATTCTAAAAATTCAACATTAGGATAATCTAAACCTCCGACTCCTTGAATTCCTTCTATGATTACACTGCTCACATCCGGTTGCTTTATGGCTTCATCAAAAGCAACTGTATCATTTAAAGGAACATAAATGACTTTAAAATTATCTTGATTGATGGATGCCGAAATTTTTGGATCGTCTGTAACATTTAAGGTTACTCCGGTTCTTCCGTGAAAACTATTTTTAAAAGCGATTACGGTTTTTTTATGATTGTAAAAAGAAGCCAATTTGATAGCATTGTCATTCGCTTCGGCACCACTGTTGCACAAAAACAAAGCATAATCAGGATAGCCACTCAAATTTCCCAATTTTTCGGCTAATTCTTTTTGTATGGGAATTTCAATGGAATTGGAATAAAACCCTATTTTTTTCACTTGATTTTCAATGGCTTTGGTGTATTGCGGATGCGAATGTCCTATGGAAATCACGCCGTGTCCTCCATAGAGATCTAAATACCTCGTGTTATTTTCATCCCAAACATAAACTCCTTTAGCTTTTACGGGTGTAATGGGAAATCGTGGATATACATCAAATAGTTTCATTTTTAAAAATAATTAGCTTTTAAATTAAGAGCGGTTTGTTCGGGAAATCCAAACATCAAATTGAGGTTTTGCACTGCTTGACCGGCAGCTCCTTTAATTAAATTATCAATGGCGGTGGTTATTAAAACCTTGTCTTCAAACTTTTGGACATGAATCAGGGTATGGTTGGTATTGACCACTTGTTTTAAATGAATTTGTTTGTCGGAAATATGCACAAAAGGTTCAGCTTTGTAAAAATCGACAAAAAGTTGCACCAATTCTGATTCGGTTTTTTCACAAGTAGTGTACATACTCACAAAAATTCCCCTCGAAAAATCACCTCTAACGGGAATAAAGTTCAATTTTTTATCAAAATCAGTTTGAAGCGTCCTTACACTCTCCTTGATTTCAGCTAAATGCTGATGAGTGAAAGCTTTGTAAATAGAAATATTATTATCGCGCCAGATAAAATGTGAAGTTTCACTCAACGCATTGCCCGCGCCCGTAGCGCCCGTAATGCCGTGGATGTGAATATCGTTTTTTAACCATTGCGCTTGCGCCAAAGGCAAAAGTCCCATGAGGATGGCAGAAGCAAAACAACCCGGATTGGCGATATGCTGCGCTTGCATAATTTTAGACTTGTTAAGCTCTATCAAGCCATACACAAAGTCCTTATTGCTAAAATGCTTGTCTTTTTGCAATCGGAAATCATTACTCAAATCAATGATTTTGGTTGAATTAGAGAAAGGATGTTCTTCGATAAACTTTTTGGAATATCCGTGTCCAAGCGACAGAAATACCACATCGACCTCCGAATTTACCTTGTCGGTGAAGCGTAGATTTTCGTACTCAAATAAGTCGTTGTGTACAGAAGTTACCTTATCGTTAGGTTGCGAATGGCTGTAAACAAAATCTACCGCTACCTCAGGATGCTGCGACAAGATACGCAATAATTCGCCGGCAACTAAACCGGTTCCGCCTATGATACCCGCTTTTATCATACGTTTTTATCTTTTGAATTGAATATTTGTTGCGACAAATTGAATATTTTGGTAAATCCTTTTACATCTTGTCCATCCCATTTTTTGTTTACTTCACCATAATCGCCAAATTCAGAGTTCATCAGGTCGTAAGGAGAATCAATTCCGTTGACTACAAAACGATAAGGATAAAGGGCAATAAAGACCTTACCGCTCACTTTTTGTTGACTTGAGGTTAAAAAAGATTCAATATCACGCATTACGGGTTCAAAATATTGAGATTCGTGGATAAACATACCGTACCAATTCGCCAATTGCTCCTTCCAATACAATTGCCATTTGGACAAGGTGTGTTTTTCTAAAGTGTGATGAGCTTTGATTAAAACCAAGGGGGCAGGCGCTTCAAAACCTACTCTACCTTTAATCCCGATAATAGTATCGCCAATGTGCATGTCTCTTCCTATGGCATATTTTCCGGCAATTGTATTTAATTCAGCGATGAGTTCAGTAGGTTTCATTTGTTGACCATTAAGGGCAACAGGTTCTCCTTTTTTAAATTCAATATTGATGTTCAACAGGGAAGTTTCCGTCAATTGATTAGGGTAAGCCCCTTCGGGTAAGGTCTGATGCGAAGTGAGCGTTTCCTGTCCGCCTACGCTGGTGCCCCAAATCCCTTTATTAATGGAATATTTAGCTTTTTCCCAAGGAAGTTCCACTTTGTGTTTTTGCAGATAAGCAATTTCATCTTGTCTTGAAATGCGTAAATCTCTGATGGGCGTAATGATTTCGATTTCAGGAATGAGTAATTGAAAAACGGAATCGAAGCGGATTTGGTCGTTGCCGGCGGCAGTACTGCCATGCGCAATGGCATCTACTTTTAGTTCTTTTGCGTAATTTGCCAATGCAACGGCTTGCACGGTGCGTTCAGCACTTACGGAAAGCGGATAGGTATTGTTTTTTAACACATTGCCAAACAGTAAATATTTTAAGATTTTATCGTAGAAAACCTCTGTTTGCTCCAATGCTGTGTGATGTTTTACCCCCAAGTTAAGGGCTTTTTGTTCAATTTCTTGTAATTCAACAGCAGAGAATCCACCAGTATTTACAATGGCTGAATAGACTTCAAAGTGGAGGTCGTGCATCAAGTATTTTACACTGAATGAGGTATCTAAACCTCCGCTGAATGCTAATAAAACCTTTTTTTTAGTCATGGTTTGTGAATTTGGTTAATTGAGTTATATTAATTTTGGTCCCTATACCATGCTTTTAGCTTGGAAGTAATATCGGGATAGGATTTATGATTTACAAATTACGAGTTACGAGCTACTACCCTATACCATGTTTTTAGCTTGGCAGGATAATATGAGCTTTGAATTATGAATTAGCTCCTGAACAGAATTATGGCGAATTGAGCTAGATTACTTAGGCTCATTTCGAAACAGCTTAAATTTACTTTTTAGACATAAACAGTATTACTTGTTTAGTATTTATATTTTTAAAAGGATGGTTTTTAATGAAATCTAAAAATTTTGTCCATTTTTCTTTGTTGGAAACCTTTACGTCAGCGGTTTTTTCGGCTACTTCTTTTAAGTCGCATACCATAGCGGTGCATAAACACATTTTACGGTCCGTACGTTTCAGAATGTCATAGTTGGTGCAAGTTTGGCAGCCTTTCCAAAAATCATCATCTTGGGTGAGCTCAGAGAAGGTAACGGGTTTGTAGCCTAAATCTGCATTGATTTTCATCACGGCTAAACTGGTAGTAATTCCAAAGAGTTTGGCATTGGGAAACGTTTTCTTGGAAAGTTCAAAAATTTTAGCTTTGATTCGTTTTGCCAAACCGGACTTTCTATGGTCGGGATGCACGATGAGTCCTGAATTAGCCACATATTCGTGGTTATCCCAAGTTTCCATGTAGCAAAAGCCCACCACTTCCTCATCTAATAAGGCGATAACGGCTTTGCCCTCTTCCATTTTTTTCACGATGTACTGAGGTTCTCTTTTAGCAATACCGGTACCGCGTACTTTAGCGGATTCTTCCATCATTTTGGTTATAGTCTCACTGAAATGGTAGTGAGAAGCATCGGCATTTACAATTTTGTATTTCATGTGTTTAAATTTATTGCTTTTTATTGGTCACATGGAATAGCCTTTTAATCATTCACGGTTGGTATGATGTTATTCTTATGGCTATTTCATCTGTTTATAAAAATATAAATATTGATTAAAAAGTGAGGATATGAGTAAATTAGATAAATTGCTCTTTGTGTATGAAAAAGCAATTAAAAAAAAACAAAAAAGATTAAGAAACTAAAAAGACATCTCACGCTCAAAGGCGAATGTGAAAAAGAAGAGCGCTATAGAAAAATGCAAATCCGTACCTCAGGGGAAAGGTGGTAATCAATGGATTCGTTCTATGTAAAAATAAGTGTTTCATTTGATGGAACAAATGACTAAAAAAAAAATAAACTATGCAAGTGTTTTTAAAAAAATACACAAAAAATTAAAAATATTATAATGTTAATTAAACAATTATCAATAGAAAGGGATTTGAGGTGCAATTTTTTACGTATTAATTTTTATTATACCGCTTTAAGATTTAAAAAAATGATCACCCAAGTATATAAACCAAACATCATTTCATTGATGTTTTCTATAAAGTTCCCTTCTTAAACACTATTGAAGTAGCAGTTTTGAAATAACTCAGTAATTTTTCAAAAAGACCCTTTCGCGATAAAAAAGGGGGGGGGGTTAGAGCTTCCCTATATACTTACTTTTGGAAATTGAAATCTTATATTAAGACACTTAACAGAATTTTTTTCTTTTAAAATTAGTTCTGTTGTCTTTTATTTAACCTCTATTAATCAATGTTAGTCTTATTTGTCGGTAGGTTTTATAATCATTCTAAAAAATTGGTCTTTTGAAATGTAAGAACCTAACCAATTGTATAGTGCTTTGAATCTATTTCTAAAATTCACCAAGCCTAAAATGTGAACAAAAGCCCAAATTAACCATGCGGTAAAACCAAACATAAAATACTTTTGTTTTGAAAAGTCGAATACAGCTTTATTTCTACCTATGATTGCCAATGCTCCACTATCGTTATATTGAAACGGTGTCCAATTTTCTTTCTTTCTTTTAAGATTTTTTGCGAGATTTGCTGCTTGCTGAATTGCCACTTGCGCCAATTGCGGATGTCCTTTAGGATAATTTTTATCATCGGTAATAATGGAACAATCGCCCAAAGCATAAATATTTTCATAGGAATGGACTTGACTAAATTGATTGGTGATCAAACGCTTTCCGTCTCCAATACTTTCTTTACTAAAACCCTCAAACACGCTGGCAGCTACACCGGCTGCCCAAACGAAATTTTTTGAGGCAATTTGTGTTCCATCTGATAAAAAGACGGTTTCGCCGTCATAATCATTGACTAGTGTTTTTAATAAAATTTTTACTCCTAAATCTGTCAACTTACGGGTTGCGTATTTTTGGGCTTTTTCAGACATGACAGCCAAAACCGCATCTTGACCGTCAATTAAATAAATGTCAACTGCATCTTTGCTTTTTAATTCGGGATAATCTTTTAAAAGCACAGAGGATTTCATTTCGGCTAAAACTCCTGAAAGCTCCACACCGGTGGGTCCTGCGCCAGCGATGACAAAAGTTAGATATTTTTTTCTCTCCTCTTCATTCTCTTTTCGGGACGCGTGTTCTAATCGAGCTAAAAAGGAATTTCTAAGCAACAGGGCATCGCCGATGGTTTTCATAGGCAAACTTTTGGCTTCGATATTTTTATTGCCAAAAAAATTGGATATGGTACCTGTTGCCATCACTAAAATGTCGTACTGTAATACTCCGTTGTTTAAAATAATCTTGTTTTCCTCAGGAACAACCTTTTCAAGAATACCCATTCTGAAATGGACATTTGTATAGGTTCTGAGAATTTTTCTAAAAGGATAACTAATGGTTGATGGCTCCATAAAACCGGTAGCAACCTGATAAATTAAGGGAGGAAAAAAATTGTAGTTATTGGTATCTACCAAAATGATTTGATACTCATTGTGATTGCCAAGTAGTTTTATGAATTGTAAACCGGCAAATCCTCCTCCGATGACAATTATTTTTTTAACTTCTTGTTTTGTGGTCATTGTAATAGTTTAAAGTGGAGCAAAATTAATTAAATAGTTTTTGTTCGCAAAAAGCCTTAATATAGTTATGTATAATTTGAGATATTTATTCCTTTAAGGAATTAGTAAAATTGATTAAACATTTTATTATTATTTTTTCAAGTTTAGCTTCATCCATTTTGTATTTTAACTATTTCATAAAGCAAAACAAAGAAGAATGATTTGTGTTTTTCTGCAGATTTTGAATAGCAATCTACTTAACGTTTATGTTTTTCAACATATAGTTAAGCAAAAGTGAGACTACACGCGAAATAGGCCACACAGTTTATATTTAAAATCCGTAATTCAAGATAATCCCGTGTCCACTTTTGAATGGAGAAACAAGCAGTGCATGTTGGTATTGATAGACGAACTTAAATTTTTCTTTAACAAAAAGTCCTACTAAGAAGTTGATTTGGTTTTGGGTTCGGTAGCCAGCTCCTATTTCAAATTTGTTGTCGTAATTGAAAGCCATATTGAAATCGGTTTGTATGGGAGCTCCTTCAACATATTTGACCAATACACTCGGTTTGAAAGAGGATTTTTCGAACCTGTCGGTATAAAATCTAAAGCCAAGATATCCGAAAAATGGGCTTTCAAAGTCGACTTTATCTTTTTTAGCATCGGACAAATCTAAAAGATTGGTTGCTGATAAACCTAGATAAAATTTCTTGTTGTTTAATAATATCCCAGCACCAACATTGGGTCTAAAAGTAGCTATATTTTCATCGAAGTGTGGATCTTCTGTATGATTTAATTCCAATAAATTTTCTTGAAACATTTGTCCTCCGACTGAAATCCCGAAGGATAAAACATTTTCTTTATACATGTCCCAATCCGGTCTGTAACTTTTATGATCAAAACTGATGTGATAAGAATAGGATAGAAAAAACGAATTGATGTTGCTTACTCCTATTCTATCGTAGATGATTCCTCCGCCAATTCCCATATTGGTTTTTTCAATAGGCATGTTGTAGGTTAATTTTGCGTCT
Organism: Polaribacter sp.; assembly: GCA_020740485.1. Classification (GTDB taxonomy): domain Bacteria; phylum Bacteroidota; class Bacteroidia; order Flavobacteriales; family Flavobacteriaceae. The sequence continues at coordinate 71,082 of DYMN01000007.1, read as the reverse complement.
ATTGGACTCCCCTCTATATCACTCATAAAACCATTAGCACTTAAACTGAGTTCAGCATTGCTTTTTAGACCGGTAAACGCCGAATTAATGATTAAAGGATTGTTGTGGTATTCGGAAAAAACAGGCGTTTGTTGGGCATTTACTATATTGTATGTAATAAATGCTAAAATGGAAAAATATAATTTGTTCATCACTTATTCTAATTTTAACGTTTTAAAACAATAAATCCTTTCAATGCTTCCTGCGCATTTGCATTGATATCCAAAACGAAGAAATAAGTACCTTCCGGTAAAATATCTGCTCCTAATTCTCTCGATTTATTGGCTATTCCTTCAAATTTCTTATCAGAATTGTTATAATTTTTCATTTCAAAGACTAAATCGCCCCAACGATTGTAAATAGAAATTTTATTTTGCGGATATATTTCGATTCCAACAATTTCCAAGTAATCATTGATTCCATCACCATCAGGTGAAATTCCATATTTAGTTTCGCTTAATACAGGCATTTCGGTAGTGAAACTCTCTTGCGTGCAACCTGTGGCATTGCCAGCTGTATTGTAAGGCGTGATGCTGACGTAGATGGTGGTGGTATAAGGTAAATCTGTTGTAAAATCATAAGTGGTTACATTGCCTACATTTAGGTTATTGACCAAATCCGTGCCGCCTGAGGTGGTGCCTACGCTTAAGTAATAGCCCGTAGCAGTAGCCACGGCATTCCAAGTAAGGTTGGTGGTAATGCTGACATTGGTAGCACTTGCCAGCGGATTGGAAAGGTTTGTGCAATCGGGAATTACGATGGATTGAGATTCGGTAGTGAAACTCTCTTGCGTGCATCCTGTGGCATTGCCTGCTGTGTTGTAGGGCGTGATGCTGACGTAGATGGTGGTGTTATAAGGTAAATCCGTAGTAAAATCATAAGTGGTTACATTCCCTACGTCTTGATTGTTGACCAAATCTGTGCCGCCTGAGGTGGTGCCTACGCTTAAGTAATAGCCCATAGCAGTAGCCACAGCATTCCAAGTAAGGTTGGTGGCAATGCCAACGTTGGTGGCATTTGCTAATGGATTGGAAAGGTTTGTGCAATCGGGAATTACGATAGGTTGAGGTTCGGTAATGAAACTCTCTTGCGTGCATCCTGTGGCATTACCTGTTGTGTTGTAGGGCGTGAGGGTTACATAGATGGTGCTGTTGTAGGGTAAATCCGTTGTAAAATCATAAGTGGTTACATTCCCCACGTCTTGATTGTTGACCAAATCTGTGCCGCCTGAGGTGGTGCCAACGCTTAAGTAATAGCCCGTAGCAGTAGACACAGCATTCCAAGTAAGGTTGGTGGTAATGCCGACGTTGGTAGCACTTGCCAGCGGATTGGAAAGGTTTGTACAATCGGGAATTACGATAGGTTGAGATTCGGTAGTGAAACTCTCTTGCGTGCATCCTGTGGCATTGCCTGCTGTGTTGTAGGGCGTGATGCTGACGTAGATGGTGGTGTTATAAGGTAAATCCGTAGTAAAATCATAAGTGGTTACATTCCCTACGTCTTGATTGTTGACCAAATCTGTGCCGCCTGAGGTGGTGCCTACGCTTAAGTAATAGCCCATAGCAGTAGCCACAGCATTCCAAGTAAGGTTGGTGGCAATGCCAACGTTGGTGGCATTTGCTAATGGATTGGAAAGGTTTGTGCAATCGGGAATTACGATAGGTTGAGGTTCGGTAATGAAACTCTCTTGCGTGCAACCTGTGGCATTGCCTGCTGCGTTGTAAGGCGCGATGCTGACGTAGATGGTGGTGTTATAAGGTAAATCCGTAGTAAAATCATAAGTCGTTACATTTCCTACGTTTTGATTGTTGATCAAATCTGTGCCACCTGAGGTGGTGCCTACGCTTAAGTAATAGCCATCAGCCCCATTGGCAGGATTCCAACTGAGGTTTGCATCTATGGGTATTTGGGTTGCGTTGTTTTCGGGATCTAGTAATGTAGTACAACTCGGAATAGTAGTGATAATTCCGGTAGTAAAAGAATAAATAGAACAAGTCAATGTAGTTCCCGAAGCAAAATAGGGAACAATTTTTACATAATACACCGTACTTGGAGACAGATTAGATGTGAAGTTGTAGGTATTTACCTCCCCGACATCTACATTGTTAATCAAGTTTGTTGCTGCGGCATTGGTTCCTACACTCAAGTAATACCCGCAAGCACCTGAGTTTTCAATCCAAGTGATACCGGTATTGACAGGTACATTGGTTGCCCCGTTTAGAGGCTGTGCTAAACTCACACAACTCTCGGTATAATTGACATTGAGCGTTATATCATTTCTGACCAATAAAAGATTTTTCCCATCGGTTCCGGGTGGATTAGCATTTTCAAATGGGACTAAATCGCTGGTTATTTCACAGTGGTACACACCGGCATCTCATGAATTTACATCGTATAGGGTGTAATAGGGACTATCCGGCGCTGTTGCTATGGCAACATCGTCTTTAAACCATTGATAGTGATTTTGAGTCCCTCTTACAATGGTAGAAAGCGTAACATTATTTCCGGCATTCTCATTGAGAGTTTCAACTTCATTGACTTTGGCTTGCGGGGCATAGAAATAATTTGTCATTATGGGTAATTGCGAAGAACCAAATGTATTATTATGCGTCATGTAATAGAGAAAATCGTCGTGCTGATTTTCAAAATCTCCAAAGTGAAATTGATTGTCGTTGAAATAAAATCTGAAATAATTTGTATGGGAAGATTCCAAACCGGCAAAGTCCGGAATAGTACCGCTTAAATTATTAAAACTCACATCAATGATATTAGAGGCAGACAGTCCGTTATATCCGGATTTAATGACAAAAAGTTGGTCTAAAATGTCCGTACCTGAAAACAAATTATGATGGGCAACTAAACTCACTAATTCTACATTGTTACTGATGTCCAATGAGGCCACTTGATTATTGGAAATATCTACATAATGTAATACAGTATTTTGAGATAAATCAGGACCTGTGGTATCATAAAGATTATTATTTATCGATAAACTATTAAGTATGCTGTTTTGAGAGAAATCTACACTAGTATTAGTTAGTAAATTGTGTGAAAGTGTAAGATATTTTAAAACCGTATTCTGCGTAATATCAATATTGGGCAATAAATTATGCGATGCATCTAAGGTTTCTAAAACCGTATTTTGTGTTACATTTAACGAGTTTAGATTATTACCATATATATAAAGCGTTTTTAATAAGGTATTTTGCGTTAGGTCGATCTTATTTAACAAATCGCTTGTTAACCAAAGAGTAGTTAATTGGGGGTTTTGGGTAATGTCAATATCTAAAGGTGTTGAACCATTATTATTCCTAAAATCTAAATAATTTAACATGGGGGCAGAAGCCATAGAAATGGGATGTGACAATTTATGACCCCAAATCCTTATATACGTTAAGCTGTTAGTTGTAGGTAAAGTTAAATTTTCAAAATTGGTTGACATTAAACTTATGTATTCCAAAGCAATATAAGGAGAAAGATCTATTGTAGGAAAATTAATGGCACTTAGGTTTATTTTTTTAGTGCTGTTGTTTCATTGGGTAAAATTAAATTTACACTTACGCTACTAGATTGGATAGATAAATCTTCCAATCCTTGTTGTAAGGATAAGTCGATAACGGCTACTCCTAAGTAGTAAGTTTCTATTTTCCAAAGTGCAGTATTCTCGACTAAGATAAAATTAGAAATGTTGTTAAACCCGTATAATCTCAGCTGTTCAAGATGGGTATTTTGGGATAAATCTAAGGTGGTAATAGGCGGATCAATCGCAACATTAATATTTGATGCAATATTTAATACTTTCAATGCCGTGTTTGCACTTACATCTAAAGAAGCCAACGCATCATTATTATTAAATGTCAAACTTTCCAACGCTGTCAAAGTATTTAATGGCAAAGTAGCGAATTGATTGTCACCCAAATTCATCGTAACCACATTGACGAAAGCTTCTAATCCGGTAAAATTTTCGATATTCAAATTTCCCGACATCGTGAGGATAGTCACAGCAGCAGCATCGCTATTGAGAATAGTGCCATTGACCAATCCATCGGTATCTATACCTTGTGTAACTAAAAATTGTTCAAAGTCGGTATCGGTAATGGTAGTACTTTGGGCTGTGAGAAAATTGTAAATAAAAAATGCTAATAGGGTAAAATAAAATTTATTCAAGTGCATAAGAAAAATTTTAATTTAGAAGTTTGAGCAAAATTAAACATTTTTTTTAAATCAAAAAACAACGAAGTTTACTTACTTTTGCATTATGCAATTCAAAATCAAATCCGAATTTAAACCTACGGGTGACCAACCGGAAGCCATCAAACAATTGGTGAAAGGGCTCCGCGAGGGTGAGAAATATCAAACTTTGCTCGGGGTAACGGGTTCGGGTAAGACTTTTACGGTGGCGAACGTGTTGCAGGAAGTGCAAAAACCTACGTTGGTGTTGGCACACAACAAGACCTTGGCTGCCCAATTGTATCAGGAATTTAAAACTTTCTTTCCGGAATCGGCAGTGGAGTATTTTGTGTCGTACTACGACTATTACCAACCCGAAGCTTATATTCCCACGACCGGTGTGTATATAGAAAAGGATTTGTCTATCAATGAAGAAATAGAAAAATTGCGTATCAGCACTACTTCATCGCTTTTGTCAGGACGAAGAGATGTATTGGTGGTGGCTTCGGTGTCTTGTCTTTATGGAATAGGTAACCCCATTGAGTTTAAAAAAAATGTGATAGAAATAGAAGTAGGACAACGTATTCCATTATCAAAATTGTTGCACAGATTGGTAACGAGTTTGTATTCGCGCACCGAAGTTGAAGTTTCTGCCGGAACTTTTAAAGTGAAAGGCGACACGGTTACGGTTTTTCCTTCCTATGGAGAAACGGCTTATCGCATCCATTTTTTTGGAGATGAAATAGAGGAAATTGAAAGCTTTGACTACATTAATAATAGTAAGGTTGAGAAATTTGAATCTTTGAGAATATATCCTGCCAATCTATTTGTTACTTCGCCGGATGTGTTGCAGCAAGCCATACATCAAATTCAAGATGATATGATGTTGCAAGTGGATTACTTTAATTCCATAGAAAAACCTTTGGAAGCCAAACGACTCAAAGAACGCACGGAATATGATTTGGAAATGATTCGCGAGTTGGGCTATTGCAGTGGGATAGAAAATTACTCACGCTACTTGGACGGAAGAAATCCGGGCACCCGACCCTTCTGTTTGTTAGATTATTTTCCGGATGATTTTCTCATGGTCATTGATGAAAGTCACGTAACACTGCCACAGGTGCACGCTATGTACGGTGGCGACCGTTCGCGGAAGGAAAACTTGGTAGCTTACGGATTCAGACTGCCGGCGGCGATGGACAACCGACCGCTAATGTTTGCCGAATTTGAAGAATTGCAAAATCAGGTAATTTATGTGAGCGCTACTCCGGCTGATTATGAATTGCAAAAAACAATGGGAGTATATGTGGAGCAAGTAATCCGCCCCACAGGATTGTTAGACCCGGAAATAGAAATCAAACCAAGCTTAAATCAAATAGATGATTTAATAGAAGAAATACAACAACGCGTAGAAAAAGACGAAAGGATTTTGGTGACTACGCTTACCAAAAGAATGGCGGAAGAGTTGACCAAATATCTGATCAGAGTAGGAATCAGAACGCGTTACATTCACTCGGATGTAGACACTTTGGAACGGGTAGAAATCATGACGGACTTGCGAAAAGGCTTGTTTGATGTGTTGGTAGGTGTCAACTTATTGAGAGAAGGCTTGGATTTGCCCGAAGTGTCCTTAGTGGCTATTTTAGATGCGGATAAAGAAGGTTTTTTACGCAGTCATCGATCGCTTACACAAACCATAGGTCGTGCCGCACGACATCTGAACGGAAAAGCCATTATGTATGCCGACAAAATCACGCAAAGCATGCAACGCACTATAGATGAAACGAATTACCGCCGTCAGAAACAGATAGATTACAACACCAAAAATAATATTACCCCAACGCAGGTAAAGAAAAGTTTGGACAATATATTATCAAAAAGTGCCATAACTTCCTATCATTACGATCCGTTAGCACAAGTGGCAGCGGAACAAACTTTGAACTATATGAGTCGTCCGGAAATGGAGAAAATGATTAGGGACAAGCGCAAACTCATGGAAGAATCGGCTAAAGCCTTGGACTTTATCAATGCGGCGAAATATCGGGATGAGATTGAGATGTTGAAGGGGAAATTGATGGGGATTAGTTGATGGATGTTATTTATAGTTATGAAAAAAAACAATTACACTTCAATATTCTTATCATACGGAATGCTACTTAATAAGTGTTGAATTACTTTCATACGTGCTTTGGTTTTGCGGTTGGCTTTGATGACTCTGAAAGGAATTCCTTCGGTTTGTGTCAATTTAAACATCCGTTCTTTGTATTCCGTATATTGATCCCAAAGCTCTTGTGCACGCTCATCTACCGGCGTGATTTTCCACACTTTCAAAGGGTTGTTTTTAATCAATTCAAATCTTGAAACTTGTTCATCACGTGAAATGGAAAGATAAATTTTCACTAAACGAACGCCACTTTCTACAATCATTTTTTCAAATTCATTGACTTGACTCATGAAAATTTCGTATTCTGCTTGGGTGCAAAAGCCATTCACCGGTTCCACTACCGCTCTGTTATACCAACTACGATCGAAGAAAACCATTTCACCTCCTTTTGGGAATTGATTGACATAACGTTGAAAATACCATTGGGTTTTTTCGTCTTCGTTTGGTTTTGGTAGGGCTACAATTCTATAATGTCTTGGATTGATGCGTTCTACTATTCTTCGAATGGCACCTCCTTTTCCGGCAGCATCACGTCCTTCAAAAACGACGATGACTCTTTCCTTATTTTCTAAAACCCATTTTTGGAGTTTGATGAGCTCTACTTGTAATTTGACTAATTTTTTCTCATATTTCACATAACGCACCGCTTTTTTAGGGTCATACCCGTTTTGAGTCAATAGAGCGAACAATCCGCGGTTGGAATTGAGTATTTTTAAATCTTTTAAGGTTAATTCAGTGTTATTTTTCATTTTCATTCAGGATTTGAGTTTGGGTATAAAAACGATAATAACGCATCACTACATTAGGGTCGGGAATCAAGGTGGTTCTGGCTTCTTCCTTGTCATCGTATTCAAATTGAGATAAAACGTAGCGAATACTTTCTAAACGGGCTTCTCTCTTTACATTGGTTTTGATAATGATCCACGGAGAATAAGAAGTATGCGTTTTACTGTACATCTTATCGCGGTAATTAGAATATTCTTCCCATAATTCCTGCCCTTTTTCATCAACGGGACTGAATTTCCAGTGTTTTAAAGGGTTGTTTTTTCTAGCTTCAAAACGACGTTTTTGTTCTTCTTTGGTGATGGAAAACCACAATTTGATGATATATACTCCATCTTCGCGCAACATGTGTTCAAATTCAGGTACTTGTACCATAAATTGTTCGTATTGTTCGGGTGTGCAAAAACCCATTACCGGTTCAACTACCGCCCGATTGTACCAACTTCGGTCGAAAAAGACAATTTCGCCCGGATTAGGTAATTGTTTAATATAACGGGTAAAATACCATTGTCCTTTCTCTACATCGGTAGGTTTGTCTAATGCAACTAACCGCATAGAACGCGGGTTGAGATGTTCTATAAACCTACGAATAGCGCCTCCTTTTCCGGCAGCATCACGACCTTCAAAGATAACAGCTACCCGTTTATTATTTTTTGCAACCCATTGTTGTAATTTTACCATTTCCATTTGCAAGTGTTGCAAATCTTCCAAATAAGCTAATTTAGCTATCACTCTATCTAAGGGTACATTCTTTTCAGCAATAATTTTTTTAAGCCCTTCTTTATCAGAAACACTTTCAAAATCTTCTTTAGTAAGATGGTAATTCACTATAGTTTCAGTCATTTTATCTCTAAAAATGATAGATTTTATCTTTTGAAACAGATGGGCTAACATGGGCTTTTGTTCTGATTTTCAATTTTTCTTTTGGCGGTGATATAAATTTGATACCTAATTCTAAACCTCTTAAAATAAAGATAATACCCACTAAAACTACAAAGTAGGGAATTATTTTATTGATTTTATTTCTTGCCTCTATTGAAAAGAAATTTCCTGCTAATACCAATCCGGTTAACAATGGACTTGTTCCTAAGCCAAAAAGCGCCATAAAAGCAGCTCCTGTATAAGCATCTCCGGTAGCTACGGCACCCGTTAGAGCCATATAAACCAATCCACAAGGTAAAAGCCCATTTAATAATCCTATAATAAATAGCGTAGAGCTTGATTTTTTTTGTAGATAACTACCTAAGGTACTTTTTAATTTAGCGACTAATCCGTATAATGGTTTTCCTAAGCCGAAATTAGCCAAATAATTAGTTGGGAAAATAACGGCTAATATCATTATAGCCCCCATCAATATTGATATTTTACTCTGGAAACCGGCTAAAGATAAACCTTTTCCCAACAAACCGAAAAGCAGACCCATTAATGCATAAGTTACAATTCTTCCCAGATGATACGCCGAAGTTTGTACTAATGCTTTCCATTTACTAGTTCTATCTACCGGTAAAACCAATGCAATGGGACCACACATTCCGACACAGTGAAAACCGCCGAGTAATCCCATAATCAATCCTTGAGTTAAAATTACAAACATAAAAAAGTTTAAAGTTTAAAGTTTTAGGTTATATGTTGATTCTAATTTATAGACTTTTTAAACACCAATATTAGACGTCCACTATTTTTCATTCATCACTTTAGCATAATCTTTTGATTTTTTTGATAAGCCTTTCCATCGTAAATCCAAATGACTTTTAATTGGTACGCCCCTTTATTTAATTCAGAAATAGGAATATTTAAGACGCTGTCTTTTAAAAAAATATCTTTTTTTAGGTCTTGTTTATCATCATCCACCTTTCTTAATTTTAAATACCCTGAAACTTTGGAGGGAACAAACACATTAGGAAATTCAACATCAAGTCCCTTTGCAGATGTTTTTATATCTATATTTTCTTCTAAAATATTGGCATTGTTGATTCTATCCACTTCTTCTTGGTACTCTAATTCTTCTTCGTAGTAATTTTTGGTTTCGAGTTGGTGGTCGTATTTTTCGACAAAAAGGGTTTTATAAACAAAGGATAGAATAAAAATCATAAAAGCGCCCATAAATAAGACGACGCCATGTCCCCAGTGAAATTTGAAACTCATTTTAAATTGATTATTAATTTATGAAAAACAAAATTACGATTTTTTCTTTTGAAAACACACAAAATTTATACTCTCTTTCAAAAAATTAAATAATAATATTTCCTTTTTTGATTTTTATTAGCCTAACTTTATTATTTTTGTAAATTAATTTCATTAAATCATTATAAAAAATGACCAAAAGAGATATAATCATGCAAATCCGTTCTGCAAAGGCAGCTCATATCAGATGGAAATCTTTTGTACAAATTTCCTTACGTGGAGTTGTCACGCAAGAATCAAAAACGGAAGTTCCTATCGTACAAACTGAATGTGATTTTGGGAAATGGTATTATGGTGACGGAATGTCTTTAACCATCATTCCGAGTTTTAATGCATTGGAAGAGCCCCATGAAATGGTACACGAGTTATATATCCAAATTTATACACTCCAAAAAGCCAAGCTAAAAGGCGGTTTTTTCACGAGTACTTCTAAACTTTTGAAAAAACGTCAAGAAGAAGTGGACAGGTTATTTGAAAATTTCAACGACTACACCAAAATTCTTACTGAGGGTTTAACTCAATTAGAAATTGATATATTGAAAATGTCGGATAAGGATATAGAAGAAATAATATAGTACTTCGACTTCCGATACCACGCCTATTGCGTGGCAGGTCTATCGGAATCGACAAGCTCAGTACAGGCTAGCTCAGTGCAGGCTAGCTCAGGAACCATTGTTCAGTGCAGTCAAGATCAGTAAATTCAAATATAAAAAAACATCACATCCAAATAGATAAAAGATAAAACTTATTAAAGATATTTACATTAAAAAGTCGCAAAAAATAGATTAACTATTTTTTGCGACTTTTAAGTTTATAATTCAGTTATTCTACTCCTTAAATTCTAATACTCTACCTGAAGTCCAAGGTGACTTGTATTGATTGAGTTGCTTTTCAATTTCCGGTAAAATGGTGTTATTTAGCTCTTTTAACCTTTGAATCATAGGTTTCAGGCTATTTTTCAAAATGTCATATCCTTCTTTTTGTTTGGCTGTGATGTTGCTAAACGATTGATTGTGAACATAAACTATAGCCTCTAACCTATCCATTATAGACATTTCAGCCGGTTCAATTTCTTCGTAACTCGCGATGGGTTGCTCGCCTTCAAGTTGCCATTTCATTTCTTTGAGTTCTTTCTTTAAGTCTTGAATTTGACTTAAAGTGGCTTGCGGAAAATCATTCGTTTGAACTGCCGCTACTTCTATTGCAGAAAGTCTTTGGGAAATTTCGTTTAGTAATGATTTAGCTCCTAAAGCAACGGCATTTAACTCCTTCAACTTGTTTTGAAAATCGGCAAATTCTTTTTCATCTTTCGCCGGTAACGTTCTATTTTCCAACCTTACCACTTTAAATGCTTGATTGGAGATTAAGTTTTCAATCTTGTTCTGATACACTAAATCCATTTTTACTTGATAATTTCCGGGCATTACAAAAATACCTTGTTTTGTATTTTCTTTGGCAGGCTCGAATTTTGCATTCGCATTAATTGGATTACTCCACAGCGATTTTAGGTTCCAACTAATTTGATTAATCCCTTTTTTGGCACGAGTCGTTAATTTTCTTATTTCATTTCCTGATTCATCCGAAATGGTAAAAACCAAGTAAGGTTCTATTTCATTCTTTTCATCATAAAGTTCTTTTGCCGAGGGTTGCGGAATAGGACTTTTAGATTTTATCAACTCTTTTTCAGCCTCTCTGCGTTGGTCTTGCTTTGTTTTGTAATCATCTTTTAAATAATAAGTAAAAGTAGCTCCAAACTCAGGATTTTTAGCAACAAACTGAGTAGCCCCCCACTCTACTGATCTATTTTTTTGAATATAAAGTTTGGCATCTTTAATCTTTAAAATTGCCGCTTTTTGTTCCTCCATTGACTTATTCCATTCACGCATGGGACTATAGTTATCCAACACATAAAAGCCTCTGCCAAAAGTAGCAACTACTAAGTCATTTTCACGTTGTTGAATAGCCAAATCTCTTACAGCAATAGTAGGAATACCGGATTTCATCTGTATCCAATTTGCGCCCGAATCGGTGGAATAAAAAACACCAAATTCAGTCCCCGCAAACAATAAATCAGGATTGATAAAATCTTGTTCTATGGTGTTAACCGGTCCGTTTTTAGGTAAATTACCGGCTATTGAACTCCAAGTCTTGCCTTTGTCTTTGCTCATCAAAACGTAAGGTGTAAAATCATCTCTTTTGTGATTATTGAAAGTAGCAAATACTACATTTTCATCAAAACGAGATGCCAACACATCACTCACATACGTATATTCCGGCACCCCGGAAAATTTTATGGTTTTACTCCAAGTTTTTCCGTCATTGTCGGTGAATTGAACCACGCCGTCATCCGTTCCTACTACAATTAAACCTTCCTTAACGGGAGATTCACTCAAAGCAACGCCTAATCCGAACAAAGAAGTCGATACATTTTTTTGAACTCCGTCCACACTCCAATATCTATCCATTACGGACCATTTGTCTCTGGACAAATTTTGAGAGATATCTTCACTGATCACTTGCCATGAATCGCCTCGATCTTCGCTTTTAAAGACTTTATTGGCAACCATATACAAACTTTTGTTATCGTGTGAGCTCAAGACAAACGGAGTATCCCAATGCCATTTGTAGGTGTTTTCTCCTGCCTTAGGCAAAGGTTTGATGGGGATGCGTTCTCCGCTTTTACGATCGTATCTAAACAAATTTCCATATTGGTATTCGGAATAAATGATATCGGGATTTATAGGATCAATGGCTTGCCAGAATCCATCACCGCCCAAGGTGATTTGCCAATCATGGCTCATTACACCATCATTATAAAGAGATTGAACCGGTCCACCAAAACTGTTATTGTCTTGGGTGCCACCGTAAATATTGTAAAAAGGCTCGCTATTGTCCAAAGCCACTCTGTAAAATTGAGTGACGGGTAAATTGGATTTGAATATATATTTTTTACCATGATCGTAGGATTCAAAAATACCGCCATCGCCCCCAATCATAAAATGGTTTGGATTTTTGGGGTCAATCCAAAATGCGTGGTCATCTACATGGCGATCCTCTAATCCTAAATTCGTCCAAGTTTTTCCGGCATCATTAGAAACTTTTGATAAGGTTTCCATAGAATACAAGGTATTTACATCTGTAGGATGACAGTAAAATTCACCATAATATTGGCCACTGGTATTATAATCGCTCATTTTTTCCCAAGATTCCCCTTGATTGGTAGAACGGAAAAATCCTCCTTTGTCCTCAGCAGCTTCTACCATTAAATAGAGCACGTTATGATCTACCGGTGAAACGGCAATAGACATACCCCCTTTGTCCACCTCTGGGATTCCGGAAGTAATTTTGCGCCAGGTTTTTCCGGCATCGGTTGATTTCCACAAGGCACTTTCAGGTCCTCCACCTATTCTGATGTTCACATGACGACGACGTTGCTCCGATGTGGCATAGAGTACATCAGGATTTATAGGGTCAATCACCACGTTGTTTACTCCTGTATTTTCACTGATATTTAATACTTTTTCCCAAGTTTTTCCACCATCCATGGTTTTGTAAAGACCTCTATCTTTACTCGGTCCCCAAACAGAGCCTTCAGCAGCCACATACACTACATCGGTATTTCTCGGGTCAATGACAATTGCACCAATTTGTCGCGATTCTTTCAATCCCATATTGGTAAATGACTTTCCACCATCTATTGATTTATAAACACCATCACCATAACTCACACTGCGTTGGTGGTTATTTTCACCGGTTCCTACCCAAATGACATTGTGATTTTTTGGATCCATAGCCAAACAGCCAATAGAAAATGAACCGTACTTGTCAAAAATGGGTTCAAAGGTGGTTCCATTGTTAAGCGTTTTCCATACGCCTCCGGCTGCCACACCTACGTAATACTCTGACGTATTATCAGGATTGACGGCAAAATCGGCAATACGACCTGAGGTTAGCGCAGGACCTATACTTCTAAATTTCAACACACTAAAAGGATTAGGGTTAACAGAATCTTTTTTAGTTTCGATTTTAGCTTTTGATTTAGCTTCTTTTTTGGCTTGCGCATTGCTGTTCATGAAAACAACAAATGCCAATAGTGTGAATAAAAATTTCATGCTGTAAAATATTGATTAATTATATGAGTAGTAATATTAATCAATAAGTAACAAATTTCAAATAAAAAAAATTAAAAAAAGAAGGCGTTTTTTAAGTAGTAAATGAGGAATTACAAATTACTTTATTAATTATCCTATTAATTCCTCTAATAAAGAACTAATTTTTTTGGCTTTTATGAGTATCATCACATGATTACCTCCGTCAATTTCAATACAGTTTTTTATATTTTTAATTGGAAAGATAAAGTCTTTTGTTCCGTGAATATGTTCTACTTGCGAATCAATTTCCGTCCTATCCCAATTGATAACGTTATGTAGAGCCCATGGTAAATAGAACGTATCACGCATGTTTAAATACTTTTTTAAATGATGCAATTTGCCGCGAATACTTCTTAACAGCGCATAGCGTTCGAACCTATCAACATCAGACACAAAACTGATAGGCAACCATTTATCCAAATTTAATTTTTTTGCAATATGCATGCTCTTTGACATTTCATCGCGACTTTTAATACTGGAAATGATAATAATCTTTTGGGGATTTACAAATTTTTTCATTTCCTGAACAACGACCCCACCAAAAGAAACTCCCACCAATACAGGATCTTTATGCTCTACAAATTTTGACAATCTTTCTACATAATGTTCTAAAGACTCATGCATGGATTCAGGAATGAGCCATTCCAAGAAATGTAATTCAAACCGATCGGAAGGTAACTTGATAAATTCAAATATTTCCGATCCGGTTGCCATTCCTGGCACAAAATAGATGTGTATTTTTTCGGACATAGCGCAAAGTTATAAAATTTTCAGCTAATATACTACAAAAATCAAATCTGAAAATTTTTAGGGTAAAAAAAAATCCGAAATCTAAGTTATGAGAAAGGATGCAGTAAGGAGAATTTTATGTATTTTTCTATACAAATTCAAACAACACATGTCCATCATCGTCAATTTTGTTCAATTTAACATGATGCGAAGTATTGATAAATTCTTCTCGGTAAGGAGTTTTTACTTTCACATAATTTTCGGTAAATCCAAACATGAATCCATCTTTGTTTTCAGATTCTAACAGAACGGTCTTTTGTTTTCCTAACTGACTTTCATAAAAAGCACGTCTTTTTTTTACCGATAAACCACGCAACATTTTACTTCTTTTATGCCTTACATTCTGAGGCACAGCTCCATCCATCAAAATGGCTTCGGTATTAGGCCTTTCGGAATAGGTGAAAACGTGAAGGTATGAAATATCCAATTCATTTAAAAACTGATAGGTTTCTAAAAACAAATCGTCCGTTTCGCCTGGAAATCCTATGATAACGTCCACTCCTACACAAGCATCGGGCATCAAATTTTTAATGAATTTTACCTTCTCAGCATATAATTCTCTTTGATAACGGCGCTTCATTAATTTTAACAACGTGTTGCTACCACTTTGCAAAGGAATGTGAAAATGCGGAACAAAAGTTTTGGACTGTCCTACAAAATCAATAATTTCATTTTTTAATAAATTAGGTTCTATAGAGGAAATCCGCACCCGATCTAATCCTTTAACTTCATCCAAAGCTTTAACCAAATCAAAGAAGGTATGTTCGTGTTTTTTATTTCCCAATTCGCCTTTACCGTAATCCCCAATATTCACACCGGTCAGAACAATTTCTTTTATGCCTTTTTCCGTAATTTCACTGGCATTTTTCAAAACATTATTTAACGTGTCACTCCTTGAAATGCCCCTTGCCATCGGAATGGTGCAATAGGTGCAAACATAATCGCAACCATCTTGAATTTTTAGAAAAGCGCGCGTTCTATCGCCTATGGAATAAGCACTGTCATAGAAATTTACCTCTTCAATTTCACAAGAATGAACTTCAGCAATTTGTTTTTTTTGCAGATCATTGAGATAGTGAGTAATTTTGAATTTCTCATTGGCACCCAGTACTAAGTCCACATTATCTACTTGCGCCAATTCATGCGGTTTGAGTTGAGCATAACAGCCAATGGCAATGATAAAAGCTTCAGGGTTTGATTTATAAGCTTGTTTTACAATATCTTTAAAGCGTTTATCGGCATTGTCCGTTACAGAACAAGTATTAATGACATAAATATCAGCAGGTTCTTCAAATGCTACTTTTTGATAACCTAATTGGATAAAATCGCGTGCAATAGTTGACGTTTCGGAAAAATTGAGTTTACAACCCAATGTGTAAAAGGCGACCGTGTGAGCCAAAATAATTCGTTTTTAGAGTTTGCAAAGATATATTTTTTACAATATACATCATTTGAAACCAAAACGTTTTCTAAAAATCAATTTTGTATTTTGAGTTGATGTAATTTGAGATTCTTAAACTTGATATTTTTCTACTATTTGAACTTAAATCAATATCGTTAAATTACTTTTTTGTAAATCCATCAAAGGTACCGTTGCCCTGATGCTCAGCATCATTCATCCAAAGCACACGACCATCTTTAATCGCTGAAAAATAGACATCAAAGGTTTTGGGACTTGTATCAATCTTAGAAAAATGCAATTGCCAATTGTTAAGCAATTTAAATGCTCCATCGCTTTTTGTTTGTGCGGCAGTTCCTTGCCCTCCATAAGAATTTACCATCACTAATTCCCAATGGTATTTTTGCCCGGGTTTAAACACAAACCATTTGGAAGAAGAAAACGTACTCATGCCGGCATAATCTCCCGTATAGTAATTAGCATAAAACGTGTTGCTACTATAACGATTATCCCATTGTCCTGTGTTATCCAAGTCTGAAGCAGCCACGGCAAACTTGTTTCTGCTTGTCATGTTGTCCAATTTGTTATAAACTTCCGGTTCGTCGGCTTTCACTGTTACACCTTGTGCGTTATCCACCACATAACCACCCATGTAATCACTTATTTTACCCCAATGTATGGTCTCTGGGTTGAAACCAAATTCTTGAGTAAAGGTATTGGCATCGGGTGAAACAATTTCTATCCATCCTGCACTTCGGCGAAACAATACGACAAATACTTTTTTCCCTGAGCTGTTTTCATTGGCATAACCCATCCCAAAATAGGGACGGTTATACATTTCTACATAAGCGGTTTTAAAATTCGTGAGATTAGTGTAGCGCGGTGCAACCAAGATATTCCATGCAGTACCGGTCAATTGTTCGGGATCAGCCGGAAAGATAGTACCTTCTTTGGGATAATGCAACAACACTTTGATATTGCTTTTGGCTACCTCTACCCAATCTTCTTGTACGGTTGAAGTCCAACCGTCGTCAAAATTGGTGGTATTGAAAGCGTAATTGTCTTTCTTTGGATTGCTTGGGTTTGTGTTGTTTTGTGAAGTATTGTTTTGATTAGAAGCATTATCGGTATGAATGTTTGGAACGACTTTTTCCGAATTATTTTGACCGTTGTATAGTTCCACAGTTCCGATAAAATCTTTGTAGTTTTCAAGATACGGCATTGCAGTAGCATTGCACACTATGCTCACACATGCATTATAGCCGGTATAAGTGGTGAGAATGGTTGCGACATTGCTTCCTTCATATTTCCATAAACCCGAACCGCTCATCACGGTCCAACCTTCGGCTGTTTCAGGTTTTTCTATTTCGGGTTTGGAGATGCTAGTATAGTTTTTTACTACTAACTCCTGCCATTCGCTATCGAAATCTTTTTGAATACTGCCTTTGGAAATCGTGTTTTTATACACAATAATTTGACTCCAACTGCTACCGTCAATTTTGGAGAAAGCCACCAAGTTGTTTTTAGTTTCTTTCGTCCAACCTTTGGGTGCTTTATAAGTAACGATGTCAAAGGTTTCGGTTTGCCCAAAAACGTGGACAATCATGAGGTAAAATGCTAAGGTTAAAAAAGAATGTTTCATTTTTTTAATGTGCTAATTTTTAATGTGCCAATGTGTTAATGTGCCAATGTGCCAATTTAGAAATGTGTTCATCTTAATAACTGTATAACTGCCTATTGCCTTTATAATCATAATAACTTCAAGGAGTTTTCAAAGGTTGATATTTTTGAGTGCCAATTTTAGTAGAGTCGAAAAAGTATTGGTACAAATAATCAAAATTAAAATTATTGAGAATTGATTCATTTAAATGCCTGTAAGCGGGTTCATCTATACTTGCACCGTACCACATGATGCTGAACCATTGCGGTTGATCGGTTTTGCATTGGGATAGAATTTCCGGTTTGATGGTATAAACGGGATAATTTTTATTGAGATTTGTGGTTTCATTTCCCGAGAATATATCATAACGGATGACAAAATCGATTACATCAAATTCACCATTTCTTAGATATGCCGGTTCGCTGGTCTTGTTTTTATATTTGGTTTTCAATTCATTCAAAAACAATTTGGCTGAAGTAACTTTTTCTTTGGCTCTATTTATATCATGTTCATAATCTTTATACGAATCTTTAACTGCCTGATACTGTCTGCGTTCGGCTATACTTTTTTGTTCAACTTCAAACCAATTGTTTATAGATGTTTCAATTAAATTTAATACTTCACCTATGGTCAAATGGTGGAAAGGAAAAACATTATTTTTACTAATGATAATGAGTTTGGCATGGCTGGCACCACCAAAATCGGGTAAAGTTTTATGGTAGTATTTTTTGATAACAGGATGTTGGTTAGTGTTTTCTTGCAAATGATCCCAACGTGTTTCCTCCGATTGAGGAATGGTAAAATAAAAAGTAGCATCTGAAGATAGAAAAGGGATTCCGTAATAGTCGGCATTGGGAACTTCATTGGCCATAATGCGCCATACATTGGCATGCGAAGTTTCATTAATCCATTTGTTTTGAGCATCTTTTTTTAGAAAAACATAAGAATAAACCACAGCCCCATAAGCATGTGGTAATGCTTTAACGTAGGCATTGTACAAACCTGCTTTAGGTAAAACCGTTTTTTTAACATCACCTAAAGTCCCTTTTGGCATATAACTCATCTGCATCCAATTGGCTATTTCGCCTGCTAGGGTTATTTGACTAGCCGAATAGGTTTTGTCTCCAACTTGTTGCGACTTTGTGGCCGATGTAAAATTGTACACTGTTTTCCAACCGATTACTTCGTCAACATAAGAATTTTTTTGCGCCTGCATATCACTTACAGATACAAATGCGATGATTAAAATAAGATGTTTCATTTTTAAAGAATGTGTTAATTTGCTAATGTGCTAATGTACTAATGTGCTAATGTGTTAATGTGCTAATTTGCTTATGTGTTAATCTTTACAAATTCTATAAATGTTTTACTTTCTATTGCCTAATGCCAATTACCTATTGCCTTTATAAACTTTACAAACTTTATAATTTTACTTTCTAATACCTATTGCCTATTGCCTAATGCCTAATGCCTATTGCCTTTACAAACTATTAACTTTCTATTTTTCCAATGGCTTAATAGCCGCAGCATCATCTCTAGTGTCCTTGGTGGCATCGGCGCTAAAGATTTTGATTTCTTCTCCGTGGTGAATGGCTTCCACATTCACACTGCCGATACCCATTGTCCCTTTTAATTTTTCTTCCACATTGAAAGTACATACTTGTGCTTCCACACCAGCTTCTGCTAATCCGCCCATATCTACAGGGGTAAAGTCACTGCCAAAACGCATGTACATCATCCCTTTGGCTCCAAAGGCGAGGAACCCTGCATCTGCATCCACACCCAAGCCGAATGCAATTTGAAATTCGCCGGTTTTGATATCTTTTTCAAAAGATAATTTTGCCAATTCGCCGCCTTCCACTTCATAACCTTTACAATTGATTTTTAAATCGGCAAGTGCTGTTTTAAATTTGAAATTCACCGGACATTTGGGACTATCATCCGCTAATTCTGCTGCTTTTATTTTTTGTAAATCTTGTTCATAATCTTTGCAATGAACGCTTATATATTCGGGAGTAGGATAGAGGTTTTGAAAATCGTCGAATGTTAGCAATCTGCCGATAAAATCGTGAACATACCCCACATAGGTCGCTTGATAGGCATCTCCCGACTGCAAAAAAGCATTCCAATACAAAGATTGATTGATCCAATCGTAGTATTTGGGTAAAAGCGAACGTTCGGCAGCGTCGTGATTTTGTTTGGAAGCCGAAAGATATTCTTTTAAAAATTGCACTTTGGTTTTGCATTCTTCTGCCGCATTATCATAACTTTTGTTTTGATACATATTATCAATTTTGTTATCAAATGCTTTTCGCAATACAGCTTCCTTTTCATAATAGGGCAACAACATTTTTTTAGTACTCAATTGTTCCATTTGATCTTCTCCAATGAGTTTGATCATAAAAAGGGCTTTTTTAGCAAATGGACCTTGCACGATACCCATATGTTCTTTGTATATTTTGGAAAGGTCTTGGGTATGGGCGTGTGCTGTTGCTTCTTCTCTTTTTTGATACCATTGTCGGTGTAATTCCGTCAGGGCTTCACGTTCGGCGAGTACTTGGGGAATAGCCAACCAATCTTCGGTAGCTGCAACCGGTTTCAATTTGTATGCATTGAAGTATTCGGGAACTTCAGGTTTATTGATATCATTATAGGAAAGTTTGAGATTGGTTTTTTTAGCCAATGCCTCTGCAGTAGGTGAATAGCCTTTTTGAAGTGCTTTTTTGATATACACTTGTGCTTTGATGGGATCGCCTTTTTCTGCTTCTATGAGACCCATGGCGCAGTTCATTTCAAAATGTTGCGGATTGACTGCCAATCCGAAGGTGAAATATTTTTTAGCATTTTCGACATCCCCCAATGCCAAAAAACTTTGTCCCAGATTATTGGCAGTAATATCATTTTGGTATTGATTGTACAATTGTAGTTGTATGGGAAGGGCTTTTTGCGGATAACCGGTTTGCGCCAATACAAAAGCCAGATTATTGAGAACCAAATCGTCATCTGGATATTTCTCAGCGGTTTTCAATGAAATGTACACCGCTGATTTCAGTTCGCCTTTTAAAAACAATAACATGGATGTATTTTTATCTTGATTGTTTTCAGCCCAAATTTTATCAGCTTGTGTTTTGATTTGAGATGCAATCTTGGCATTGGCTTCTTTAGACAAATTGGCGATGTATTGTGGAGTGGAAGCCTTGGTCAAAATTGTTAAACCACTCAGAAGTTTTGTTTGTTTGGCAGGAATGCTCAAATCGGTCGCATCAGATGAACCCTTTACCCCGGAATCTTTCATTTCATCTATCACAGGTTGCATCGCTCGATATTCCTTCAGGGCTTCGTCTATTTCAGTCTGCGACATGCCTTGTTGTTTCATGGCTTGTATCATCATTTGCTCCATTTGGACTTGCTCTTTCTCCTTTTTAGGATTGTTTTGAGCAAAAA
Organism: Polaribacter sp.; assembly: GCA_020740485.1. Classification (GTDB taxonomy): domain Bacteria; phylum Bacteroidota; class Bacteroidia; order Flavobacteriales; family Flavobacteriaceae. The sequence goes on along the minus strand of DYMN01000007.1, from coordinate 50,299 downwards.
GAGAATTTGAAAGTAATGTAATTACCAAAACAAATTTTATAAACTGCATAGGATGTTGATTTTATAGATTCAATAAAAAATATTTTTTTAATTGTAATACATTATATGTCAATTATTAATATGTGATTATTTAACATATATAAATAATTTTCAATTAAGAATAAGTCAGTACTTAGCGTTACACATTACCACACTTCGACTTCGCTCAGTGCATCGCTTTAGCACATTAACACATTGGCACATTACCACACTTCGACAAGCTCAGTGCATCGCATTGGCACATTAATAATTTATTTCCTTTCCAACACTTCAATCCTTTTCTCCAAAGAATCGTTTTGTTTTAATTACTCACTGCAAAACCAGTGAAGGTTCCATTGCCCGGATATACTGCATCATTAAGCCAAAGCAGTCTTCCGCCTTTTGTAGCTGTGTAGTAGGCATCATATAGTTTTGGATTGTTTTCTATATTTGAACATTGTATTTGCCAATTATTTGGAACTGAATAGATGCCATCACTATTTGCAGAACCCACGCTTGTCTGACCTCCACTTGTATTTGTACTAACAATTTCCCAATGATATGCACGGTTTTTTCCAAAAATGAACCATTGAGAGGTTGTAAAAGTGCTCATCCCTTCATAAGCACCGGTATAATAGTTGGTGTAAAAGGTATTGTTTGAATAATTAGTTGACCATTTACCTACATTGTTTAGGTCTGAACCATCTATCGCAAATTTGTTATAATTAGCTAAATCAGCTACACTATCTACTAAGTCTTCATTTGAATTCCACTGAATTGTTTCCGGATCAAACTGAAATTGGTTCATAAAGGTATTTTTGTTTGGGCAAATAACTTCAATCCAGCCAGCTCCTCTTCTAAATAATAAAACAAATTTTTGCTGACCAGAAGCATTATCAACAACAGAACCCATACCTAAATAGGATCTATTATATGTTGAAATATAAGATGTTCTGTAGTTAGACAAAGAACTGTATCTAGGGGCAACAATACCATTCCATGCGGTATTTATTATTTGATCAATGTCTTGGGACTGCATATTGTATATTTTGTAATGAAGCAGCACTGTAATGTTACCTTTAATAACTTCGACCCAATCTTCTTTCACTTTGCTGATCCAACCATCATTAAAAGTAGTTGTGTCAAAATGGAAACTGATATTTTGTTCAAAAGGTCCTTCAAAATTATTTTGAGAAGTTGTTTTATTAATAGCTTCATCTTTTTGACATGAAGCAATTACTAGCATTAGCATTGATATAATTAATAAGTTTTTTAAAATTTGATTATTCATAATTATTGTTTTTATAAATGTTGTTTTATTTAAGTTTGCCAAAGTTCCAAACTTTGGCAAACTTTGAAATTATAAAAAAAAGTAAATGAATTAAGGCAATACCATAACCCAACCGTTCACAAAATCGTTGTTTGACAAGGTATTAGCCCCACCGTTTCTTACCCCAAAACCAATATTGTAAGTGCCCGGTGCTAAGCCTGTAATCGTTGTTGATGCACCAAAAGTTGTTCTGGTTGAAGTTGCAGTAGTAAGAGAATAAGAGCCTCCAGCAAAATTGGTGATTTGACCATCGGGAACAAGTTGATAACACATGCCGGTTTCAATATTCTGAGCAGCACTTCCAGCGGCAAGCCCAAGGGGTGCATTTGCAACGCCAATAATTTTTTGAGCAGTTGAAGTGATGGTTACTTGCACCGTAGGCCCGGCAAATACAGGTATAGATGAACCACCGATAATATTTTGGCTAATAGCCCCTAATAAACCATAAACTAAGGTAGGTGATATAGGCGTAGGTGATGCAGGTGTCTGCCATGTGGCATTTCCGTTGGCATCAGAGGTAAGCACTTTTCCTGCACCGGCTCCGTTTTGAACTTGAAGATCTAATGTACGGGTTTTTCCGTTTACAAATAATTTATCTGATGTTAGCAAATGACTTCCAATAGATATATTTCCGTTGTCTTGAATATAAAAACGTCCATTTTCAATACCGGGAGCATCTACTCCAACTGTTCCGAACCCGCCAATACTCAATGCTTTTGCAAAATTTGAGCTTTGCGAAGGACCTTCAATTCTAAACGCAGCATCTGAATTTCCTACATGAAGTTTGTAGGTGGGAGAAGATATTCCTACACCCACATTGCCTAAATTATTAATATTAGAAATGTGTGTTCCATTTTTTGTCCAAACATTATCTTCACTTTTTTTGGTGCTCAATGCCATCGGAACACTTGCAAGTACTTCAGGGTTACTTACAATAGTATAATTTGTGCCGCCGGCAAGATCTATTCTCACTTGAATTTTATGTGATAGTCCACTGCTCCAATCAATACCCGAAATGTTCCCAACTTCAACGGTTCCCTGCCCAATCAACAAAGTTATCAAACCATTAGCATTGGTTGTTATGGTATGTTTCTCTCTAAATTGTTCTGTTGCCGATCCGTCTGTATTGAATTGCCAAAGTTGTATCATTACGCCTATAGATGTATTTGTTACTAATTGACCGGAAGCATTACGCACCACAGCTTGATAGCTGAATTTGTTTGGAATTTGGGCTACAGCATTTATTACAGTCAAGAATAAGATGGTAAAAATTATATTTTTCATTTTAAGTAGTGTTGTTTTCATGATTGTTAATTTTTAATGATTTTAAATGATTTTATTAAAGTGTTGTTTTCCATTACATGGAGTAAATAAATGCCGATAGCATTGGATTCTAAATCAATAGCAGATTCATTTTCCGTTACTTTTTGGTCATCAATTTGTCTTCCATTGACATCAAATAATTGATAAGTAATATTTTCCAATACCATTTCTTCAATTTTAAGAGTTACAAATGAAGTAGTAGGATTAGGAAACACCGTCATAGAGAGAGAAATATGAGTAATTTCCTCACCGCTTAACGTTAAGATTTCATAAGGTTGTTGTACACCTTGTGTAAGGGTTCCATTGGCAGTAGAAATAGTGGTATAAGCCACTTGTCCTACCGAATAACTAAATGAGCCGGTGGTTCCGGAAGCATTTCCACCGGCAGCAACTACCGATTGTTGTGCATAAATGGAGTTTGCAACAACTCCAAAAAGAAATAAAAAATTGATTTTTAAATTCATAATAATGTAGATTTTGTTTTGATGTAAAAATCACAAGTAACTTTCAACAAATCAATCCACGAAAAAGGGGATATTTTAGTACTTTTGAAAAATCCCTTAAAAAGGGGATGCTCTACATTGAATAAATTGTATTATTTTGTTTTAAAGTTTATTTCTTGTGTACAACTAAATTTTTTTAAAAAAATGAATTCCTTTTAAGTTATTAATTATTATATTTACTGATGATTAAAAATAAATACACCTTATATAATAAAAAATTATTAGCATTTAACTTATTGATATTTCTTTGCTTTTTTTCGCTATCGGCACAGCAATCGGAAAGCGGCGAACTTCATAAAAAAGTTACTCAAATACGTTCTTCATCTATAGATACTACCCAAGTAAGAAAATTGAGCCATTTAGGATATGACATTATTGAAAAAGACAGTGCCTTGTCAAAAAAATTATTAGATGAAGCATTAGAGAAAAGCATCGCATTAAAGAATAATTATGCAATATCCAATAGTTACAGAATGTTAGGTTTGTGGCATAGCTTTTTCAATCAAATGGATAAAACGGAATATAATTATAAAAAATCGCTGGAAATTGCAAAAACGGAAAATTACTTGTATCTTATGTCAGGTTCGTATTTTAATATTGGAAATGTAAAATACTGGAAAGGGCAATATGATAGTTGTGTGGTTTATTACCTTAAAACACAAGCCATTTTTGATAATCCTGAAATTTTCAAAGATAAAAATTTGACAAAGAGAATATTAGATAAGAAAAAATCTGATTTATATTACAATATGAGTGCTGTATTTAGCACCTTGAAGAATTTACCCAAAGCAGATGAATATATTGATAAAGCGTTGAATATATCAAATTTCTATAAAAATAAGACCATTACGGCTTTTTATACGCAACAAAAAGCTGATAATTACTACGAAAACGGACAAACGGAAAAAGCACTTAGAATAAGACTTTTATATCTTCCTGAATTGGAAAAAAGTGAAGTCCCTGAATCCCATATTCAAGGATATTATAACAATATTGCACAAGAATATTTTGATTTAAATAAAATAGACTCATCTTACATTTTTGCCAAAAAAAGTTTGATGACATCAATGCGTATTAAAAGTACTGAAGGCATTGCAAATTCAAATTTACTTTTAGCTAAAATTGCGATAAAAGAAAATAAACTTTCAGAAGCCGCTAAATATATAGATGCTTGTAAATCTTATTATTCAAATGTCGATGATCCAACTGAAAAAAGAAACTTCTATAATGTTTTGCATCAGTATTATTCCAAAACCGGAAACTATAAGGAGGCATATAAATTTTTAGAATTGTATTCTGTTGTAAACGATACGATTTTAAAGAGTGAGCAATCACAACTTTTTTCTGAATTAGAAGCCAAATATCAGTCGGAGAAAAAAGAAAAACAAATTTTACAACAAAAGGAAAAATTGGGAAAAAGAAGAGTTTTGATTACTGTTTTATTGTTAACCATAATTGGATTATTAATAACCGGTTTATTATATTTTAGATATCATAGACTCAAACAAATCAACCAAAATCAGAAAATCAAACAATTAGAAACCGATAAGCAATTATTAGCCACCGCCTCCGTCATCAAAGGGGAAGAGCAAGAACGTTCACGTCTTGCAAAAGACTTACACGATGGTTTGGGTGGTATGCTTTCGGGAATTAAATACTCTTTACACAACATGAAAGGAAATCTCATTATGACACCGGACAATGCAACGGCTTTTGAAAGAAGTTTGGATATGTTAGACAGCAGTATCAAGGAAATGCGACGCGTGGCGCACAATATGATGCCGGAAGCATTGGTAAAATTCGGTTTAGATACGGCATTAAACGATTTTTGTTCTGATATGAACCAAAGCAGTGGAATGAAAGTAATCTACCAATCCTACGGATTGGACAACCAACCCTTAGAACAAAGTAAATCCATTACAGTTTATCGCATTGTGCAAGAATTGATTAACAATGCTTTGAAACATTCGGGAGCCACAGAAACTTTGGTTCAATTGAGTATTGCAGATAATAAACTGAGTATTACAGTTGAAGATAACGGCAAAGGATTTGAAACCGATTTGCTTCAATCAGCCAAAGGAATAGGTTGGAGTAATATTCAGAATCGAGTCGATTTTCTCAAAGGAAACATTGATATACATTCCAAAAAAGACGAAGGAACATCGGTATTAATCGAAATTAAATTAGTAAATTAGTAAATTTGCATATCGTAGTGAAACGAAGATCCCGTAAATTGAAAATCACGCATCGGCGTGAGCGGGATTAGCACATTGTCACATTAGCACATTGTCACATTGTCACATTAGCACATTAACACATTAAAAAATGCCCACAAAACTATTCATAGTAGATGATCATTATATGGTGATTGAAGGATTGCGAACCTTATTGCAATTTGAAAAAAACATCGAATGGATGGGTCATGCCATGAATGCATCCTCAGCATTAGCATTTTTGCAAAACCAAGTTCCCGATGTTATTTTGATGGATATTAATTTACCGAACCAAAGTGGTGTGGATTTGTGTTTGGAAGTAAAAAGTATTTTTCCTAATGTCAAAATAATAGGATTGAGCACCTTCAATCAATTGAGTTTCATTGAAAAAATGATAGAAAACGGAGCTTCGGGCTATTTGTTAAAAAACGCAACCAAAGAAGAAATTATTGATGCTATTCATCTGGTAAATAAGGGGGGGAAATATTTCAGTGAAGAAGTAGAAGATTTGTTAGAGCAAAAAACCCAAAATTATCCTGCCATAACACGTCGAGAAAAAGAAGTGCTGGAATTAATCGCACTAGGCATGACCAATTCCGAAATTGCAGAAAAATTATTTGTAAGTGCCAGCACAGTCGATACGCACCGCAAAAATTTAATTGTTAAGTTGGAAGCTAAAAATACAGCAGATTTGGTGCGATTGGCTTCAAAATATGAGTTGATTTGATATAATGAAAGTCTTATTTGTTAGAAGCGTATGAATAATTTACTGAAATTCTTTGCGTTAGAAAAATATTTTTTGTTTCTTTGCACTCCTTTTAGCAAGAACAGATTTTAAAGGGATATTTCAAAAAATAATTCAAAACACCTCTTGGGGTTTTATTGCATTAAAAATCTGGAAAACAACAAGATACAAATGACAACACTATGTCAAAATTACAAGATAAAATCGATTTTTATTTAAAAGAAGCTACAGAATTAGGATTGCAAGTTAATGCAGAATTGTTAGGAAAAATTACCAAAGGTTTAGGTCCCAGCATTTATCAACAAGATTCTGAAACGGTTTCTTGTTCAGAAGACAGCGAATTAGCCACCGTAAAAAACAATTTTTTGATTAAAAAATTAGGATTGGAAAACGGTGAAGCTTTAGATTTAGCTATCGCTGAAGTTTGCGAAAAAATGGGAAGTTCTAACAAAAACAAATACAGAGCGATTTTCTATTATTTATTAGTAGGAAAATTTGGAAAAGCTGATTTGTATGCTGAAAAATCAACAGAAAAAGTTGAAATAGAAGCTGAAGCAACTGCTGTTGCTGAAGTGCCGGTAGTTGAAGTTGCTGCAAATGCAGTAGCAGTTGAAACCGAAGTCGTAAGCGAAGTAATTGAAGAAAAAGAAATTGAAGTTGCCGAAGATAAAGCGGTAGAGATAGCTAAAGAAAAAGCTGAAAATCCGGAAGTACAAACTTGGGACAATGAAAATGTGGATGAAGAATTAGTTTCTGACGCTAAACAATTGTTGAAAGAAGCTGCCGTAAAAGAAGTAAGAGAACAAATTGATCCCAAAGAATTTTTGGAAAAATTTGATTGGCATAAATACGAAGAAGGAATTGAAGAAATTGACGAGGCGCATTTGAAAGAATTCGAAAATGCCTTAGAAGGAACCATGGGTTTTGTAAAAGAACGCGAAGTAATTGATGGTGTTGTTACTCGTATGACTGATCGTGAAGCAATTATAGATATCAATTCAAAATCAGAAGGCGTAATTTCATTAAACGAATTCCGTTATAATCCACATTTAAAAGTAGGTGATAAAGTTGAAGTTTTGGTGGATAAGCGTGAAGACAGTTCCGGTCAATTGGTGCTTTCTCACAGAAAAGCTCGTGTTATCAAAGCTTGGGATAGAGTAAACAACGCACATGAAACAGGAGAAATCGTAACCGGTTTTGTGAAATGCAGAACGCGTGGTGGTATGATTGTAGATGTTTTCGGAATTGAAGCCTTCTTACCGGGTTCACAAATTGACGTGAAACCGATCCGCGATTACGATCAATTTGTAGAGAAAAACATGGAGTTCAAAATCGTGAAAATCAACCACGAATTCAAAAACGTAGTGGTATCGCATAAGATTTTGATTGAAAATGACCTTGAAGAACAAAAGAAAGAAATTATCGGCCAATTAGAAAAAGGTCAAGTATTAGAAGGAGTTGTGAAAAACATCACCTCTTATGGCGTGTTTGTTGATTTAGGTGGTGTAGATGGGTTAATTCACATTACTGACCTTTCTTGGAGCAGAATTTCTCATCCGAATGAAGTGGTTGAATTAGACCAAGTGATTAATGTAGTTATCCTTGATTTCGATGAAGATAAATCACGTATCCAATTAGGATTGAAACAATTGAGTGAACATCCTTGGGATGCTTTAAGTGCCACCTTAAAAGTTGGTGATAAAATCAAAGGTAAAGTAGCCGTTATTGCAGATTATGGTGTATTTGTAGAAGTAGCCGATGGAGTAGAAGGATTGATTCATGTTTCTGAAATGTCTTGGTCAACCCACTTACGTTCCGCTTCCGACTTTGTAAAAGTAGGCGACGAAATCGAAGCTGAAATATTGACTTTGGACCGTGAGACACGCAAAATGTCTTTAGGAATGAAACAATTGACTAAAGATCCTTGGGTAGACGTTGATAAAAAATACACAATTGGCTCTCTTCACACCGGAAAAGTGAGAAATTACACTAATTTCGGAGTATTCGTAGAATTAGAAGAAGGCATCGATGGTTTAGTATATATTTCTGACCTTTCTTGGACGAAAAAAATCAAACATCCTTCAGAATTTGTTGCCATTGGTGATGAATTGAAAGTGAAAGTTTTAGAATTGAATGCTGAAGAACGCAAATTGAATTTAGGGCATAAACAAACCCTTGAAAATCCATGGGATGCTCATGAAGAAGCTTATGTAGTTGGTTCCGTTCACAAAGGTACAATCAAAGAAAAAATTGACAAAGGAGCCATTATAGATTTTGAAGATGGAGTTGAAGCTTTTGTACCTGCACGTCAAATGACCAAAGAAGACGGTAGTAAATTAAACAAAGGCGATGTGGCAGACTTTATGGTATTGGAATTCAGCAAAGAATACCGCAGAATAGTAGTTTCACACACTGCCACTTACAAAGAAGAAGAAGAAAAAGCAGTAAAAGAAGTTGCTAAAAAAGCGCAAACAGCTGAACCTTCAACATTTGGTGATGTAAATGATACTTTACAAGCATTGAAAGATAAAATGGAGAATAAATAATAATCCATTTTTTAAATAATAAAACCGCTTCCGGAAATGGGAGCGGTTTTTTTATTTTAAGTCATTCAATAACTCTCTCCCTACTCTCTTCATCCAACACCACACACCTATCTAATTTTCCAAACCATTTATACCTATTTTTAGCGATAAACCTATAAATATAATCTCTCATAAATTTAGGTATAATCCAAAATAATTGCGTGATCCAAAAAAAACCACCCAAAACTTTAGCAATCATCAAAACGGCTGAGGATTCCGTATAAACCTGATGCTTATACCATAATATAATGCTATCTTTTTGTTGAATTTTTTCACTTTGATGTAACAAAAATTGCTTTGCAACGTCAGATTGAAGTGTCGAAAAGTGGAAGTGTTTTTTTTTATCGTATTTTATTATAAAACGAACACTTGCATTGCACAACACACAAATTCCGTCAAAAAAGACAATCGTTTTATTCAATTCTATCATAAGACCAAATATACAATTTCAATGGAAACAAAACCCAAAATGATTGAAATAAAAGATTTACACAAATCTTATCCTATGGGAAAAGATTCGTTGCACGTATTGAAAGGTTTAAATCTTGAAATTAAAGAAGGCGAATTTGTTTCTATCATGGGAGCATCAGGTTCCGGAAAATCGACCTTGTTAAATATCATTGGTCTGTTAGATACGCACGATACCGGTACTTATCGTTTGAACGATGAGTTAATCGAAAATTTGAATGAAAAAAAAGCAGCCCAATTGAGAAACAAATTTTTGGGTTTTATCTTTCAATCATTTAATTTGATCAATTATAAAAATGCCCAAGAAAACGTAGCACTTCCTTTGTATTACGCAGGGATGAGCAGAAAAGATCGAAACGAACAAGCCTTAAAATATTTAGATAAAGTAGGCATAAAAGATTGGGCGCATCATTTGCCCAATGAAATGTCAGGTGGACAAAAACAACGGGTTGCCATTGCCAGAGCTTTGGTGAGCCATCCAAAAGTAATTTTAGCTGATGAACCCACAGGTGCCTTAGATTCTGAAACTTCGCATAGCGTTATGGATTTGCTTAGAGAAATTAACAAAGAAGGAATGACTATCATTGTTATTACGCACGAAGAAGAAATAGCCAAGGCAAGCGACCGTATCATCAGATTAAAAGACGGAATCATCGTGAGTGATGAGAAAGTTTGAAGTTAGAAGTTCGAAAATGACACACAGACAACATGGATTATGCAGATTAACGCGAATTTTTCTGAAGTTGGAATACAAAAGCACAATAAACAAAAACAACAAACAAATTAAATAATGTTTGACTTAGACCGTTGGCACGAAATATTTGAAGCAATCAGTAAAAACAAATTGCGTACCGTCCTTACCGGATTTACGGTGGCATTTGCAATTTTGTTGTTTACCTTGCTTTTTGGGGTCGGAAACGGGTTGCAAAATACTTTTAAAAAACAGTTTGCCGATGATGCCAACAATGCCATATTTATTTACGCTGACAAAACATCAAAAGCCTACAAAGGCTATCAAGCCGGAAGAGAAATTAAACTAAAAAATGATGATTTAAAATTTTTAGTAAATAAGTTTGGTGACAAAATTCAATTTATGAGTCCTCGCATCTACAATTTTTTAAAAACTACCTATCAGAATGAATCAAGTATGAATGACATCAGAGCAGTGAAGCCTGATCATCAGTTTTTAGAAAATACAATAATAGAATCAGGAAGATATATCAATCAGTTGGATCTTGAAAGACGTTCTAAAGTTGCTGTTATTGGAAGATTGGTGGAAAAGGATTTATTTAAAAATCGTTCTGCCTTAAATAAAAATATAGTAATTGACGGCTTAAGTTATAAAGTAGTAGGTGTATTTTCTGATGAAGGTGGCGATAGAGAAGAACGCATGATTTACATTCCTATAACCACTGCACAAGGCATTTTCGGAAGAAATGATGAAGTAGACCAAATCAACATAACGTTTAATCCTGAGATGAATACGGAGGAAGCCATCGCTTTTGGAAAGGATGTGCAACAAGAATTGCGAAAAAAACACGACATTGACCCAAGAGATGACAATGGTATTCGAACTCAAAATATGGCAGAAGCCAATCAGCAAGTGGGTCAAATGATGTTTGGAATCAATTTAGTAGTTCTCATCATTGGTTTAGGAACTTTAATAGCCGGAATTGTTGGGGTTAGTAATATTATGGTATACGTGGTGAAAGAACGCACCAAGGAACTTGGTATCCGAAAAGCTTTAGGAGCTACACCGGCAGCCATTGTTGGAATGATTATACAAGAAACTATTTTCATTACAGCTTTAGCCGGATACAGTGGACTTATTGTGGGGATAGGATTATTAAAATGGATGTCGCCCCATGTGGAAGAATATTTTATCACCAATCCTTCTGTGAGCAAAAGCGTTGTGATAGGAGCCACTGTTTTGCTTGTTGTTTCCGGATTGATAGCAGGATATTTACCTGCAAAAAGAGCCGCAAGCATCAAACCGATTGAGGCATTAAATAGTAGATGATTTAAGCCTCACCCCAGCCCTCTCCAAAGGAGAGGGAGATTGTACCGGTTTCAATTTTAAAACAATCAATAACCTAATAACCTAATTAACTCAATAACCTAATTAACCTAATTAACTCAACAACCTAATTAACCTAATTAACCTAATAATCAATAACCTAACAATCAATAACCAAAGAAAATGTTCAGATTTTTAACAGATAAAGATACTTGGCAAGAGATTTTTGAAGGAATCAAAAAAAATCAATTGCGTACCATCATCACCATATTTGGAGTGATGTGGGGTGTGCTGTTATTGGTGACCTTATTAGGGGTTGCTCGTGGCATTGAGAATAATTTCAACAAATTATTCGGTGATTTTGCTACTAATTCGGTGTTTGTTTGGTCTCAAACCACCGGTGAACCTTTCAAAGGTTTTCAGACCGGAAGAAGTATCCAATTGAAAGAGTCTGATGTTACTGCAATACAAAATAATATTGACGGTTTACTGTACGTTGTTCCACGAAACCAAACCGAAAATTTAGTTGTAAAAGGGCTGAAAACAGTTACTATTGGAATTTATGGAGATTATCCGTTATTAGATAAAGTGGAGAAAAAAAACATGATGTGGGGTCGGTTTATTAATGAAAGTGATATCAATGACAAAAGAAAAGTTTGCGTAATTGATGAAGATACTTACAATCAATTGTTTGAAGAAAATGAATTTCCCATTGGTCAATATATCAAAATCAATGATGTAAATTATCAGGTAATAGGCGTTTATAAAGTAACCATGCGTGGTGGGGGACCTCAAGGAGGTATCCATATTCCTTTTACTACTTATCAACAGGTATATAATATGGGCGACAACATCGGTTGGATGATGATTACCGGAAAACCGAATTATGACATCAAACAGATTGAAATGGACGTCAAATTACTTTTAAAAAACTTACATCAAGTCCATCCGGATGATGAAAGAGCCTTTGGAAGTTTTAATTTGGGTAACGAATTTAAAAAAGTAAACGGTTTTTTGAAAGGGATTCAATTTTTAACCTGGTTTGTCGGAATTTTTACCTTAATTGCTGGCGTTTTTGCCATAGGAAATATTCTATTAATCACGGTGAAAGAACGTACCCAAGAAATTGGTGTTCGACGTGCATTGGGAGCAAAACCTTGGGATATTAAAATCCAAATTATCATGGAATCGGTATTTCTCACCAGTATTGCCGGAGCTATGGGAATTATCATTGGTGGTTTTATATTATTTTTAATTGATCACTCAGCTGCGGTAACCGGTGAAAATCCGTGGTTAGCCAATCCTACTGTAAATTTGCCTATCGTTCTCATAGCTGTATTTGTTTTAATAATACTTGGCACCTTAATCGGATTAATTCCGGCGAATATTGCCACAAGTATAAAACCAATTGATGCTTTAAGAGATGAATGAAAAGGTAAAAGGTACGCTTCGACTTCGCTCAGCGGCCTAAAGTAAAAGTTAATAAGCACATTCGCAATTCAATAATCAATAACTCAATAATCAAAATATAAAGTATAACAATGAAAAAAACAATTCTCTTTTCAGTTTTAGGAATAGCACTTATAGCCGTTTTGATATGGTTTGGAAAGAAAAACAACAAATCAGCAGTAACTTTTGAAACGGAAAAACCTTTTAAAACTAACATTGTACGAAAATCCGTTGCCACTGGTAAAGTGATTCCATTAGAAGAAATTGAAATCAAACCGCGCGTTTCAGGTATCATTGAAAAAATATACGTGGAAGAAGGCGCTATCGTAAAAAAAGGAGATATGATTGCCTCCATCAGAGTTATTCCTAATGTACAACAACTCAATGGAGCTCAAGGCAATGTGAGAACAGCCAAATTACAATTAGACAATGCCTTGGTACTATACAATCGCAACAAGGAATTATACCAAAAAGGCGTGATTCCCAAACAGGAATACGAAAATATAGAATTGAGCTACAACAATGCACGCCAGCAATACAACAATGCAGTAACTGACTTACAAATTGTGCAAAAAGGAACTGCTTCCGGCTTTGGCAATGTAGCCAATACCAACATCAGAGCTGAAATATCAGGAACAGTGTTAGAAATTCCAGTGCGCGAAGGGATGTCTGTTATTGAAAGTAACACTTTTAGTCCGGGAACAACTGTTGCTACCATTGCCGATATGAGTGTGATGATTTTTGAAGGCAAAGTGGATGAAGCTGAAGTGGGAAAATTACAAAAAGGAACCAACATAGAAGTAGATTTAGGAGCATATCAAGATGTCAAGTTTCCTGCAGTACTTACTTTTGTTGCCCCAAAAGGTACGGAAGAAAATGGAGCTGTTCAATTTAAAGTGAAAGCAGATGTTGACACTAAAGCTAAAAGTGAATACATGATTAGAGCCAATTACAGTGCCAATGCCAATATTATTTTAGAGAAAAAAGATTCTGTTTTGGCTATTAAGGAAGCCTTATTGCGCTACGATAAAAAGGATGATAAACCCTACGTAGAAGTAGAAAAAGGAGATCAAAAATTTGAGAAGAAATTTTTAAAATTAGGTATATCAGATGGTGTAAATGTAGAAGTAATTAAAGGGTTGAAACCTACCGACAAAATAAAAATTTGGAATAAAGCGAGCAAAGAAGAAGACGAAAAGAAAAATGGTCATCCAAAAGATGAGTAAAATTTGAAATCCCATTCCGATAGCTATCGGAATCCAAATCCCAAATTCAACATAAAAAAAGTCGGTTTATGCCGACTTTTTTTTTTACCATATTATATTTAACCCAAACTGGACATCAGCCGAGTTTGTTTTAGCTAAATTAGTTAATCCTAAAATATTATCTACAGAAGTATATAAATTGATTTTCCAAATTGTAAAAGAAGCTACAGCACCCAAATTGGTGTAAGAAAATCGGTTGGCTGAATAAGATGCTCTCACATCTAAGAAATTTCCAAAGTAATGTTCATAAAAAACACTTGCTGTCGGGAAAATAGATTTATTGTAAATTTGAATTTTTGAAAAAACACCCCAAGCCGCTCTGTAATCACGTTCAGTTTGATTATTCGACATATTAGCACATTCCGCCAATCTTCTTTTATTCAGTTTTTTCATCAATAAGGTATTCCATTGAATCGGTCGCAAAGTAAAGTAGGCTTTATCCGTTTCCTGATAATTTACATTTTCGATAAATTCAGTTTCTAGCTTGCGCCAATAGTATTCGGGATTTTGAGCATCAAATTGCAATTCGATTCCTTCTGTTGTATAAGTTCCCTTTGCAGAATAATTCTTCGCGTTTTTAGTATGAGCAATAAAACCCAAATCCAATAACGAGGAGGACAAATACCAATTGGATTCATAATTACGCGTAAATCCCAAATCGAATCCGAGTCCTTTATTACCAGATATAAGAATATTTTTAACCACGTAATTTTGATCTACAACATCATAATTGTCTAATACGATTCCGGAAGTATGCACATTAATATTTGCATCTTCTAAGGTGTACCTATACAAATTATCCGTTCCATTGCTTGTGAAAATTTGACCAGTTGCTCCGGTAACTCGTGCATCAAAACCTTGATTATAAATTTTTATTCTTATGCCTACATTAGTATCTGCATTCCATTGTTTTTGAGCTCCAAAATGATACACTGTTGTTAAATTTGATTGGGTTTTATAACCATCAATTGCATATTTTTTATCAAGATAGGAGGTTCCTTCATAAAATAATTTTGAAAGCCCGGAAGGGAAATTGGAATATAATAATCCTTCTTCATAGATACCAAAAGACAAATAATAATCTTGATACTGATAACCGATGTTAATCAATTCGGATTGTTGTTGCATTAAAAAAGTGTCATCCGAATTCATGTTATAAACGGCCGTTTGTAATTTTTCATTAAAAGGAATGGCATTTTTGGCAAAAACATCGTAAGCCGTTGCTCCTGAGCTTCCGGCAAACACTTGTTGATTACCTAATAAAGGAATAGAAACGTGACCTTGCTTGAGCGTTGAATAAGCGGGATTTTCTAAATTGGTTTGCGGAATAGTAGAAAAATCGTAAATCCCAACACCGGTTTGAGCTAATAAATTTGCCACATTTAGGAACATCAATAAGGTATGAAAAATAGGATTCTTCATCATTAATTCGAGGTGTAATTTATATTAAAATGCAAAGCAGATTTCAAGGAAAATGACTGATTTACATTGCTTTGAACAGGAGCACCTGTTGACATAGTTACTTTGGTTTCCACTTTATACATCAACTGAAACAAATTCAAATCTTCACCTTCAAAAACAATAAATTGTGTAGTATTTGAAGATTGAGCACTGATAACAATTGATTTTTGAAAAAGAAACACATTATTTACGTCATAAAAACCGAATTGAAGTGTAAAATCCCTGTCAAAAGAATTAAAAGTATTGATTTCCAATTCCACTTTGTCGCGAATATTAGTCCTAACATCACTCCCAATTCTTATAAAAGTTTCATCTGTAATACTTTGTATTTCATTATTTTGTGCATCAATAAAATTCGTTTGATTGAAATCAAAATACACAAAAGGCATATCAATAGGCTGTATTAATTGAAAATCATCCGTTTGCGAAAAGTCCACCTCTTTCAAACAACTTGATAATGAAATCACCAAGAAAAAAAATAGCAGAAAACTATATTTAAACATCTCAATATATTTAAAAAACAGACTTAAGTTCAGTTAAATTGGTTATGGTAACCACATCAGCCACTTCGGGTTTATTATTGTAATTGTAATAAATAGTTTGCATTCCCACCCCTTTTGCCCCCAAAATATCTGCTTCATAATTATCGCCAATCATAATACTTTCGTTTGTTTGAGCTTGGGCTTGGCTCAATGCATAATAAAAAACACGAGGGTCGGGTTTTTTGGCTCCGGCATTTTCTGAAGTGATGATTTGTGAAAAATACTTGCCCAGCCCGGATTGTTCCACCTTTCGAAAAGAAACTTCGTTGAAACCATTAGTGATAATATGCAAGGTATAATTAGGGTGTAGAAAATCTAAAACCTCAATAGTTCCCGGATGTAAGTGATTGAATGTAGGAAGAATATACAAGTAACTCTCTGAAAGCTCATGAATAATTTCATCGGTTATTTCATAATTCATTGCGTCGAAAGTATTTTTTAAACGAGTGTATTTCAGCTCGTCTTTGGTGATTTTTC
Source organism: Polaribacter sp. (assembly GCA_020740485.1). Taxonomy (GTDB): domain Bacteria; phylum Bacteroidota; class Bacteroidia; order Flavobacteriales; family Flavobacteriaceae. The sequence continues at coordinate 33,903 of DYMN01000007.1, read as the reverse complement.
CTTCGCCGTACAACTTCCATAGAGTTTCATTAATAGGCTCGTATATTTTTAAAAATACATCGAAGTCCACATCAATTTTCAGTGTATCAAAGCAACTTTGAAAGGCTAAAGCTGAATTTTTATCAAAGTCCCAGAGGGTTTGATCGAGGTCGAAAAAAATATGTTTTATATTCATGAGGCGACAAAGGTAGAAAAAAAATTAAATGACAAATTCTGTTAATCAAAAACTTAAAAACGGATAGATTTGATTCAAGTTTTAAATGCAATTTTATGGTTTATGAAATTTAAAGTCATTTAAACTTTTTGATTTCTCTAAAAATGGTTTGAAACTCTTATGATTTATCATTCAGGTTATTAACCTTATGATATTATCTGCAGATGAATAAATTAAAATCGCCCAGTCTGAAAACTAAGAAAATATATCATTAACTTCTTTTATTTCTCTTGAAAAAGTTTCAAAACTCACCTTATTATGTAATAATTCAACGGCTTTATGTGTTACTCTTTTTGCGTTTTTCACAGGAAAACCTAATCCTATTGCTAATTTCTCAATCACTTTTTCTTCTTTGATTGTTACTTCGTGACTCGCAAATATCATAGCAGTAAAATGATATAATTGTTCTATTCTATCGTTATAATCCAATGGAGGATCTAAAGGGTAATGATCCGGATTTTTTAATATTTTACTAAACTCAGCATCTTCAATTCCTAATTTAATAGACATTTTTTGTAAAAATTTCAACTCTGAAGGCTCTAACACACCATCAGCAAATGCCAATTTAACTAATGCAGCAAAATATGTTTTGGCTTTTTTGTGTTCACCGCTTGTAAATAGATCCAATAATGACATAGTTGTAAAAATTTGAAGCCCGCCTTATCAGCGGAGCAGATTTATACTTAAAAATTACAAATACTTTAAATTTAACAACAACAAAGCTTAAAAAGTTCCATTTGCTTAACAAAATTACGAAATTTTAAGAAAAAATCAAAGCTAATTTTCATAAAAATACTACAAGTGCATCAGTATTCTGTCAATTATTACTGATTTATCAATGAGTATCAAACTAAATACTCCTGTTATAATAATGATTCTCAATAAATTATACAATTGTAAATATCGTTTTTGAGTTCTGCTAAACCAAATTAATAAAGCAATCATTGAAAGCCCAAAAACTGCAAAAACAAAATAATATTTCATATAGCCCACTTCAGGATATTTTAAAATAAAATATATGGGTAAAAAACTTAGAATAACGATTAATACAATGAGCATTCGAGTAAAATGTTCACCATATTTAATAACAATAGTCTGATAATTAAAAAGCATATCTCCTTTTAAATTTTCCAAATCTTTTAATAACTCTTTTATCAACAATAAGAAAAAAAGATAGGATGCTTGAATAATTATAATCTCCGAGTAATTTTTATAAAAGGCGAATATCGCAAAAAAAGGTAAAATACTCAAGAATGCGCCACTAAACAATCCGGTCAAAGGATATTTTTTTAGTTTGTGAGAATAAAACCAAATAAGAAAGATGTAAACTCCAAAAAATAATGCTGCACGCCAAGAAACGAAAAATCCTAATCCAAAACCTATGAAATTGAGTAAAAAATAACTTTTTAGTTTGGTTTTCTGGCTTATAAAAGTATCAATTCTGTTTTTAATAGGACGATTTACAGCATCTTTACCGGTATCGTAAAAATGATTAATGATATAACCGGCAGCAATTACAGATGAGGTGCCCAACATTAAAGCCCACAATTTGTAATCAAATACAACTTGTCTTAATGTTTTTTTAGGGGCAAAAACGAATATAGCTGATAAAAATTGAGCTAAAAAAACGATCACAAGGTTATAAACCCTAACTACTGACAAAAGACTAAAGAATTTGTAGTAAAAAGGAGCTTGTTTTTTTTTGTTTAATATGGCTTGCTCTAATAAATCCAATTGTAAAAAAAATCAAAATATTATTACTTTAATTTCCAAATTAAGCAACATCAAATTAAATACTTAAATCGGAAAATTTAAGATTATACGATTGATTTTAAATGGAAAAATCAATTAAAACTGGTAAACGAGTTCTAATTTATAATTATTCAAAAGAGATTGAGTTTTTTCAAAATCTTCTGTAAACCCTAAAAAATAACCTCCTCCTCCTGAACCGCACAATTTCAAATAATAATCATCTGTTTCCAATCCCTTTTGCCAAATACCCTGCATATTTTTTGGTATCATAGGTTTAAAATGATTGAGAACCAATTTAGAAAGCGGTTTTACATTCTTAATCATAGATTTTAGATCTCCATTCAAGAAATCATGAATGCTAGCATCGGTGTATTTTGCAAATTCATTTTTCAGCATATTTCTGAAACCTTCATTTTTCATTTTCTCCATAAAAATCTCAATCATCGGTGCAGTTTCACCCACTTGCTCAGAGTCAATTAAAAACACAGCTCCTTTTCCTTGTTTTTGAGATGGTATTCCGGTGGCTTCTAAATCCGTTTTTGAATGGATTAGGATAGGTAAACTTAAATAACTGTTCAGTGGGTCTAAACCTGAACTGGTTCCGTGAAAATACGATTCCATAAGCCCAAAAGTCGTTTTCAATTTCAAAAGCTTATTGCGCGTCAAATTTTCTAGAACTGTAATTTTATCATTTGCATATTTATCATAAATTGCAGCAACCAATGCCCCCGAACTTCCTACGCCATATCCTTGTGGAATACTAGAATCAAAATACATTCCTTTACTTAAGTCATTTTCAAACTCATCCCACCTTAAATTGATTTCTTCATTAGGAAGTTTTTTTAAATAGGTATAAAAAGATTTTAAACTTTTGTTAGATTCTTTCTGTTGCTCGTCCAATTTGTCAGATTTAAGCAAAGAACCCATGTATGAATTATAGGGAATTGCCAGTCCTTTGGAGTCTTTTATGATTCCATATTCCCCGAAAAGTAAAATTTTTGCGTAAAATAAAGGACTTTTCATTTTAGTATTACGATTTACAAACTGCTAATTTTTAATTAATCAATCCTCAAATTCCAACTTCGTCACAAATGTACTGATTATTTTCACAAAACTTACTTAATTTATTATCAATAAATTTTATAACCTTATCAGTTTCACTTTTAGGATATAGTAAGTGCACATTTGCACCTGCGTCTAACGTAAAACAAACAGACGTATTAGTATCATTTCTAAATTCCCAAATCTGCTTAATGATAGCCAATGTATTGGGTTGCATCAATATAAAATAGGGGTTTGCCGTCATCATCATGGCATGCAAACTCAAAGCTTCAGTTTCAACGATTTGGATAAATTCAGACAAGTTACCCTCTTTCATTGCTTTAATTAGCGAAACTAAATTTAGATTGGCTTGTTGAAATCTATTTTCAGCAAATGGATGTCCGTTCATCAAATTATGACCTACTGAACTTGACACTTTTTTCTGCCCTTTATCAACCAATAAAATAGTATCTTGGAAATCGTGAAAAACAGGATGAATGACTTTTGAAAATTCGATACCGTATAAATCCGAACTACCTTCAAAATCCGGATGTTTTCCCCACAAAACCATACTTCCTTTAACACTGCGGGTAGCACTTCCCGATCCTAAACGAGCTAAAAATGCTGCTTTTTGATAGAAATAAGCATCGGACATTTCTGGGGTAAACGACCTTTCCATTTGCATCAAACAAAGCGATAGTGCAGCAAAACTACTGGCAGAAGAAGCAATGCCACTGCTGTGCGGAAACGAATTATGCGTGTAAATTTCAAATCTAAAAGACTGAATAAAAGGGATATATTCAGCTACACTTTCAAAAAAATTTTGAATTTTGGGCTTGAAATCATCTTTTTTAACCCCATCGAGAAAAACATCAAAATCGTAATTTATAGTTTCCTTTTTAGGGAAAAAAACAAGTTTTGTTTCGGTATAACTGGCAGATAAACTAAAGCTGAAAGAAGCATTTTTAGGTAATTGCGGATGGGTTTTGCCCCAATATTTAATTAAGGCTATATTACTTGGCGCCTTAGCAATAAATTGCCCTTCTATCTGCTTATACGTTTTGTTGAAAATAAGGTTCTGTGCATCCAAAATACGATTGTTTTTAGCAAAATTAGTATCTAAAACTTAAAATTAAAGTGTTTTTGTTAGAATAATTTTACTTTTTATTTAAGTTGTGTAATATTTAGAATTAAAATTTTATTAATCAACATATTGTTTTCAAAAAAGTTTAAGAAGAAGTAAAGATGCACACCTATCGGCAAGGTAGATTTTATGATAGCACCTTAAAAAAAAGGTAAACCGCACAAACTAAATCTCTTGCATTTCCACTAATTTCTTATAAGTCCCATTTATAGCAACCAATTCTTGATGATTGCCTTGCTCTACCACTTTTCCGTTCTTCATTACTAAAATAGTATCCGCTTTTTGTATGGTAGAAAGTCGGTGAGCTATGACGATAGAAGTACGGTTTTCCATCATATTTTCTAAGGCTTTTTGAACCAATCTCTCTGACTCTGTATCAAGAGCAGAAGTAGCTTCATCTAAAATCAAAATAGGCGTGTTTTTAAGCACAGCACGAGCTATAGAAAGCCTTTGACGCTGACCGCCGGAAAGTTTACCTCCGGCATCTCCAATATTGGTGTCAATCCCTTCCGGTAATTTTTCAACAAATTCATAAGCATTGGCAACCTTAAGCGCTTCAATAATCTCTTCATCCGTAGCTTCAGGATTCCCTATGAGTAAATTTCCTTTGATGGTATCATTGAATAAGATAGATTCTTGAGAAACATAACCAATAAGATCTCTGTACGATTTTGTATTTAATTCTTTAATGTTAATTCCGTCAATCAATATTTCACCTTGCTGCGTATCATAAAAACGCAGTAATAAATTAGCAATAGTGCTTTTCCCACTACCGGATTGACCCACTAAAGCAAGCATTTTTCCTTTTTCAACGTTCATCGAAAAGTTAGTGAGCACTTCTGCCGATTTGTAACTAAAAGTTACATTTTTTATTTGTAATTCTTTATTAAAATCCTCTTTTTTAATAGCATTTTTAGGTTCTACAATATCATTTTTCACCTCTAAAACTTCAAATACTCTTTGTGCTGCCGCTAATCCGTTTTTCACCATAAAGGATGCTCTTGATATCGCTTTTGCAGGAGTGAGAATATTATAAGCCAACCCCATATACACTATAAATTCTGCTCCTTTTAACAAGGGTGCTCCCATAGAATTTTTATCGACCAAAACCATTTTACCGCCATACCAAAGTAACACCGAAATAGCTATAACACCCAAAAATTCACTTAAAGGCGAAGATAAATTGTATTTTACGCCAATTTTGTTAGACATATGATAGATAAAATCCGTAGTTTGACCAAATTTCTTTGAAAAAAAATCTTCAGCATTGTAACTTTTAACGATTTTCATTCCCGATAAAGTTTCTTCGGTAACTGAAATCATCTTTCCGGATTCTTCTTGCAATTTGATTGAATTAGCTTTTAGCGATTTTCCAATTTTTGAAATGATATAACCTGAAATAGGTATAAAAATGAAAACAAATAAGGTTAATTTAACACTTATGGATAGCATAGCCACTACAGAAAAGATAATGGTAAGCGGTTCTTTGACGATGAGTTCTAAAATCAAAAAGAAAGAATGTTGCACTTCTCCTAAATCACCCAGCATACGCGCCATCAAATCGCCTTTTCTCCTTTCTGTAAAATAGGAAATAGGCAAAGTAACGATTTGATTAAACATATTCATCCTCAAATCTCTGAGTACCCCATTTCTTAATTTTATCAAATGGTTAGAAGCAAAAAAATTGAATAGATTCTTTAAAAAAAATGTTATGATGACTAAGACAACTGCTAAGAGTAATGCAGATTGTGGCCCATTATTTATCTGCAATTCTTGTAAATAATAATACAAGTAATCTTTCAAAAAGTGAGTAATGCTCCCTAATCCTTCGAAGACAGGCTTGGGAGTATTGCTTTTAGATTCATCAAAAAGCACTTCCAACATCGGAATCATAGCGATAAACGAAAGTGTGCTGAATAAGGAATAAAGGATATTGAAAAAAATATTCCAAAAAGCAGTCCATTTATACGGTAAAATAAATGGAATAATTTTTTTAAAGTTCTGGTCAAACATTTTTGTTGTGGTTATAGTAACTCAAGACAATTCAAAAATTAATCTTCCTCATATCTTTTCACTTGTTCATCGTAAAAAATACCTGCTTGCTCTATAAGTTTTGCCATTTCTTCGGCTAATTGGTCTTCTTCTTCATCGGCTATATCTTCCATCCAATAAACTTGGTCATTGACTAAATTTATGATAAATCTTGGAAATTCAGTGTGAATAACTAAAATTTCGTCTTGTAAATCAGCGTGATCGCCCATTATAAATTTAGGTAGTTCCATGATTTTGTTGTATTAATTTTTTAGTTTGATAATTAAAACGCAAAAATAACATAATTGCTGAACTTGTGAGTCCTAAAGATAATCCTATCCAAATTCCTGTTGTTTTTAAATCGGTTTGTAATCCTAAATAATAGCTTACTGGAAAACCAATGACCCAATAAGCAATAAAAGTAAGTACAGACGGAATCCACACATCTTGAATACCTCGTAAGGAAGCCAATAACACAGCTTGCAACCCATCCGACATTTGAAAAAAAGCAGCGATAATCAGTAAATTTGCCGCTAAATCAACCACTTCCTTATTTTGCGTGAAACCCCAAGGTAAAATATGATTCAAAAGTAAGAATAAAATTGCAAATACACCCATTATTAAAGTGATGAGTATATGATTGGAAAAGGCAATTCTTCTCAAATTGATATAATCGCCCATTCCCTTTTGATTGCCTATTCTTACCGTGGTAGCTACCCCTACTCCTACAGCCACCATAAAAGTAGTTGATGCTAATTTCATCGCTATTTGATTGGCAGCTTGTGGAAAAGCGCCTAAAACTCCTGCTAAAAATACGGCGGCTACGAATACACCTACTTCAAACAAGATTTGAAGGGCTGTGGGGAAACCCAAATTAAGTAATTTTTTAAAAATGGATTTTTCAAATTCGTCTTTGGTAAATTTAGTTAGATAAGGTTTTAACTTATCGTCTCTTTTCATAAAATACATCATCACAAAAAGCAAACCTATCCTTGAAAAGAAAGTACCATAAGCGGCTCCTACTATACCCATTCTCGGGAAAAACCATATTCCATAAATCAAAAAAGCATTGATGACTACATTAATCACATTGGATATAATGATGGCTTTTGCTGCGTGTTTTGTGCGAGACATGCCATCGGCAAATTGTTTCATACTTTGAAACAACATCATCGGAATCATAGACAGCGCTACTATTTTAAAATAAGGAATAGCTAACACCACCACTTCTTCCGATTGTTTGAGCTGATACAATATAGGCTTTGCTACTAACAAAAGTCCAAACATCACAATCCCAATAATGATATTGAGGACCAAACTGTGATGATAGAGTTTCCTCCCTTTTTCAAAATCACTTTCTCCGTCTGCTTCTGATACCAAAGGTGTTAATGCAAATGAAAAACCTAATCCGATAGAAATAGCGATAAATACCAATGAATTGCCCAGCGAAGTAGCTGCTAATTCCACAGGACCAATTACACCCACCATCATATCATCTGCCAAACCCACTAACATGTGCCCTAAAGAGCCCAAAACAACGGGTGTAGCCAATTTCAAATTGGTTTTAAATTCTGAAGTATATTTTTTTAAATTCATAATTTTAACAGTTTGCGAAAGTAGGAATAATGTTTCATTTTGATATAAAAAATTTTTGGATAGTTAAAATTCGAAGCATGACGCCAAGTTATCGGATGATAAAAAAACGCCTCAACCGTTTTTGTCAATAACTTCTAAAAAATGATTTTGATTAATCCAAATCAATAATTAAATTTGCAAACATTTAAAAAACAAATCATGCAAAACGGTTTATATGCAAAAATCACTACCACAAGTGGTACTATTTTACTTCAATTCACTTTTGATAAAACGCCAGGAACAGTTGGCAACTTTGTAGCTTTGGCTGAAGGTAAAATGCCTAACAATAAAAAACCCGAAAATACTCCTTATTATAATGGTCTCAATTTCCACAGAGTCATTCCGGATTTTATGATTCAAGGCGGTTGTCCGTTCGGAGCAGGCACAGGAGATGCAGGATATAAATTTGACGATGAATTTCATCCTGAACTCAAACACGACAGTCCAGGTATTTTATCTATGGCTAATTCAGGACCTAACACCAATGGAAGTCAATTTTTTATTACGCATGTGGCTACGCCTTGGTTAGACGGGAAACACACCGTTTTTGGTTACGTAGTAGAAGGGCAAGATGTAGTAGATAGCATAAAACAAGGAGATAAAATTGAAAACATCGAAATAATCAGAATAGGAACTGAAGCAGATCAATTTGACGCTTATGCCGCTTTTCAAAAATTCAACACAGAAGGCGAAAAGAGAATAGCTGAACAAAAAGAAGCTGCTCAAGCTGCAATAAAAAAACAAACCGATGGGATGATACAAACCCCAAGTGGCTTACTTTATAAGATAACACAAGAAGGTAGTGGCGACACCCCTAAAAAAGGAGCACACGTTTCTGTTCACTACACCGGAATGTTTTTAGACGGCACCGTTTTCGATTCATCCTATGCAAGAAAAGAGCCTATCGATTTTCCTGTTGGAATGGGTCACGTGATAGCCGGCTGGGACGAAGGGATTCAACTACTTAAAGTGGGTGACAAAGCAAAATTTGTAATTCCGGGACACCTTGCTTACGGTTCTCGTGGAGCGGGTGGCGTTATTCCTCCCGATGCTACTTTGGTTTTTGAAGTTGAATTAGTTGATTTTCATTATCATTAATTGAGACAAAACTCCAAATTTTTGTACATTACAAACTAAAGACCAATGACCACCAACCCATGAAAACCGTTTACATAGTCCGACACGCAAAATCTTCTTGGGATTGCGAAGGTATTGAAGATTTTGACAGACCCCTAAAACAGCGCGGTATTGAAGATGCTCATTTTATTTCTCAAAATCTGGCTCAGAAAATAAGTAAACCGGATATCATCATTACCAGTTTTGCCATCAGAGCATTGCATACAGCTATCATTTTTGCTGAATCGCTTAAATTTCCGGTCAGTCACCTTTTTATAAAAAAATCATTGTATAGTTTTAGCGACGGTTATTTAGCCAAAACGATTATGGCTTTAGACGACGCTTTTGATACTGCTATGGTTTTTAGCCATGAACACGGCATTAGCGCTTTTGTAAACAAATATGGGAATAAAGAAATTGAAATTGTACCAACAAGCGGTGTAGTCGGTATCAAAATGGATATTCCACATTGGAAAAATTTAAAAAAAGGGGAAACTTTTCTTACACTTTTCCCTAAAGATTTAAAAAAAATAAAAAATTAAATGGATATAAAACGGTATGCAGCAATAGATATAGGATCAAACGGAGTTAGATTATTGATAAGTAATATATTGTTAGAGAAAGATTTACCGCCAATATTTAGAAAATCTGCTTTAGTTCGGGTGCCCATCCGTTTGGGTGCTGATACCTTTGAAACCGGAAATATCTCTGAAAATAACATTGAGCGCATGAGTGATGCTATGAAAGCATTCAAATTATTAATGAATGTTCATGGGGTTGAAAAATACAGAGCTTGCGCTACATCTGCCATGCGTGAAGCACAAAATGGAAATGCTGTAATTGATAAAATTAAAAAAAATACCGATATAGAAATTGAAATTATTGATGGAAAAAAGGAAGCTGATATTATAGCTTCTACCGATTTATATCAAATGTTGGAAGAAAATAAAGATTATCTCTATGTAGATGTGGGGGGTGGTAGTACAGAATTTACCTTTATTTCCAACGGCAGAAAGGTCGCTTCCAAATCATTTAAAATCGGAACTGTTCGTTTGCTCGAAACAAAAGACAATATGACCCAAGTATGGGAAGAAGCTGAAAATTGGGTAAAAAAACAAACAGAACACCGTGAAGAAGTTACTATGATAGGTTCAGGTGGAAATATTGTCAGAGTTTATAAAATGTCGAATACGGGCATAGGAAAACCGATTAGCTTAGATTATTTAAAAAAACAGTACAAGTATTTGAGCGGGCTTACCTATGAACAACGCATCAGAGAAGTCGGGCTCAACCCTGATAGAGCCGATGTAATTATTCCCGCACTTCAGATTTACATTTCGGCAATGAAATGGAGTAATGCCAAAAAAGTCATCGTTCCTAAGTTCGGTTTAGCTGACGGTATCATCAAAACGCTGTATAAAGAACGAAAATCAAATTAAGTTAGCAATCCAGACCATTATTAACCAAATTATCGGAACAGAATCTACCCAAAAAGCAGTATAATATTGAGATTTCCTGACATCTGATTTAACTAAAAGATAAGTACTTATAGCAAATACAAATATCTCTATATATTGTTGGTGAACAAAATTTTTGGTTTTTAAAAAACTCAACATCAAGAACATAATTAAAAAAAATACTCCATACAATTTAGCATTTTCCACACCTCTTTTTTGTGGAATTGTTTCAAGGTGAATGCTATCTTTTTCAAAATCCCTTATTTCAAAAGGAATCGCTAAAGCTAAAATTAGAAAAAATCTTTGCCCCAGCTCTATCCAAAAATTGTTGCTGCCCCAAAGTTGATGAAATGGGAATACAACGGTCACAATAGTCCAAACCAAAGCAACAATTAGAATTTTTAATTGCGGAATGTTTCTCAGCGTAATTTTTCTATTGTTAAATGGAATGACGGGAAAAACATACCAAAAGGTTAGAATTGAAGCTAATAACCAAATAATAATCTCTAGTGTATTAAAATAATAAGATAGAAAAAATAAAAAAAACAGGAAAAAGATTATCGTTATGGTTTTTAATTTCCAGCCAATTTTTGCGTTTTTTAATTTATAGTGAAATCCGGTAAGTAAATAGCCTATTACGGTAGAAAAAAATATTAAATAGTACCATTTTGAAGCTATATTTTGATACAAGTCATAGGAAGAAATCGCTGTTAGTGAAACTGCTAAAATGGCTACGTGAAAATAATATTTAATATAAAAATCAAATAACTTATTGAATTTGAGTAGTATCAATTACCGTGTTTTTTTCAATATACAATGGAATCATAAAACGCGCATTGACACTTTGCCCAATTTTTTTACCGGGAGTCATTGTTGGAATATTGGCGACAGAGAGCGTTATTTGATTTCTTAATTCCGGAAGAGCTGCTTCTACCTCGTTTATTTTCTCAATTTCAGCCACTTGACAACTTCCATCTCTTAACACATCTAAATGTATAATAACGCCCGTATCCTTTAAAAATGCCTGATTCATCAACTTACAAGTGTCCAAATCTTTTTGAATAAAAGCAACAATTGATTTTTCAAAGCATATTTTAATAGAATCGGCTACAGCTGTACTATCACATCCTTGAAAGACGGGATAACGATCTAAAGAAGCAAAATCTATTGGTTTTATTTCTTTATTAAATAAATTACAAGATGAAACAGTTAGGGACACAGCGATAAAAAAGAGAATTGTTTTATTCATTTTGGATAAATAATTATATCAGTCCACGAAAGTACAAATTTTTAACCTAATTCGACATCTTTTAAAATAAAAATGTCAATATACATTGGAATCTTACAAAAATTTTTATCTTTGCAACCTTGAAAAAAAGACATTTTTCTTTAAATTAATTCATTATGCAGAATAAGGGACTTATTAAAACTTTTGCCATTCTATTCGGATTGGTGAGTTTGTATTCAATTTCATTTTCATTTTACACCAACAGTGTTGAGAAAAAAGCCTATAAATTTGCTGAAAATAAAGCAAAGGGTGATGGTAAAGAAATAGCGAGAATCGAAAGAAACTACTTAGATTCAATAGCGAATGACACCAATCTTTACGCAAATCTTTATTCTTACAATCAAATTAAAGACAAATCAATTAATCTTGGATTGGATTTAAAAGGGGGTATTAACGCCGTACTTCAAGTGTCGGTAAGAGAAATCTTATTGGGCCTATCTAACGACTCTAAAAACCCTATTTTCAACCAAGCCTTAGACCAAGCGGCTGAAGCTCAAAAAAATGACAGCAGACCTTACATTGATATTTTTTATGAAAAATTCAAAAAATTAAGTAACGGGCAAGTCAAATTAGGCGATCCATCTATTTTTGGCAACAATAGTTTAAAGGAAAAAATCAACTTTAAAATGAATGATGACGCTGTAATGAGCGTAATCAAAGAAGAAGTCGATAATTCTATCGGTACTGCTTTCCGCGTATTGAGAACTCGTATAGATAAATTTGGCGTAACCCAACCGAATATACAACGCATTGGAAAATCAGGTCGTATTCTCATTGAATTACCTGGTGCAAAAGATATAAATCGCGTAAAAAATCTATTGCAAAGTACTGCAAAACTTCAATTTTGGGAAGCATTTTCTAATGAAGATGTTGCCCAATATTTAATTACAGCCAATACAAAAGTAACTGAATTAATGAAAAATGACGCTACTATGGGTGTGGTAGCGAAAGACAGCATTGCAAAGGATACTGCAAAAGCCAATGAAAAATCAATATCAGAATTACTAAACGGTCAAGATGCAACGCCGAAAGACCCAGACCAAAAACAGCTTTTCACCTATTTAATTCCCAACATTCCTCAAAACCAAAATCAAAAAAGTTCAGTTATAGGTTACGCATCTGTAAAAGATACAGCTACTGTAAACAAATATCTTTTAGATCCTGAAGTAAGAGCTTTGTTGCCTGACAATATGCGTTTAGCTAAGTTTTTATGGGATGCCAAAACGCAACCTAATTCAGAAATATTGAGTTTATACGTTATTAAAGGTACTAAAGATGGGGTTGCTCCCCTAGAAGGAGATGTCATAGAAGATGCAGCTCAAACATTTGACCAATTAGGAATCAATCCTGAAGTGTCAATGACTATGAATGCTAGTGCCAGCAAAATATGGGGAAAAATAACTGCTGCTAATGTTGGCAACTTTGTAGCAGTGGTATTAGATGATTATGTTTATATTGCTCCTTCTGTTAACGATGCAATTACTACCGGACGTACATCCATTTCCGGCAATATGACTGTAGAAGAAGCTAAAGATCTTGCTAACGTGTTAAAAGCCGGAAAATTGCCTGCAAAAGCACATATTATTCAAAGTGAAGTGGTCGGTCCCTCTTTAGGTAAAGAGTCCATCAACAAAAGTATAATGTCGTTTGTTGTAGCTTTACTTTTAGTTTTTATCTATATGATATTTTTCTATGGTAAAGCAGGTATTTTTGCTGATATAGCACTCCTTGTGAACCTCCTTTTCTTATTTGGTATTATGACTGCTTTTGGTTTTGTATTGACTTTGCCGGGTATAGCAGGTATCATCTTGACCCTTGGAATGGCAGTGGATGCCAACGTAATCATCTATGAACGCGTCAAAGAAGAATTAGCGAAAGGCAAAAAACTAAAAGAAGCCGTAGATTTTGGATATAGTTTCAAAGGCGCTTTTTCTGCCATTGTTGATGGTAACGTAACTACCTTTTTAACGGCTGTTATCTTATATTCATTTGGAACAGGACCGGTGCAAGGATTCGCTTTGACCTTAATGATTGGGATTATCACCTCATTATTTACCGCAATTGTAATTTCAAGAATGTTAATAGATTGGGCAGTTTCAAAAGACAGCAAATTGAATTTTACAACCCCTTTAACTAAGAATTGGTTTAATAACATCAGTTTTGATTTTCTTGGCAAACGAAAAATTTGGTATGCCGTTTCAGCAACTGTTATATTAATAGGAATTGGTTCTTTATTTACACAAGGCTTAAACTACGGAGTAGATTTTAAAGGGGGTAGAAATTACGTGGTAAAATTCGACACGACACAAAAAGCAGAAGTGATTGCCGCTTCTTTAAAAACCCAATTCGGCAGCTCCCCTGAAGTTAAGACTTATGGAGAACCATCACAATTAAAAATCACTACTAAATACAGAATTGATGAAGAAGGTCAAGATATTGATGAAGATGTTCAAACCAAACTATATGAAGGATTGAAATCCCATCTTCCTAAAGGATTTACTTTTGAGCAATTCAAAGGTGGATTTGACGGGCAACTCTATGGTATTATGAGCCAAGTAAAAGTAGAACCCACCATTGCCGATGACATTAAAGCTTCATCCGGTTGGGCTATTTTAGGTTCATTAGTGGTTATTTTCCTTTATATTTTATTTCGTTTCAAAAAATGGCAATACAGTTTAGGAGCTACTCTCGCTTTATTCCACGACATATTAATCGTAATCGGAATGTTCTCTTTATTATACAAATTGATGCCTTTCGATATGGAAGTAGATCAAGCATTTATAGCGGCTATATTAACTGTACTTGGATATTCCATCAATGATACGGTGATTATTTTTGACCGTGTTCGTGAATATCTCGGATTACACGAAAGTTGGAGTTTTGAAGAAAACATCAATAAGAGTTTGAGTAGTACGTTGGGTAGAACTATCAATACTGCCGGAACCACATTTGTAGTGTTACTCGCCATATTTTTATTTGGTGGTGACTCTATCAAAGGATTTACCTTTTCCTTAATGATTGGTATAGTAGTTGGAACTTATTCATCTTTGTTTGTTGCTTCGCCCATTATGTATGATACTACAAAAAAATTAGTCAATAAAAACAAATAATGGTTATTAACCAAAAAGAAAACCGCTCAAAATAGGGCGGTTTTTTTTATTATTCTACTTTAATCAAACACATTTTATTCAATATTGACAAAAAGTGAACTATTTTTGGCATTTACTTCATAATATTGAAAAAAAAATTCTTATTTTTGAAAGATAATTTTTATATCGAAATGAATAACATTATCAAACTGCACGACAAATTTTTCAATCTTTTCATTACAGACGAAAAAATAAACCAAGCTATTGAATCTTTGGTACATCAAGTTCACGAAGATATAGAAGATGAAATACCTGTATTTGTAGGAATATTAAACGGTTCGTTTATTTTTGTTGCTGATTTTATCAGAAAATATCCGACCAATTGTGAAATCAATTTTATCAGGTTAGCATCCTATGAGGGCACTATAAGTAGTGGCACGGTAAACCAAATTATGGGCTTAACGAATGATGTAACCGGAAAAACTGTTGTTATTTTAGAAGATATCATAGATACCGGAAATACTTTAGCCAAAATTTACGACATTTTTAAAACATTGCCGGTTAAACAACTTAAATTGGCAACTCTTTTCTTTAAACCAGATGTGTTTAAAAAAGAACTGCCCATAGATTACATAGGGCTTTCTATTCCGGATAGATTTATTGTGGGCTATGGTTTAGATTACAATGAATTAGGTAGAAATTTAAAAGACATCTACGAGTTAAAAACCGAAAATATGAAAAACATCATATTGTTCGGTCATCCCGGTGCCGGTAAGGGCACCCAAGCAGAACTACTAAAAGAACGTTACCAACTTATTCATATATCAACCGGAGATGTATTCCGTTTTAATATTGCTAATAACACAGATTTAGGTAGAATTGCAAAATCGTTTATGGACAATGGAGAGTTAGTGCCTGATTCTGTTACCATTGAAATGTTAAAGGAAGAAGTAAACAAATACCGCACTGCCAACGGGTTTATTTTTGACGGATTTCCACGTACCATTTCTCAAGCAGATGCTTTAGAAGCGTTTTTAGCCGAAAAAGGGGAAATTATTAACGGTATGGTAGCATTGGAAGTCCAGGAAGATATATTAGTACAACGTATATTGGAGCGTGGCAAAACCAGCGGACGTCCTGATGATCAAAGTGAAGAGAAAATTCGCATTCGATTTAATGAATACGAAAACAAAACAGCCGTTTTGAAAGAGTACTATCAAACCAAAGGAAAATACTATGGCATCAATGGCGTTGGTACTATTGATGAAATCACTGACAGACTTAAAAATGTGATTGATAATTTATAATATATTATTACCTATAAAAAAATGGAGTACATTTGTCTCGTGATAATGTATTCCATTTTTTTTATGGATTTAATCCAAGTGTAATAGTAAAATGATTCAATTTTTACTTTTAACTTCTAACTTTTAACTTAAAAATGACCGAAGGAAATTTCGTAGACTATATTAAAATTTATGCCAAATCAGGCAAGGGCGGAAAAGGTTCAACCCATTTAAGAAGAGAAAAATTCGTCGCTAAAGGCGGACCAGACGGTGGTAATGGAGGGCGAGGCGGTCATATTATACTAAAAGGAGATAAGCAATTATGGACATTGTATCATCTTAAATTTAGTCAACATTTCACAGCAGAAAGCGGTGGAGATGGCGGACGTCAAGAATTGACGGGTAAAGACGGCGATGATATTTATGTTAAAGTTCCTTTAGGTACTGTGGCTTACGAGTTGGAAACCGGAAAATTACTTTTTGAAATAACCGAAGAAGGAGAAGAAAAAATACTGCTCGAAGGCGGTAAAGGAGGAAAAGGTAATGCATTCTTTAAATCCTCAACCAATCAAACCCCTCGTTTTGCTCAGCCCGGAATACCGGGACAAGAAGGTGATTTCAGATTGGAACTCAAAATATTGGCTGATGTGGGTTTAGTAGGATTTCCCAATGCCGGAAAATCAACCTTGCTTTCCGTGCTGACCAAAGCAAAACCTAAGATTGCTGATTATCCGTTTACTACTTTAAAACCTAATCTCGGTATTGTTCCTTACAGAGATTTTCGCAGTTTTGTAATGGCTGATATTCCCGGAATTATTGAAGGCGCATCGGAAGGCAAAGGATTGGGACACTATTTTCTAAGGCATATTGAACGCAATGCTGCTTTGTTGTTTATGATTCCGGCTGATGCTGATGATATTCAAAAAGAATACAAAATTCTGTTGAACGAACTTAAAAAGTACAATCCTGAATTAATGGACAAGGAACGCCTATTAGCTATAACCAAAATTGATATGCTAGACGATATTATGTTAGAACAAATGAAAAAAGAAGTTCCTACAGCTATTGAAGTCGTATTTATTTCGTCCGTTGCACAAACCGGATTAGATCTATTAAAAGACAAATTGTGGAATTTGTTAAACTAAAACTAATTGTTGTCAATTGACTTATCAAGAAATTAAAAATAGAATTCCGTTTTTAATTGAAAAATCACTTGGAGGAATTGCGTCTCAATTTAAGTTAGCCCCAAACTATAGAGAAAAATACGATTTAGAGAAAATTAAAGATCAAAACCCAAAAAAAGCGGCTGTTCTTATTATTCTTTATCCCGACCATAATAAAAACATAAGATTTATTTTAACCAAAAGACCTGATTACGATGGATTCCACGCTAATCAAATCAGCTTTACCGGTGGAAAATTTGAAGAAAAAGACCAAGACTTAATAACAACAGCACTACGCGAAACTTTTGAAGAAATAAATGTTAAAATTATTGAAAATCAGATTTTTAAAAGTTTGACTGAAGTGTATATTCCGCCAAGCCATTTTTTAGTACACCCATTTGTATGTTTAATTGATTTTACTCCCGAATTTAAACCTAATTATGAAGTTGAAACAGTTTTAACCCCTACGCTATCTGATTTATTAGCTCCCACCATTGAAATAAGAGATAGAATAGGGACTACAGGCTTACAGTTTGAAACACCCGGATTTGTACTAGAAGAACAATTTGTTTGGGGTGCTACTGCTATGATATTAAGTGAACTAAAAGATTTAATTTTATCGACTTTTTAATTTATTCATCCGATAAATAAATTGATTTTCAATTTACTATCTATCTGGTTGAAATTTATTATAAATAAATTTTATCAAAACATAAGAACTTCTTATATTTGCTTAACCAATTTACAGAACCTAATCACAATGAAGTTGATCAAAAGAAACCCCTTTGGGCATATTTTGTTTATAAAATTATGGGTTATAAGAATTTTAGGACTTATATCGCATAGAAGATACCGAGGATTTAACGAACTACAAATAGATGGATCGGAAATACTGAGAGATTTGCCTGATAAAAATGTGCTGTTTATCTCGAATCATCAAACCTATTTTGCTGACGTAGCATCTATGTTTCACGTTTTTAATGCGGCACTGAATGAGAGAGTAGATAGTATTCAAAATATAGGTTACCTATGGAAACCTAAACTGAATATCTACTTTGTTGCCGCCACAGAAACGATGAAATCCGGATTATTGCCTAAGATATTTGCTTACGCAGGTTCGGTTTCGGTGGAGAGAACTTGGAGAAGTAAAGGCGAAGATATCAATCGTCAAGTAAAAATGTCAGATATTAAAAACATAGGAATTGCATTAAAAGACGGTTGGCTGATCACTTTTCCACAAGGGACTACTACTCCATTTAAACCTATTAGACGTGGAACAGCCCATATTATTAAAACCTATAAACCCATCGTTGTTCCCATTGTGATTGACGGATTTAGAAGGTCTTTTGACAAAAAAGGATTACTCATAAAAAAACGAGGCATTTTACAAAGTATGGTAATCAAAAGTCCATTGGAAATTGATTATGAAAATGAATCCATTGAAAGCATTGTTGAAAAAATAGAATATGCCATTGAACAGCATCCTTCCTTTTTAAAGGTATCTAAAGAAGAAGAAATCAAAACAGAAGACTATCAACAACAAGAAGACGAACTCAACAAACAACGCAATTTTTGGAATTCGTATTGATATCAAAATTAAGATTCAAATAAAGACGCAATGCATAGCGTCACATAAATATAACATTATCAATCATTTACCGACGTAATGCATTGCGTCATCCTAAACAGTTATGACCATCTCTCAATTAGAATACGTATTATCGGTTGCAAAATATCAAAATTTCACAGAAGCATCCAAGCATAGTTTTGTGACACAACCTACTTTGAGTATGCAAATTCAAAAATTGGAAGAAGAATTGGATATTCAGATTTTCAACCGAAAGAAAAAACCGATAGAACTCACTGAAATCGGGAAAAAAATCGTTGAACAAGCCAAACTGATTGTAAGTGAAAGTAACAGAATGACTGACATAGTCGACCAACAAAAAGGTTATATTGGAGGTGAGTTTAGGTTAGCCATCATCCCTACGATTTTGCCTACATTATTGCCTATGTTTCTCAAAATATTTATAAAAAAATTTCCAAAAGTTAATTTGATTATAAAAGAATTAACTACGGATGAAATGGTTTCTCAATTGATTAACGGACATATTGACGCCGGTATAGCCGCCACCCCATTAGAAAATCCTGTTATTAAGGAAAAGGCAGTTTATTATGAACCTTTTGTAGCCTTTTTACCTAAAGAACATCCGTTGAGCGAAAAGAAAAAATTAAAAGCAGAAGATTTGGATTTATCGAACATATTACTTTTGGAAGAAGGTCATTGTTTTAAAAACAACATTATCAACCTCTGTAAACCGGTTCAACTTAAAGAAACTAAAAATTTTGAATTAGAAAGTGGTAGTATTGGAACATTGATAAAATTGACCAAAGAAAATATGGGGATGACGCTTCTCCCCTATTTAGACACTTTGGATATGAATGAAAGAGATAGGACTTTTTTAAGAGAATTTGAAAATCCGGCTCCTGCGAGGGAAGTGAGCCTAATTTATCACAAATCTCAACTTAAAATACAGCTAACAGAAGCTTTGAAATCTACAATAGATTCTGTTATTAAGGGAGCAATTAATTTTAGTGATGTGAAAATTATCAGTCCTCTACCTAAAATTAACTTAAAATAGTAATACAAATTGCCAATTCGGGCTTCTTCTTTGTGAAACCGACTAACCATAATCTCAACTCGTCAATTTCGTGAGGAAGTAATCTCTTGAGTGCTTTTTGCAACTCTCTTGTAAACAATTCTACACTAAAACTAACCTTTTCCAAAACCGTTTTAGTGTAATCAAACATTGCTCTAGCCATAGAAAAGAATTTATAATTGGGGAAACGTAAAAAACCTATCTATTATTTTACAACTTATCTTAATTAACAAAAAATTAAGAAATTTTACTAGTCAATACTTTAACAGTTTCAAACAAATCATTCTTTATTTTGTTAAAATGCGCCTTTTTATTGGTCACATCTTTTTGATTGATACGGACTATTAATTTATCGAAATGCGCAATAGTTTCATCAATTAAAGCTTCCGATTTTACCACTTGATCTTGGTTAACTAATTGCCATACATAACATTCTTCAATAACATTAGAAAGTTCAAAGTTTACAATTTTTTTTAGAGTTCTTATTTTTGCCATCATTAACTAATTTGATAATGTAAAGATACAAAAAAAATTATATTTTGAGGTTATAAAAACGAGATTTTACTTTCCGATACAAAATTTTGAAAAAATATTTCCCAAAACATCATCACTGGTAATTTCACCTGTCACACTTCCAAGATAGTAAAGTGCTTGGCGAAGGTCAATAGAGAGTAAATCCCCCGGTATGTTGTTTTCTATTCCCGATTTTATGTTCATAAGGGCATCAAGCGTGTTTTGAAAAGCTTCTAAATGTCGTGTATTAGTTATAATGACAGCATTTGTGTCGATATGTTCCAATTCCAATTTTTCAATTAATTTTAGTTTGACAATTTCAATACTCAATTTGTCTTTGGTAGAAATAAAGATTAAATCGGGAATTACTTCTTTAAATTGTTCTATCACAGAGGGAAGACAAATATCTATTTTATTAGCTACTAATAAAAAGGGAACGTCTTGTGGAAAAGTTAATATTTCGGCTTTTAATTCTTCAATTTTAGTCGTATTGATGTCAAACAAGTAGACAAAAACTTGAGAAGAACGCATCTTTTCTATTGCCTTCTCTACTCCTATTTTTTCAATGACATCCTCCGTTTCTCTTATCCCTGCCGTATCTATAAATCTGAACTGAATACCTCTGACGTACAACACCTCTTCAATGGTATCTCTAGTCGTTCCTGGAATTTCAGTAACAATAGCCCTTTCTTCATTAAGCAGAGAATTTAAAAGCGTTGATTTACCCGCATTTGGTTTTCCTATAATCGCTGTACTAATACCATTTTTAATAGCATTTCCGTATTTAAAAGATTGAATTAAGTCATTGATGTGGTGAATAGATTTTTTTATCAAAGCCATCAATCGGGTTCTGTCGGCAAATTCTACATCTTCTTCCGAAAAATCTAACTCTAATTCTATTAGTGAGGCAAATTGAATCAATTCTTCTTTAAATAATTTGATATCAGATGAAATACCCCCTCGTAATTGATTAATAGCTATATTTTTAGCCGCTTCGCTTTGAGAATGAATTAAATCTGCCACTGCTTCCGTTTGACTCAAATCCATTTTACCATTCATAAAGGCTCTTTGGGTAAATTCTCCCGGTTCGGCAGCCCTAGCCCCATTTTTAATCAGCACCTCTACAATTGCATTTTGTATATAAGTAGAACCATGACAACTTATTTCTATAATGTCTTCTCCGGTATAAGAATGAGGAGCTTTAAATAAATTTAACAAAACCTCATCCACGATTTTGTCTTCATCTTTTAAATAGCCCAAATGAGAAGTATGACTTTTCATTTCAAAAATTTTCTTTTTTTTATTTTTTGGCTTAAAAATAGCTTCAATTATAGGAAAGACATTATAGCCACTCAATCTGATGACGGCTATGGCACCCATTCCATAAGGTGTTGCGAGTGCTACTATGGTATCGTTAGTATTTGAATTCATTTTTTATCTTCTCACTAAGGAAAAATGTCCTTTTTTAATAGAACCATCGGATAGTTTGATCGAGAACCAATAATCGGTGGAGGGCAGTGGCTGCCCGTTGTATGTACCATCCCAACCGATTCCCATAGGGTCTATTTTGGCTAAGAGTTTTCCAAATCTATCGTAGATGTATATCTCAGCATCGGGTTGTGTAGTTCCCCCGAGTAAGTTCCAAGTGTCATTATGCCCATCGGTATTGGGTGTGAAGAAATGCATGTAATCCAATATAAAAAAAGTAATTGTGTGGGTTTTGCAACCATTTTGGTCTGAGATGTCCAAGGTGTGGGTGCCACCTGAGAGGTTGGAGTATTGCACTTGCGATGTAAAAGGACTTCCGTCAATAGAATAGAGGTAATTTCCTAAACCATATACAGTTCCTGTGGGAATGGTCAAAGTGTTATTATTTTCAAATTGGGTAAAAACCAAATCCTCTTCGGTCAACAATGACTCTTGTGATTCTTCTACTACCACGTTTTGAGATACACTACAACCCTCAGCAGTGGATACCGTAAGCGTATAAGTTCCTACAGCATTGACTTCCAAAATAGCATTGTTACCTACTACTGTTCCTCCCAAAGTCCACTCGTAAGTATAAGGTGCTCCAGCGGTGGCGGGTTCTAGGGAAATGCTACCCTCGTAGAGGCAATAAGTTTCTTGAGTGTCCAAAATAATGGGCATCACAGGCAAAGGATAAACCGTTAACTCTATGTGTTCGCCCAATCCCAAGCAAGCATTATAGTCCTCACTATCAACTCTCACGGTAATAAATTGATGATAAGGATTATTTATATTTTGGTAATTGGATAAATCTGAGATAGCATTTTGCTCCATTAAGGCATCTTCCATTTTTTCATAATACGTAATCTTCAGGTTTTGAGGATTGGGAAAAAGAGCTTCAATTTGAGCATTAGCATCCGACAAATCAAAAGGAATTACTCCATTGGTATCGTTATTGTCTATTAAAAGGTTGTCACAGTCTGCATATTGAATAAGAAAGTTTGAAGGGATTTGAGTGGTGGCGACTGTCAATGATACTTCTTTTACACGGGTACATCCGTGAATAGTGGAAACTTCCACCCAAACTTTACTAGTAGGCTGGTTTGGATTGGTATAATTCGTGGGATTTGTAATTGGGTTTATGTGATTTAATGCATCTTGTTGGGAAAGATAAAAGGTAAAGGTTTCATGTTGATAATCGGTCGATATTAATTGAGCGGATTCAAATAAATTAAAAGGTGTATATCCGTCTAAATCATCATCACATTGTTCTAAACTTACCGGAGTAGCTGTTATAACGGGGAGAGGAAGCACTTCTAAAGAAAATGAAGTAGTATCAAAACATTCAGGATGATCAACATTTTCAACACGAACAAAAATATCTTGATGGTTTTTTGTGTTTTGATAAGGAGAACCTATAGGATTAATATCTTGGTCGGCATCGTCTTGAGATAAATGATAGGTAATATAGTTTTGAGAGGCAGATTGCGTTCCTAAAATTCCTGCATCTTGGATGGTTAAATCAAAAGAAAGGAGTCCATTGGTATCGTCTCCATCAATTGCATTGTCGCAAGATTCTATATTGGGAACTGTATTAGCAGTAGGGGTATCAAATACATCAATTGTAAAATCAGTCGTATCAAAACAAGTAGAACAAGCATTGTTTTCTACTCTTATATAGATGGTTTGGGCAAGATTAGCCGTTAGATTGGTATAATTTAAGGCAATAGGGTTGGTGTCTGCATTCGCGTAATCTTGCGAAAGATGGTAGGAAACAGAGAAATCAGTGGCACTTTGAGCACCTAAAACGGTTGGATTCAAGGACGCTAAATCGAAGTTGAAAAAACCGTCATTGTCTGTATCGCAAGCCATCCAATCATCTACCGGATTTGCAGTAGGGCGAGTGTAGAAACTAACTTTAGCTGAGCCTTTCTGCGGGCAATTAGAATCCGGAAAAGTGACCGTAACCTCAAAAAGCCCTATGTTATAAGTACCTGTGTAATCAAGCGTGATGGAATTAGAGGTTACAGCGATAGGATTGCCATTCAACGTCCAAGAATAAGTTGTTCCTGCTGGATAATTGGTGTCATCTAAGTACAGGGTAAAGGCGTCGCCAATACAAAGTTTTAGTTCATTGGTATTGAGGTTTACTTGATGAATAATATCTAAATTATCGGTGAAAAGGGATTGTATAAAAGGAGGCAAGCCTTGATGGCTCCTGCCTATACCAAGATCTATCGCATTGGTTGAATAATTGCAAGTAGTTCCTAAATTTTCAGGGTCGCT
Organism: Polaribacter sp.; assembly: GCA_020740485.1. Classification (GTDB taxonomy): domain Bacteria; phylum Bacteroidota; class Bacteroidia; order Flavobacteriales; family Flavobacteriaceae. The sequence continues at coordinate 9,761 of DYMN01000007.1, read as the reverse complement.
AATTACAGATAGGAATTGAGACCCTCCGGTTACACCCCAAAATCGGGGCATGGTTCTATATATTTTCCCATCAGGAGCCAACTGTAAAGCTGTTCTGTACAAATTATCATATACCGCATCAATGACTACAGCTGAGTTTTCGGGTTGTGCTGCTTCTAAATCAAACTGGTATAAAAAACCATCATTGGGCAAATTTGTGTCATCTCCATGATTGTCATAGGTTGTAACATATAATCTTTTACTTTCTTTTGAAAATTCAAGTCCATAAGTATAATCATATTTCGGAAAATTTAGCCGAATTCCATTAGTCACTATTCCTGTGGCATCATCAAAATCAAACAGCAACACTTCTTGATTAGGCGTTTGTGCCATTGCCAATTTCTTGCCATTAGGGCTAATTTTCATATAGCCTCTACCATCAACCATACCTGATAAACCGGAATTGGATATGATAGAATTAGGATCTACCCCAGTGTTTGTTACTTTAAAAGCGTGAAATGCATTACTTGCCACATTAGACCCTTGCGCATCATTACTTGAGTATGACATCACCCAAATAGATTTGCAATCGTTACTTTTAACAGCAGTAATTTTTTCTGCAGAATATTGCAATAAATTTACTACACCACCGGAAATGCCCCCTTTCCCTGAATTCAGGGTCATATCTACGGTATAATAATTTAACCCTCTATTATTATTAGGAGTGTATCCATCGAATTTATCAACTGTGAAAATGTAATATATAGTATCATCGTCCGGTTTTGGTACAATAATAGCCGCTTGGGTAGCTGAAACATCTCCAATCAAATTATTTCCGCCCGGCATTATATCATGAACTCCATTGTTATCTGAATCATAGGGAACCCAAACGGTAAGGTTGGAGGCATTTTCATTGGGAGCTCCAACATAAAATAATAAATTTCCACTTACATCGGAAATTGCGGCACATCCCTCCATTGAACTCATCGGGATAAGAGAAGATGAAATATTTGTAGGATTCCCCGATTGAAAATTAATACCGGCATTTACACCAAATATCCAATTATCTGCTTCGTGTTGCGAAAAAATAGGTAAGGAGAGTAAAAATGAAAGTAAGATTAGTTTTGTTTTCATTGGAAAATCTATCAAAAATACAAATTTAATACTATTTTTTATTTGTTAAGTATTTTCTTTCAGTTGAGATGGGCTCTATAAATCATTTTTATTTAATCCTAACAAAACTTAATTTATGATATAGGCTACAAAACATATAAAATCACTAAATTATCAACCATTTTATCAACAAATTTATAAAATTACGCAAAGGTTTTCGTTTTTAAACAAATTAAAACAGTTTCAATCGTAAAACATTCATTTAATGGAATTTAAAGCTAAACACTCGTAGTTTATTATTTTTAAAAAAATATGTAAACTATTCATATAGATGCCATTGAATAAGCTGCTTTAATATTTTATTTGCAGAAATTCTCTTAAAATAGTTTACTTTTGTCCCTCTTTTTTAGAAACAAAAATTAATTTAAACAAAGTAAAGATTTATCTTAACATGGGCAAGACATTACCAAAACAGTATCAACACCCTTATAAATTTGATCCGAAATACAAAAAACCCGTAGTGTATTTCAGTATGGAATTTGCTATTGACCAAAGTTTGAAAATATACTCCGGTGGTTTAGGCTTTTTAGCCGGTTCTCACATGCGAAGTGTGTATGATCTTAAACAAAACGAAATAGGTATCGGAATTTTATGGAAAAAAGGCTATTTCGACCAGATTCTCAATGAAGATGATACGATGGGGGTTCAATTTAGAGACAAACATTATCATTTTTTGGAAGAAACCGGAATCAAATTTAAAATTCAAATCAACAATCACGATGTTTGGGTAAAAGCCATGTTTTTGAATCCGGAAACATTCGGTACAGCTCCCATGTTTTTCCTTTCTACAGATGTTCCTGAAAACGACTTTTTAGCACAATCTACCACCAACCGTTTGTATGATTATGAACAAAAAGCGAAGATTGCTTCTACCATGGTTTTAGGAATCGGGGGTGCCAAATTATTAGATATATTAGAATATGAACCGGATATATATCATATCAATGAAGCGCACGCACTTTCATTAGTCTTCTCTCTTTACAATAAATACGGTAATATAAAAGACATTCAGAAACGTTTGGTTTTCACCACCCACACTCCGGAGGAAGCCGGCAATGAAAAACACGATATCAATCTGCTCAATGAAATGAGTTTCTTTGACGGATTGAGCATGGAAAAAGTAAGAGAAATTACCGGAATCAAAGACACTATTTTCAATCATAGTTTAGTAGCCCTTCGTTTAGCGCACGCTGCCAATGCCGTTTCAAAACTTCATGGTGAAGTTTCCAATGAAATGTGGAAAAATCACAAGGACATCTGTAAGATTGATTACATAACCAATGCACAAAATAAAAAATATTGGGCAGATGAAATTTTAGAAGATGCAAGAGCAAAAAAAGACCGCGAAGGATTACAAAAAAGAAAAAGACATCTAAAAAATAAGCTTTTCGAATTGGTAGCAGACCAAACAGGGAAATTATTTGACCCCAATGTGTTTACTATTGTTTGGGCACGTCGTTTTGCCGGCTACAAACGTCCGGATTTAATCACACGCGACATGGATAGATTCCTAAAAATATTAAACAATAAAGAAAAACCTGTCCAAATCATTTTTGCCGGCAAGCCTTATCCTATGGATTATGTAGGCATCCAGGCATTTAATCATCTATCGCACATGAGCCAAAACATTAAGAATATGGCTGTTTTGGTAGGACATGAACTCAAATTGTCTAGAACGCTCAAAGGTGGTGCCGATATTTGGTTGAACAATCCGCGTGTAACACGCGAAGCATCCGGAACCAGCGGAATGACCGCTGCTATGAATGGAGCTATCAATTTCTCGACAAATGACGGTTGGGTAAGGGAATTTAAAGATATGAATAAAAAGCAAAATTCATTTGTTTTGCCCATTATTGATCATACATTGCCGGTGTATATGCAAGACCAATTGGATTTAGCCAATTTATACGAAATGTTAGAAACCGAAGTTATTCCAATGTATTACGAAACACCTAAAAAATGGTGGGATTTGGTTGAAACCAGTATGAATCAGATAGCACCTTATTTTGATTCAGGAAGAATGGCAGATGAATATTATACGAAGCTATATAAGTAATTTCGAATTACTTTTACGCACAAGTTTTTTAGTAGTCAAATATAATAAAACCAATTCTGCGAAAATCGGAATTGGTTTTTTTTTATTTAATCGTTGTTAAAAGTAGTATAGAGTTAAACCAATAACAACACTAAAAACTGGGCTACCAAAATCCTTATTATAGTAGCTAAAGGATATACCGTTGCATAAGTTTGAATGGGAATATCACTTTTTAAAAAAGAGGTGCTGAAAGCTAATGCCGCCGAGTCGGTGTAAGTACCACTGATCAGTCCTGTTAATTGCAAAAAATTTAATTTCATAAAATATTTCGCAATGATAATCATAAATAAAAGTGGAATTAAAAAAATAAACATTCCATAAAACATCATTAACCAACCATCGTATTTTATAAAATTATCATAAAAACCTTCACCGGCGTGAACCCCAACAGAAACAAAAAATAAGCTGATACCTAGTTCTTTCATAAAAAGAATTGCACCACTATTGATGTAAGAATGTACTGCTCCTATGCCTCCATATCGGCTGATGATTAAAGCAGCCAAAAGTGGTCCGGTAGCAAAACCCAATTTTATGGGGACCGGCATTGATGGAATAAAGATGGGAATTGAACCAATTAATACACCTACTAACAGCCCACCAAATAAGGATAAAAAATCAGGTTGTAATAATTTCTTTTCAGAGTTTCCTATGATTTTTTCAACCTCTTCAATTGCTTCCTGACTTCCTACGACTCTTAACTTATCGCCATAAAATAATTCCAAGGAGGGTCTTGCTAAAATTTCTTGTCCCGAACGAAAAACACGAGTAACTTTAAGCTCGTATTTGTTGTATAAGTCCAATTCTACCAATTTTTTGTGAACCGCTTTGGGATTAGTAACAAAAAGATTTTTTACTCTTATTTCGCCTGTAGTTTCAATGAACAAATCAGAAGATTCACGCCCAGCATTTTGAATAAACTTATCAACCTCATCTTCTTTACCAAAAATCATCACTACGTCATTCTTTTGAAAATGCGTATCTAACGTTGGTGATGTCACGTGCTCTTTACCACTGCGTTTTAATCTCGTAACCAGAATTTCCACACCCAATTCCTTTAAAACTTGATAAACCGATTTGTCAATAAAATTATCATTAGTAATTCTGCATTTTTTGGCAAGTAAAGGCACCTCACTTTTAATGCGTAACATTCTGAATTTTCTCATTTCCATCTCTGAGTCAACTTTGAAGACTATTTTAGACAAATAGATCATCGAAATAATCCCCAAAACTCCTAAAGGATAAGTAATGGCGTAAGCAATTGCAGGATCGGAAAATGTTCTATCCGGAAAATTAGCTTGTATCTCGTGTAGTGTAGTTTTAGCGGCTCCCAAACCTGGTGTATTCGTTACAGCACCGGTCATAATTCCGACTACATTTTCCGGGTTCATATTAGTTAGTTTAAATAGGATAAACGCAACTACACCGCTTAACAAAACCGTACTGACCGATAAAATATTGAGTTTTAATCCCTCTTGCTTCATCGAAGAAAAGAAAGCCGGTCCTACTTGAATTCCAATTCCATATACAAAAAGGATAAGCCCAAAATCTCTTATAAATACTAATAAATCAGGTTGTATTCTATAACCAAAATGGCCTAAAAGCAAGCCCATAAACATAACGGCAGCCACGCCCAGAGATACTTCCCCTATTTTAAGTCGTCCTAAAAGCACCCCGCCACCTATGGCTAACATAATGGTTATCAGCGATTGGGTAATATCCGGCGTAGGAGTAGGCAAAAAAAGATTATAAAACCACTCAAACATTTTGTGAAATTTTTTTGCAAATTTAAGTTGAATTATCAAATTATAAGAAATAATAACAAAAAAACCGCCCTTGGTAAACCAAGGGCGGAAAAATTGCTATGAAAAAGAAAAAGTAGTTATTAGCTTTCACTAATAACGATGCAAATATACACCCATTTTTAGAATATGCAAGTGATTAACGCAATATTATTTTTCAATAATGCAATAAAATTTACTTATACATTAGAACAAAGAATCTATATTACTGATTATCCTTTATTTAATTATTTGAAAAATTATTATAAAATTTTTAAAATATTTTTAAAACAATAAAAAAATCATTTTTTAGTTTATCTCTTTATAAAATGTATTTTTGTTAAGTTAAAATCATATTTAAGTGAAATCAAGATTCTTAACTTTTATTTTTATCTTCAGTTTGGTTTCCAATGCTCAATCTGTGCGCAAATATTCTAATGAGTTTTTAAATATTGGCGTTAATGCAAACGCTTTGGCAATGGGAAAAGCGGTAGTTGCTAATGTGAATGACGTTACAGCCGGCTATTGGAATCCCGCCGGATTGACTCAAATGGAAGATTCTGAAATCAGTTTGATGCACGCGGCTTATTTTGCCAATATTGCTCAATATGATTACATTGGATATGCAAAACCAATAGACAATAACTCAACCATTGGTTTTTCTCTGTTGAGATTTGGGGTAGATGATATTATGGACACCACAGAATTAATTGACAGCGAAGGAAATGTAGATTACAACAGAATCAAACTTTTTTCTGCTGCCGATTATGCCTTTTTGTTTTCTTTTGCTCAAAAACCCCTAATGAAAGACTTTAGTTGGGGTATTAGTGCAAAAATAGTACACAGACGCATTGGAAAATTTGCAAATTCACTTGGTTTTGGCTTTGACGCCGGATTGCAGTATCAAAATGAAAACTGGTCTTATGGAATAATGATTAGAGACATTACTACCACCTATAACTCTTGGACGATTAATGAAGATGAATTTAAAAAAATTCAAAATGCCATACCTTACCAAAATCAAGAACTGCCTGAAACCACTGAAATTACTATACCGAAAATGCAATTGGGCTTAGGTAAAAAATGGGAAATCACGCGCGATATCGGCTTGCAATCCAATTTGGATTTGAATGTGCGTTTTGTAGAAACCAATGACTTGCTACACACTTCCTTTGCAAGCGTAGAACCGGCATTAGGATTGGAAGCTGATTATTTACAAATAGTTTATGTTAGAGCCGGACTAAACAATATACAACACACCTTGGAATTAGACAATAGCAAAAGTTTGAGCTTTCAGCCTAATATTGGCGTGGGTTTTGAATACAATGGCATTCACATTGACTATGCACTTACTAACATTGCAAGCGTGGGTAATGCCTTGTATAGCAATATATTTTCTTTAAAAATTGATTTTGAATCCTTTAGATAATTTATTGCAATTTGATTTCAAATTGATCCCAGTCCATTCCCACCGGAAATTCTGCTCTATATTTTTGTAAATCATTGTAGATCAAGTGAACAATTTCGAATACTTCTTCATCCGGATTTAATTCGGCAATGTGATTACCTTTAAAATCAATAGCTGTAGTATTTCCTTGATAATATAGCCCTTTTCCGTCTACTCCTACTCTATTAACTCCTATTACGTACGATTGATTTTCAATGGCTCTGGCTATCAACAACTGTCTGAAAGCATAAGCCCTTGCAGAGGGCCAATTGGCTATATAAACTAACACATCGTAGGCATTTTCTCCATTTTCATATACATTTTTTGCCCATACCGGAAAGCGCAAGTCATAGCACACCAAAGGCTGTATTTTCCAACTGTTGATATTGATAATTAACTTTTTATCTCCGGCTTTAAATTGGTGATGTTCTCCTCCATAAGTAAACAAATGCCTTTTATCATAGTATTGCATTTCGCCATTTCTGTCAATATGAATCAACCGATTGTAGTAATTTCCATTTTCTTCAATAATCACACTTCCTATAATGGAAAATTTATTTTGAACCGCTTGTGTTTTCATCCATTGAACTGTTTTTCCGGTCATAGGTTCAGCCACATCAATAGGTTCAGTTACAAATCCGGTATTGAACATTTCGGGCAATACGACTAAGTCTAAAGGTTCTTTCGTGTCGTAAAACCATTTCTCAAATTTTAAAAAATTGGTTTCTTTGTCTTTCCAAGCCAAATCTGCTTGTGCTAAGGCAATATATAAATTTTCAGGTGTCATTTTAATTAAATTTTATTTAAGATATCAGCTGCTTTTATCAAAGTTTCTTCTGTTTTTGCAAAACAAACCCTTAACATTTTATCGTCTTTTTGGTTGTGATAGAACGGGGAAACCGGAATAGTTGCCAAACCGTATTCTTTGGTTAATCGGATGGCAAAATCCATTTCACTCTCGTTGGAAATACCATCATAATTCAGCAATTGAAAATAAGTGCCATTGCAAGGCATAATTTTAAAACGAGATTTTTTAATTGCATTCACAAAAAAATCTCTCTTTTCTTGATATAAATTTGAAACATATTCATAATTTGCAGGATTTTTAATGTACGCTGCAAGTGCCATTTGGATGGGTGTATTGGTGGTAAAGGTAACAAATTGATGCACTTTTCTCAATTCAGCCGTTAACTCCTTGGGAGCCAACACAAACCCAATTTTCCAACCGGTAGCGTGAAAAGTTTTCCCAAATGAACCTACTACAAAACTCCTTTTCACTAATTCTGGGTAATAACATACACTCTCGTGTCTAATGCCATCAAATATCAAATGTTCATATACTTCATCACTCAACACGAACAAGTCGGTTTCTTCCACAATTTTTTCCAATTCTGTTAAGTCCGCTTTAGACAACACCGTTCCGGTAGGATTATGAGGAGTATTGATGATAATCATTTTAGTTTTGATGTTTATCAAGCTTTTCACTTCATTCCAGTCAATATGATAATCCGGTAATTTCAAGGACACAAAACGGGTGATTCCACCGCATAATTCTATGGCAGGAGCGTAAGAATCATAGGCAGGCTCAATAATGATTACTTCGTCATTGGGCTGAACCACAGCCGTAATAATATCAAAAAGAGCCTCTGTGGCTCCTGAAGTAATCGTGATTTCACTGACCGGATCATAATTCACCTTGTATTTTTCATAAGTTTTAGACGCTATTCCCTCTCTTAATGCTAGAACTCCTTGCATAGGCGCATATTGATTATAGCCTTGTTTCATATTGTGATGTACTAAATCAATCAATTCTTCCGAAATAGGAAAATCAGGAAAACCTTGAGAAAGATTAATGGCCCTAACTTCATTAGCCAAGCCGGACATTACTGCAAAAATAGAAGTCCCCACATCGGGAAGTTTTGAATTTAAAGTTTTTACGTAATTCATTGTGATTAATTTGAGATTTGTAAAATTAACAAATAAAATTAAATGGAAAATACTGGTTTGTAAAAAGACTTGAAATGAAAAAATAGACTTAAATTTGTAATTCTAAAATCTGTAAACCATGCAAGACTTTATAAAAAATCTCCCCAAAGCGGAATTGCACCTTCATATTGAAGGGACCTTTGAACCCGAATTATTATTTGAAATTGCAAAGCGCAATCAAATAGGGATTCCTTATGCTACCGTAGAAGAGCTAAGAAAAGCCTATCAGTTTGATTGTTTACAAGATTTTTTGGATATTTATTATCGAGGCGCTAATGCTTTGCAAACCGAACAAGACTTTTATGATTTAACTTTTGCTTATCTCCAAAAATGTAATATTCAGAATGTGCGTCATACTGAAATCATGTTTGACCCGCAAACGCACACCGACAGAGGAATAACCTTTGAAACCGTTATCAACGGTATTTCAAGGGCTTGTGATGATGCTAAAAAGAAATTTGGCATCACTTCACTTTTGATTATGAGTTATTTACGTCATTTGAGTGAAGAAGCTTGTTTCAAAACATTAGAACAATCTTTACCGTTTAAGGACAAAATCAAAGCAGTAGGATTAGATTCTTCGGAAAAAGGAAATCCACCGAGCAAGTTTCAACGTGTTTTTGAAGCATCAGTAAAAGAAGGGTATATTCCATTAGCACACGCCGGCGAGGAAGGATCTGCGGAATACGTGTGGGAAGCTATTGATTTATTGGGAATAAAACGAATAGACCATGGAAATAATTCATTGCAAGACCCTGAATTGGTGAAAGAAATCATAAAAAGAGATTTGGCGCTGACCGTTTGTCCACTGTCTAACAAAGCCCTAAAAGTGCAAGAAGATTTGACAAAACATCCTTTAAAGAAAATGATGGATATAGGATTAAAAGTAACCGTAAACTCAGATGATCCGGCCTATTTTGGCGGACAAGTCAACAAAAATTACGAGGAGATTCAAAAAGCATTGAATTTAAGCAAAGAAGACTTGTACGTTTTGGCAAGAAATTCTTTTGAGTATTCACTTTTGGATCAAGTTACAAAAGAGAAATATTTGAAAGAATTAGAAACTTATTACGATAAAAATAAATAAATCTTATCGCTCTGTTTAAGAACCTATTAAACCCAAAAGGTTTCTAAAATTTCGGAGTTTGGAGATTCTTATTATTTTTTCTTAATGCGCCATTCCACCGGAATTACTTTTCCTTTGCTTTTGTAAATTTTATCAAAATCAAATGGAATGACAGTTGGTTCAGGTTGTAATGTATTTTCTTCAAAGGCTCTTTCCAAAATAAGTTCCGTTAAAAAA
>DYMN01000006.1 GCA_020740485.1 Polaribacter sp. | reverse complement strand
CTTACGGTGGATTGGGTGAAGCCATGGCGATGAAATTTTCTCAAGAAGGTTTTGGTTTGGTTTTGTTGGGGAGAGATACCGCTAAATTAAATACTTTAGAAACACAATTAACCACACAAACATCGGTTTTGTCCGTTCAATGTGATGTAAGCAGTTGGGAAAGCTGTGTTAAAGCGCGCGGATTGATAAAGGCGTCAAATATTTCGATAGATGTGTTAATAAACAATGCCGGTATAACTTATATTCAATCATTTGACAAAGATTATGAAATAGAAAAATATCAAAATCTTATCAATACCAATTTGAATGGACCGGTTTACATGACCAAACTATTTTTATCCGATATCATTCAAAATCAAGGAAGTATTATCAACATTTCAAGTGTTATAGGCTTTGCACCGGTTATAGGCAGGACGGCTTATGCTGCTTCTAAGTTTGGCATGGAAGGTTTTTTCAGTGTTTTAGCAGCGGAACAAGAAAATAAAATACATATTATGATGGTTTATCCTACGTTTATCGCTACCCAAATTAGAGAAAAAACAGAAAGAAAACACGAAATTAACGAAGTTTTGAGTGCTCAAGAAGTAGCTAATTGGATTTTTAGAGATTTCTCAAATAAAAGAAAAAGAGTCTATTACGGTAAAACAGCAAAACTCTCTAAACTTATGTATCAATTTTTTCCAAAAATGTATGTAAATTTGATGCGTCAAAAAGTGATGAAAACAGAGAAGTTTGATTAATCAACCCATGAAGAGTTAACCACCTTTTAAACAGCTCTTTATGTATATATTTTATTTAGAAATGAACGATTCGGAACTATTTATTTCCAAAAGCACAAAAGAAGTTTATGCTAGTTTATTAGATATAATTGGAAATACGCCTCTAATCAGATTAAACCATTTAAGTAAAAAATTAGGCTGTGATATCTACGGAAAGATGGAGTCTTATAATCCATCCGGTTCTATAAAAGATAGAATTGTAAATTACATCATTGATCAAGCTGAAAAAGAGGGCACGTTAAAACCGGGCATGACCATTGTAGATGCTACCAGTGGCAATACAGGGCTTTCTATCGCTTTTTTGGCTTTGCTGAAAGGCTACAAATGCACGCTTACCGTAAAAGACAGTTCAGCTCCTGCTAAGATAGAACAATTGCAAATTTTCGGAGCTCGGGTTATCAAATGTCCCGCAGAGGCAAAACCGGACGATCCGTTATCCTATTATTCAGTAGCAAAAAAAATTGTAGCCGAAGATCCGAATGCTTTTTATTTGAATCAAAACTACAATGAAAATCATTATTTAGCCCATTACAACGGTTTAGGTAAAGAACTTTGGGAACAGACCGAAGGTAGAATTACTCACTTTTTTGCTAGTGCCAGCACTGGAGGAACGGTGTCCGGAGTGGGTTCTTTTCTTAAATCTCAAAATCCAAATATAAAAATTATCTGTGCTGACAGTGCAGGCTCTGTTTTAAAACCCTTTCGCGAAACCGGAATTTATCGCACGGATTTGAAAAAAGCAACTTCCTTAGAGGGGGTTGGGAAAGACATCATTCCCGGTGTTTTCAAAATAGAATTTATTGACGAATGTGTAGAGATAGACAATGACAGCAGTATTCAAAATGCCAAAGATTTGTTGAAAAATGAAGGTATTTTTATAGGGGGAAGCGGAGGTGCAGCCATTGATGCTCTTATCAAATACAAAATGTTGCATCCCGATGAAAAAATAGGTTTTGCTGTATTGAGTTTTCCGGATCACGGTTTAAAATACATGGGGAAACTATACAAATCAGACAGCCCTGCGGAAAATGCAGCAGATTTACATAAATAAACGCATCTAAAAAAGTCTTATATGCAAGTTCATCACATAGGCGAGCAAAATTCAATCCTCAATAATTTCATCTATGAAATCAGAGATGAAAACATTCAAAAAGATTCGATGCGCTTTAGAAAAAATATTGAGAGAATCGGAGAAATATTAGCCTATGAAATGAGCAAAACCTTGAATTATGAAAAAAAAGACATTGTTACACCCTTAGGAATAAAAGAGGTGTTTTTACCTGAAAATGATTTAGTGATTTGTTCCATTTTAAGAGCCGGTTTACCTTTGCATCAAGGAGTGTTGAATTTTTTTGATCACGCCCAAAATGCCTTTATTTCTGCTTACCGGAAAGTAGAAAAAGACGGTAGTTTTGATATCAGAGTGGAATATTTTGCTTCACCGGCTTTGGATAATAAAACCTTAATTTTAGCTGACCCGATGTTGGCTACCGGACAATCCTTAGTTAAAACTTTTGATGGATTAAAAACGCACGGATCTCCTAATGAACTTCATATAATGTCAGTTATCGCATCAGCGGACGGAATAGACTATATTTCAAAACACTTTTCCGAAAACACCCATCTTTGGGTGGCAGCCATTGACCATCAACTTAATAAAAAGGGCTATATTGTTCCTGGATTGGGTGATGCAGGAGATTTGTCCTTTGGAGACAAGTTATAACAGAAATACAATTAAAGAAGTAATTAGTGATAGATAGAATATACTTTCTTTCAGCCAATTTCTCTTTATTTTCTGGACTGTATTGCCAATTAAAAAAATGGCTGGGAAAAAAGACCAAATGATTTGGTATTTTATTGCATGGCTATTTATTAAAAGTATAGTGATAGTTACAAACAAAAAAGCTATTATTATTTTGTAGTTTCTTTCCTCATCCAACTCTGAAAATGAACCAATACTAATATATTTGAGCGTCAATAAAGCCAAAATAACACTGTAAATGAATATGGGTATAGCGGTTTTAAAATCGCTTACCCACCAAAAACTGGTTGTGATATCTATTTCAGTCCAATTTTTAAAAATCGGCACTTGGTCTTTCCAATAAAAATAAGCGAAAACTAAAAATAGGGGTGTAATAAACCCTATGATAGGGATAAGCAATCTCTTATCTATGATTTTAAGATAGACGAAATAACCAATATAAATCAAAACAAGATATAGAATACTTATAGGGGCTATTAAATAAGCAATCCCTAAAAAAAAGCCACTGTTAAATAGTTTTATAGAAAGTAGATTTTTGTTTCTGAGGTTCAGAATACTGCCGGTTGCCAATAATATAAATCCCAATGAAATTAATACTGGTTTGAAGGCTATGACATCGGGAAACAAGCCTAATAAAATTAAAAAAAAGAAATGAGCATTGTAATTTGCGGGCGATAGCTTATAGCGTTGAATTAAGAAATCAACATAAAACATCAGTCCTACAAAAAAAAAGAAAAGCCCAATAGAATACAAAAAATAGGAGATGCCAATACCACTTACATTTGTTTTCTCGGTATGAGTGAAAACCAAAAAAGCCAACCAGATCATCAAAAAGACAAAACTAATAGGTTCGGAACGATGAAAAAATTTGGCTAACATGTAAAAAAATAAAGTGAGTTTTAGTAAAAATTAAAAAAAATAATTACGTTTGCAAAGTAAACAATACAAACTTATGTTAGCAAATAATATTTGGACTTTATTAGCAAGTCTTTTTGAAAACGTACTTTTCTTGCCTTATGATTTTTTTAGAAAAGACGTTTCAGGATGGTGGACCTCCAATGTAATCAGTTGGGTGCTTATTCTTACAGGCTTTGTAGCGCTATTTTATTGGATGGGGCAGATGTTTAAATACAAAAGAGAAGGTAAAGAAGACGTAGCATAGTTCTGTGGGGAGCAAAAATAAACTCAATAGATTTCGCGAAAACGAAACCTTTCAAAATGTCATTCAACCTTCTAGAGATGAAGTTCTGAACGGATTTCAATGGAAAGGGAAATGGCAATCTTTTTTTAACAATAATCATCCCATCATTTTAGAGTTAGGTTGTGGCAAAGGTGAATACACTATTGCTATGGCAAAACGCAATCCCGAGTTTAATTACATCGGCGTTGATATCAAAGGCGCGCGTTTCTGGCGTGGAGCTAAGACGGCTGTTGAAGAAAATATAACAAATGTCGTTTTTCTTCGTACTCAAATAGAGTTGATTGACCTTTGTTTTGCAACCAATGAAGTAGCTGAAATTTGGATCACTTTTCCCGACCCGCAAATCAAGTTCAAACGTACCAAACACCGCTTGACCAACAAATCTTTTTTAGACAAATACCAACTCATTCTTCAACCCAATGGTATTGTTCACCTAAAAACCGATAGCGAATTTCTTCACGGTTACACGTTGGGATTACTATCCGGTTTGGGTTATCCCATTTTGTATTCTAATAACGATGTATATCATCAAGAAGGTGCTCCGGCGATTGTAACCGAAGTGCAAACCTTCTACGAAAAAATGTTCTCGCATAAGGATATAACCTATTTGCAGTTTAAATTTCCTATTTGATAATGTTTCCGACAACTGATAACTTCTTTGAAAAAGTCTATGAAATCGCCAGACAAATTCCTTTTGGTCGTGTGACGAGTTATGGTGCAATTGCTAGAAAATTGGGAACCACTCGCAGTGCGCGTATGGTGGGTTGGGCGATGAATGCATCACACGGCATGGAGGATGTTCCTGCACACAGAGTGGTAAACAGCAAAGGAATTCTCACCGGAAAACATCATTTTGAAGGCACCAACTTGATGCAACAACTCCTTGAAAACGAAGGTGCTGTGATTGTAGACAATCAAATTGTGAATTTTAAAGAGCTATTTTGGGAACCTTAATGGGTTTTCAGAGGTTCAAGTTTTAGGTTTCAAGTTCAAACTGCGAAGGTTATGAAAACCTTCGGGGTTTACAAATGGCGTAAAATTTGGAATAACCCATCCGGCAATCTTTTATCCTCTCTGCCGATCCACGCACGCAGTATTTCTACTATGGAAAGGTGATTGCCGTTCATTTTGCGCTATTTTTGGGGTGAGTAGAACCTGGAAGGTTTTCAAATCCTTTAGGATATAGTCAATTGTTTTGGCTAAAAAACAGATTCAAATTATTTGCCCCCGCCCTAAAGGGCGGGGCAAAGGGCGGGGCAACAGTAAAAACTAAAGACGGGCTTTAGCCTAAATAAAAATCTCAAATGAATTTCTAAAAATATGCTTTGAGATGAGAAATTGAGATTTTAAAAATTAATCCCTAAGTTTTTCAAAACATTCTTAGTCTGTAAATTATTTTTACTCCGCACATCGCACACAATACAAACTCTCCGGGCGAATCAATATTCTACCGATGGCAATGGGTTGACCGCATTTTCTACAAATACCAAATCCTTTTTTACCAACGCTTTCCAATACTATTTCGAGTTGGTTTAACCTTATAATATTTTGTGATAGTGATTGTTCCACTATCTTATTATCCATCATAGTATCCATACGCGAAAGCGCATCTACAGCGCAATCGGGAGCAATGGGTTTGAGTTGCTCTTGATATTGCTTGATGATTTTTTTTGTTTTAATAATCTCTTTTTGAAGGAGTTGTATTTTTTCTGAATCGGTCAAATTAAATCATTTTACAAGGGTTGTGTAGGGTTGGGTTTTCTCTAACAATGAATCAATTGCGTTGTTGGATTTATCAAAAATTTTGATTGTCGGGTTTTTATTTACCCAATATTTTTGCATCATAGGAAATGTTACGAATAACTTCATCAATAGAACTTTATCTTGAAGCATAGATTGTTTTGCATCCAAAGCTGTTTCTTTTGCCCATAAAGGACTGTTTTTAACATCTTGTTGTTTTATAAGTTCATCAAATAATTTTTGTGTTTCTTTTTTTAATGTACTGTCTTTAATCTGATTTAGTATATCATTATAAGCATCTTTATAACTTTTATCATAGTTTTTAAAGTCATCATATTTTTTTAAATCATTTTCCTTTTTTTTATCAAATGAATTAATGTCTGCCATCAAATTTTTTAGGTTTGGATCGTTTTTAATTGCTTCGTTAAATAATTTTTCAATTAAATCTTCATAACTTCTTTTGGAGTAGGAGTCTAATTCAAGTTTTGCATCTTCATTGAAAACTTCCGCTGTTGTTTCAGTATTTTCAACAGGTTTTGGTGATTGGGTACAAGAAATGAAGAAGAGCGAAATTAGAATCGAGATTTGAAATAAAGGTTTCATTTTTTTAAGATTTTAAAGGTTAAAAAATAATAAATTGACATAATTGTAGAACCAAACATCGCTAATGTCATATCCTTTTGAGCATCCCACATATCGCCTTGCTGACCATTGTAGGTATTAGCGTCTTCGGGAGATGCCATTAGTGTTAAATTCCATTCCAAAAGCTCATAAATTAAGCTCATACTTTGTATCATTAACCAAGTGATTAAAATAGTTTTCCCAACGCTTTTTAAATTCCAACGCTTAATCCATTGCATTAAAAAAGGGAAAAATAAAACACCAAAACTAAAATGTACGAATCGGTCAAAATGGTTGCGTTCGTTAATGACAATAGGGTCAAAAATGAAAGGGAACCATTCGTCATAAGGCACATTGGAATAAACATAGCGCGCTCCTATGATGTGTAAAATAGTAAATAAGTATATTCCAATGAATCCTGACCATTTTTGAATTTTTTTTATATCATAATACAAGAGTATAAGTAACCAAAAAGTCCCAATATGTTGCAATAATTGGTCTTGAGGGAACAAAGGTTTGATGGCGGTAGTTATAATTGCCAACAAGATTAATAATATGATCAGAATGATTTTTTGGTTTTTCATCTATCTCCTTTCAAACGCATCAATGAACGCTAATCCAAAAACAACACCATCTTTGATAAAATCGCCTTGATAGGCTCTTACATAATCTACTCGGAAAAGGCGAAATTTCCCAAATCCTACATTACTCAACCCGGCTGTAAATTCCATAAATGGTTTCTGTTCCGGTAATGAGAGTTGATGATAACCTACTACCAATTGGGTTCTCAACTTGTTGATTAGCGGTATTTTATTCATAATATAACCTTTAAAATTATGCTCGGCGTGCAGTTCAAAAAACTGTTTTGATGTACTGTGCGAATAATAGGGCAGTAGATTGAAACTATCCAAGTTTTCACCTATTCCCGACACATAAGATTGATTCCCGTTAAAATGCTTGTAATCAGCCAAGGCGATATTAGCTGCATTTAGAAATTTCCCTGCGGTAATACTCATTCCAAAATCACCTTTGTTACTCATTTTTTTATGGTAATTGGTGTGAATTTCCGCATAATCAAAGTTGAAATTTTCCTTGCTTCCTAATAATCCTTTTTTGTACGTCAATTGAAATTTCGGATAGTTTTTAGTCGAAACATTGATTCTTCCGTCCGGACGATTGATGTATTTTTGACCAAAAGTAATATGGGTTGAAAGGTTAAATACCCACAAATGATGTTTTTCAAACGCATCGGAATTTTCATTGAAGGGTTGTAGCGGATTGTTTGAGGTGTAAATTTTGTCTTTTTTGGTCCAACTGCGAAAATCGGTGTTGCGCAACGGACTTCTTGCTGCAAATTCCAATCCGGTTTTCAAATGCAATCCTGTAATTAGATCTTGTGAAAACTTCACGGTTACAAATTTTTTATCATAGATTTTTAAAAAATTGTCTTTGAAATACAAGGTAGAAAATGAATTAGTTATCGGTAAAATCGGATTGTTTTCATTGAATTGTTGGGTTTTCCAACCCCCTTCTACACGTAAAGTTTTGTAATTAATATTGTTAAAACGCTTATAATAGCTCAAGGTAGGTCTTAATTTTTTCTCCGAAAAACTGTATTCTAAATTGGTATTGATGCGCATTTTTTGATTGGGTTCTTCTTTTGATTTAAAGAAAGAAAATCCACTGCTGATAATCCAACCTTGCACCGTATTAAAATTACCGAAATTGAGCATTCCATCATAACCCCAACCCCATTTTTCAAAGGAATTGTTGTAAGTATAGCCGGTAACCAAATCTAATATTTTGAGTTTGTTATTTACCTTATCTAATGAGTCTAAATACTTTTCTGACGTTCTGACTTCGCGAATGCTGTCTTTGCGAATGTAATCATTTTGTTCTTCGTCGGTGAGTGGCACTTGCCGATGGTTACCCCAATAATCATCTGTTTTTTTATTGGATTCTTTTTCATAATTAATCATTTGCTTTGTGAAGTCTTTTTTTTCAAAAACCTTTTCAAAATTGTAATTGGAGAACACGTGATTGAATTTTCCAAAAAAATCAATTCCGAATGCGCCTGCATTAATATCTATAATTTGTGAATTTTTTGACCAAATTTTATCTGTGGGATTGTAGGTGTAGTTTTGGGTAATTCCTAAGGTTTTAGTAAACTCATTAGCAATTCTCTTTCCTTTAGTAGTGAGATCAACGCCGTAGATCTGCCACGTGTCCTCTACGATAAATAGGTAACCATCAAAAACCGGTTCATTGTCTCTTTTGGGAATTAGTTGTATTTTGTTGATTAAGAATCCGTTGTTGTCTTTGAAAGAAGATTCCAATTTGAATTTATAATAGGCAAAAGCATTGTTGGCGATAGGTGAAATCATTTTCATCCCGCCTAAACTCAGCGTAGTCATATAAAAATCAAAATTGGCTCCATCGGCTGTGTTGAACGAGTAACCTTTGTGGTCGCCACTTACTTTAGAAGCGATGATAGTTTCTGAAAATTGATTTGGATGGTCATAAGCCACCTTCGATACAGTTTCTGAAAGATAAATGATTCCGGTCCCGGTAGAATCCAAAGCGCCGTCTAAGTCGCCTATCTCTTGCCCAAAGATTTTTTTAGGCATATTCTTCAATTTAAATATGCCGCGAGAATAAAAGTCAGCGGTAAATTTTTTATAAATCATACTATTTTTTTCTCTGTTTTTTATAGCATTTCGAATGATAGCATTAGCCGGATTTTCTTTGGAGGTGATAGCAACTTCCGCCAACTCATAACTTTCCTCCACCATCACAACTTCAAAGATTTGATGGGGTGTATCAAAAGTGATTTTTTGAGTTTTAAATCCCAAGGATTGAAAAACTAGGGTGCCTTTGGTTTGGTCTTTTTTTAGAAACAATTCAAATTTTCCCAATTCATTGGTAGTGGTTCCGGTGTAAGTCCCCTCTATATAAACGTTTACAAAAGACAAGGCATTTCCTTTTTCATCTTTTACGGTGCCTTTGATTTGAGAGAAAACTACGATGGGGAAAAGAATAAAAGTAAATAAAGCGATCTTGTAATTCATGAGTTTATTTTAGTTTCAATCGACTTGTATATTTGAAGTCCGTTTTACATTAATATCGAGTTATTTTTAATCACAAACAAATATATATAAATTTTAGGCGAACATATAACAATAGGTTTGTTCAATTTTCAGTTTTCCTTTTTTTGAAAATTTCACTTTGTTTAATGAGCATATCCATCAATTGAAAATTATCGGTCGAGGTTTCTTTGGAAACTTTTAAATTTTGAAAAGAGCAAAACTCAAAAAACAAAGATTTTTCTTCCCAATTTAATCCTAATCGTTGTGTTAAAAAAACATCGTTAAATAAGGGATTATTTTCAAAAAGGCTTTCAAAAAATTCATAACTTAAAGTAACCCGATTGTCAACAATTTCTTTTTTCATCAAAGGTTTGATTACAAATCCAATAACTCCAGCGATGTTAAAACTTAGTTCAGGTTTCGGATAGTATAAATAGGGTCTATTTTTAATGTCGTTTTGAATTTCTTCATTCAATTTTAAATTAAATACTTCTTTATTAAACTTTATTAAATTTACTTCGGCAAGATCAAAAACAGTTTCTTTCATTTCAAATTTGTTATCCTTTTTATCTATCAAATATTGAGTTACCACAACTTGTAAAGGATTAAAAAAGGTTGATTCAAACGATAGGGTATCGTTCGCAACCCCTTTGACACTAAACCCACCGTATTCGTTAGAATAACAAAACTGCTTACTGTTAAGATTGATGATTTTAATTCCATGAAGCGTGGTTAAATCATCGCTATTCAATACAGTTCCGGTTATATTGGATTGCCCAAAATGGGTTAGGGTTGTAAGCAGAAAGAGTAAAAGTAATTTTCCCTTCATATAAAAGGTTAGTTTTGTTTTGAAACTGTAAACAGATTCAAAACTAAGACCTTACCTTCCTAATAAAATGATAATAAAAAATTAAAGTTTTGTGAAAAATGACTTCCTTAATACTGCTCTTCCTTACTTGGGAAATCTCCTTTTTTCACATCTTCAATATATTTAGAAAATGCTTGATTCATCGCATCAAACAAATCCAAGTAGCGTCTCAAAAATCGAGGGCTGAATTCGTGGGTCATTCCCAGCATATCGTGGGTTACCAATACTTGTCCGTCTACACCGCCACCGGCACCGATTCCAATGACCGGAATACTCAAGTTTTTAGCAACTTCTTCGGCTAATTTGGCAGGAACTTTTTCTAAAACCAAGGCGAAACAACCCAATTCTTGTAGTAGTTTAGCATCTTGTTTCAGTTTTTCGGCTTCTTCTTTTTCTTTGGCACGCACGGTATAAGTCCCGAATTTATAGATGGATTGAGGGGTTAAACCCAAATGCGCCATTACGGGAATTCCCGCAGAAAGAATACGCGTCACCGATTCCTGTATTTCACTCCCGCCTTCCATTTTTACGGCATGTGCGCCAGATTCTTTCATAATCCGGATAGAAGCTTCCAAAGCCACGCGAGAGTTCCCTTGATAAGAACCAAAAGGCAAATCGACTACAACTAACGCTCTTTCTACACCTCTGATTACTGAACTCGCATGATAAATCATCTGATCTAAAGTTATCGGTAGTGTGGTTTCGTGACCTGCCATAACATTTGAAGCAGAGTCGCCAACTAATATGACATCTATTCCAGAATGATCTACGATTTTAGCCATCGTGTAATCATAAGCCGTAAGCATGGCAATTTTTTCCTTGTTGGCTTTCATTTCTACAAGTGATTTTACGGTCACTCTTTTGTATTCTTTGCTGATGGCTGACATGGTTGTAAAATTTAAAATAAAAACAAAAGTAAACAAAGTTTGTTTAACTTTTTAAAATTTACAGCTAATCCACCTTCATCAAATGATTCAGTTATAAAAACCACCTTTTTGGTTTATAACTTATTTCATTCTTGTTTCCAAAACAGCCTCGATGTCGGCTAATTCTAAATTTTTGGCACGCAATAGAATAAGAAAATGATACAGTAAATCTGCTGCTTCGTTTTTAAACAAGTCCGTATTGTCATCTTTGGCTTCAATAATCAGCTCCACAGCTTCTTCTCCCACTTTTTGGGCTACTTTATTGATTCCTTTGTTGAAGAGTTTGTTAGTGTACGATTCTGCTACTTTGTCGTCGATGCGTTGTCTAATAATTTTTTCTAATTTATACAAAAATCCTTTGTCTTCTTTTTTGTCAAAACACGAAGTATTTCCCAAGTGACAAGTAGGTCCCATGGCTTCCGCTTTAATCAATAAACTATCGTCATCGCAGTCACTAATCATTTCTTTCACAATGAGAAAGTTCCCCGAAGTTTCTCCTTTTAACCAAAGTTTTTGACGGCTGCGAGAATAAAACGTCACTCTTTTTTCTGCAAGTGTTTTTTGATATGCTTCTTCGTTCATGTAGCCCAACATCAAAATCTGAAGGGTGTAGTAGTCTTGGATAATGACGGGAATTAGACCGTCTTTGTTTTTGTTAAAATCGAGTTTTACCATTTTTTTAAATTGTTATCTTATTGGAATATTATTTTGTTGGAGATAATTTTTAAGTTCGGTTAGCTGTATTTCGTTGTCGTGAAAAATTCCGGCTGCCAATGCTGCACTTATTTTGGAATTTGTAAATAATTTGGAAAAATGTTGATACGTGCCTGCTCCGCCTGAAGCAATGACCGGAATATTAACCGCTTGTGCTATTAGGTTTGTAATATCATAAGCAAATCCGCTTTTTGACCCGTCGTGGTTCATAGAAGTGAGCAATATTTCTCCGGCTCCTAATTGTTCCGCTTCTCGTGCCCAATGCACGGCTTCTTTATGGGTTGCTACTCTGCCTCCGTTGATATAAACCGTCCATTGATTTTCTACTTGCTTAATGTCAATCGCTACGATCACGCTTTGACTACCCAATACATCCGCTATTTCTTTGATTAATTTCGGATTTTTAACGGCAGCCGAGTTGATGCTCACTTTGTCAGCACCGGCTTGGATTACTCTTTGCGCATCTTCTACACTGGTAATACCCCCGCCCACAGCAAAGGGAATGTTAATGTTTTGGGCTATTTGCGTTACAAGGTGAAGTAAGGTTTTGCGGTTTTCGTGGCTGGCAGTGATGTCTAAAAAAACAAGTTCATCAGCGCCTTGTTGCGAGTAATATTTAGCCAATGCTATCGGGTCCCCGGCATCTCTTAAATTAATAAAATTGACTCCTTTTACGGTTCTCCCATCTTTAATATCGAGACAGGGAATAATTCTTTTTTTTAACATTTTTCTTGGAAGGCTTTAAGGTCTTTTAAACTGATTTTGTTTTCGTAAATGGCTTTTCCTACTATGACACTGCTACAACCCATTTTTTCTAATTTTTCAATATCTTCAATACTTGAAACTCCACCGCTGGCTATCAATTGTACCTGGGTTTGAGTCAATATTTCTTCATACAATGCAAAAGCCGGTCCTTGTAACATCCCGTCCTTACTGATATCAGTACAAATCACTTCTTTTATTCCCTTGTTTTGATAAGACTGCACAAATGAAATGAGATCGAGAGCGGTGAGTTCTTCCCAACCGTGAATGGCTATTTTACGGTTTTGCACATCAGCGCCTAAAATGATTTTGTTGCTTCCATAAGCAGCTAACCAAAGTGCAACAGTCTCGGGGTTTGTTGCGGCAATACTTCCGACAATGATTTTATGTACACCGGATAAAAAGGCGATTTTTACATCTTCATTGGTTTTAATGCCACCACCCAATTCCATTTCAAAATGGGTTCTTGATGCAATTTGTTCCACTACTTTATAGTTTACAAGGTGTTTAGCTTTCGCTCCGTCTAAATCTACAATATGCAATCTTTTAAATCCATATTCTTGAAAACTCAATGCCACATCTAATGGGTTTTCATAATAAACCTTGCGGGTGGAATAATCGCCCTTAGTAAGCCGCACGCATTTTCCTTCAATGATATCAATAGCCGGTATGATGTTAAAATTCATTTTATTTCTTGTTTTTTTAGTAAAATACTTTTGTTATAAATCAGGAATTTTTTAAAAAATTGAGAAGGATTTTTTCACCCACACTTCCTGATTTTTCAGGGTGAAATTGGGTAGCAAAAAAATTATCTTTTTGCAACACGGCACTGAATGGCAAAATGTATTCACAAAACCCTACTGTGTTTTCGCAAGGTTCAGCGTAGAAGCTGTGTACAAAATAAAAGTTGTCTGCGGTGGTAATGCCTTCTAAGAGACTTCCGTGAATAGCAGTGAGATTATTCCATCCCATATGCGGCACGAGGTCTGTATCAGGAAACTTTCGAACTATAGTTGGAAAAACACTAAGGCCTATTGTGTCAGCTTCTTCCGAATGGGTGCACAGTAATTGTAAGCCCAAACAAATACCCAGCACGGGCTGTTTTAGGTTTTTGATGACTTCATCCAATTTTCGTTCTTTCAGATAGGACATCGCCGAACCGGCTTCGCCCACACCGGGAAAAATAACGTGCGAGGCGCTTGCCAAATGTTCAGGTTCATCGGTAATGATACTGTCAAAACCCAATCTTTGAAGGGCATAACGCACCGAAGTGATATTACCGGCATTGTATTTTAAAATTGCGACCATATTTTTTTAGATTTACGATTATAATTAGGTGGTTGAGCTTGCCTGTACTGAGTTTGTTGAATTGTCGAAGTGCTTAAAAAATAGAGTATTGAAACCACGATTTACATTTTTTACCTTGAATACTTTTTTATAACATCCCTTTTGTGCTTTGAACGCCGAAATTTTTATCTGAAACTTGGACAGCCATTTTTATTGCTTTAGCGAAGGCTTTGAATATAGCTTCCGCTTTGTGATGTTCATTCTCGCCTTCTGCCTTGATGTTTAAATTGCATTTTGCCGTATCGGTAAACGATTTAAAAAAGTGTTTAAATAGCTCTGTGGGCATAGCTCCAATTTTTTCTCTCTTGAAGTGGACTTGCCACTCTAACCAAGGTCTCCCACCAAAATCTAGAGCCACTTGTGCCAAACAATCGTCCATAGGTAATAAAAAGCCATAACGTTCTATTCCTTTTTTACTCCCTAAGGCTTCGCGAAAACACTGTCCCAGCACAAGGGCGGTATCTTCAATGCTGTGATGTTCATCAACTTCTAAGTCGCCTTTTACATCGATGCTCAAATCCAATTGTCCGTGTTTGGCGATTTGTTCTAACATATGGTCAAAAAAACTAATACCTGTGTCGATTTGGGCCTGTCCGCTACCGTCTAAATTGAGTGCTATGTGAATATCCGTTTCTTTGGTCTTTCGGCTTACGGAAGCGGTTCTGGGCTTTTGTTTTAAAAATTGATAAATTTCCGACCACTTTGTAGTAGTGAATGCGTCTTCAAAGGGAATTTGATTGAGATAAATAGCCTTGCAACCCAAGTTTTGTGCTAATAGGACATCGGTTTTTCTATCGCCGATCACATAGGAGTTTTCAAGATCATACATTCCGTTGAGATAGCCTTTCAGCATCCCGATTCCGGGCTTGCGCGTGGGAAGATTTTCATATTCAAATGAACGGTCTATCAAGACTTCTGAGAAAAATATTCCTTCGTTTTCAAAGGCTTTGATTACTTTGTTTTGAACTAATTCAAAAGCGGATTCAGGATAACTCGCCGTGCCCAATCCGTCTTGATTGGAAACCATGACCAATTCAAAATCTAATTCTTTGTATATACGGGAAAGAAATTGAAAAACTTCCGGATAAAATTCGAGTTTTTCTAAGCTGTCCACTTGAAAATCAATTGGAGGTTCTAGGATTAAGGTACCGTCTCTGTCAATAAATAATACTTTTTTCATCAGTGAGTGGTTTTTATTAGGTTGTATTGTTCTAAACTTTCTATCAGTGCTGTATTTTCGGCTTCGCTTCCTATGGTTATTCTCAAAGTATTGGTTACTGCCTTACTTCTGTTTCTCACAATTACATTTCGATCTTTGAGAAATTGGTATAATTGGGTTGCGTTTTCTACTTTCACAAGGACAAAGTTAGCGTCGGTGGGATAGATTTTTACTATAAAAGGAAATTGGTTTAGTTTCTCAATTACGCGATCTCTTTGCTCGAGGAGGACTGCAACATCATTTTGAAAAACTACTTTATTTTGTAATATATCTAAGGCTGCTTTTTGATTGGCGGCACTGATGTTATAAGGATATTTTACCTTGTTGAGCAGTGCGATTATCTCAGGCGAAGCAAAAGCCATTCCCAATCTCAAGCCGGCAGCACCCCAAGCTTTACTCAAGGTTTGCACGATAATCAGATTAGGGTAGTTTTTCAGTTCGGAAAGTAAAGAAGGTTGCGCACTAAAATCGATATAAGCTTCGTCTACTATTACTATTCCCTTGAATTTTTGCAATATTATAGGAATATCCAATAACACATTTCCGGAAGGATTGTTGGGAGAACATAAAAAAATCATTTTACTATGCTCAGTGATGTTGGCTAAAATTCGGTCAACATCCAATTGAAAAGACTCGGTGAGTGGAATGTTTACCAAAGGCACTGCATTGAGTGCTGCCACTACTTCATACATGCCAAAAGTAGGCGGACATTGTATAATTTGATCTTGATGCGGTTCGCAAAAAACCCGCACGATTAAATCGAGAATTTCGTCGCTGCCATTACCCAAAAAAATATGTTCTATCGGGATGTTTTTTAGCTCAGATAGCGTTTGTTTCAATGGTATCTGAAATGGATCGGGATAACGATTGTAGATGCCAAAGGGATTTTCATTGGCATCTAAGAATATGGCATCGGACCCGTCAAATTCTTTACGTGCTGACGCATACGATTGCATTTCGAGGATATTTTTTCTTACTAAATTATGGATTGACATTTTTCTTAAGATAATTTAAACGATAAGTAACTGACATTTGGTGCGCTGTCAATTGTTCAGTGGCAGCCATTATTTCAATTTTATTTCCAATATTCATAAGACCTTCCTTTGAAATATTTTGAAAGGTAATTTTTTTTACAAAACTATCTAGAGACACACCACTATAATTACGGGCATAACCATTGGTAGGCAAAGTGTGATTGGTACCGGACAAGTAATCGCCTGCACTTTCCGGAGTATAAGCTCCCAGAAAAACAGAACCGGTATTGGTTATTATAGAAAGATATTTTTCAAAATTTTCAATGGATAAAATCAAATGTTCAGGAGCATAGGAATTACTAAATTCAAAACCAGTGGATAGTGATTCAAAATAGATAAGCCGGCAGTTTTGCAAACTCTTAGAGAGGATGTCTTTGCGTGATAAAGATACAATTTGTTTTTTTATTTCTTCTTCAACTTGTTCTAATAAAGTTAAGCTGTTTGAAAGTAAAATACTCTGACTGTCCGCACCGTGTTCAGCTTGGGCTAACAAATCAGCTGCTACAAAAACAGGGTTGGCATTTTGGTCGGCAATGATCAATACCTCACTGGGTCCCGCCGGTAGGTCTATGGCTACACCGTATTGCAACGCAAACTGTTTAGCTGCAGTAACGTACTGATTGCCGGGACCGAAAATTTTATCGACTTTAGGAATAAGCTCTGTTCCGAATGTCATAGCAGCTATGGCTTGAATGCCGCCTACTTTGAATACTTGTGTTATTCCTATCAAATGGGCTACATATTTTATCACCGGATCAATATCACCGGAAGCATTGGGTGGTGTACAGAGCACAATTTCTTCGCAACCGGCTATTTTTGCCGGAATTCCCAACATTAAGATAGTAGAAAAAAGTGGAGCAGAACCTCCGGGAATGTAAATGCCCACTTTTTCAATCGCCCTATTTTCCCTCCAACATTTCACGCCTATTGATGTTTCTATAATTTCAGTTGCTTGCCACTGATTTTTATGAAATTTCTCAATGTTGGTCTTAGCGGTTAAAATCGCATCTTTGAGATTATCGGGAATAAAAGCAACTGATGAATTTAAGTCGTCTTCTGTAACTTTCAACGCAGTTAGCTTTACGCGGTCAAATTGCTCAGTAAAACGAATGAGGGCTTTATCTCCTTCCTTTTTTACTTGGGTAAAAACCGTTTGAACTAATTGTGTTAAGTCATCACTTTTTAATTGAGGTCTTTTACATAGAAGATCCCAAGAGGTTTTATCCGGATTTTTATAGGTTTTCATACGTTTAAATTTTGTTGAATTTTTAAGATTTGCCAAACATCACAAAACTATTTTTTCAATTGGCGTTACCAAAATACCTTCGGCGCCCAAAGCCTTGAGTTGATCTACAATATCCCAAAATTCATTGTCTTTGACCACAGAATGTATGCTGCTCCAACCCGTTTCTACTAATGGCAAAACCGTAGGTGATTTCATGCCCGGTAGGATTTTTACAATATCGGAAATGGCAGTATTAGGAGCGTTTAATAAAATGTATTTACGGTCTTTGCCATCCCGAACAGTTTTGAATCTAAACAACAATTGATTGACTAAGTCGGTTTTTTCCGAATTTAAAAATTTGTTGGCAATCAGTACCGCTTGACATTTTTTTACTACTTGCACTTCTTTCAATCCGTTGGTAAGCAAAGTACTTCCGGTACTCACTATATCAAAAATACCATCGGCTAAACCTATGCTGGTTGCAATTTCCACACTGCCGCCTATTTCTTCTATCTCTACCTTGATTTTATTTTCCTTAAAATAAGTCTCTAAAATTTTGGGATAGCTCGTGGCTATCTTTTTGTTTTGAAAGTAAGCGATAGAATCAAAATTTTCATCTTTCGGAATCGCGAGAGAGAGCCTGCAGTTAGCAAAGCCCAAAGCATCGATTGTGTTTACGTTTTTATCTTTTTCCCACACTTCATTTTCCCCAATAATACCCAAATCCGCAACACCGCGCTCTACATATTGCGGAATATCGTCGTCTCTTAAAAACAGGATTTCGGCAGGAAAATTTTTGGCTTCGGCTTTTAATTTTCGGTCAGAATTAGAAAAATTAATGCCACACTCATTCAGTAATTCAATGGATTTTTCGCTTAATCTGCCACTTTTTTGGATGGCAATTTTGATTTTAGTCATTATTTTTAAATTTAAACCAAACTAAAATCAGTACAAAGAAAAACCCGTCTGATTTTAGTTCAGACGGGTTATTAATATATTTTTACATATCACTTCCTCCTCGCCTAAACGCAAGTATGAAAATGGTGATGATGTAGTTGAGATAATTTCACTTTTGAATATTTATGGTGCAATAATACAATTATTTTTTAAAAAAGAAATTTTTTTTTGTTTTTTTGTAATCGATGCTTTATAAAAGTACTCTAATAGAGCTTTTTTGTAAATTTTTTAAACCAAATTAAGTTTTCAAAACTTCCATATCTTTGTATAATGATTATTCTTTTCAAATTTTTCCCGAAAAAATATGTTGCAATGGCGATTTGGCCCTTTATTTTTGTAAAGGACAAGGATATACAATTTGATAAAACACTGATTAATCACGAAAAAATTCACTTTCGTCAACAAGTAGAAATGTTGTGGGTATTTTTCTTTTTTTGGTATATGACCGAGTTTTTGATTAGGTTGATGCAACATAAAAAATGGGATAAAGCTTATCGTTCTATCAGTTTTGAAAAAGAAGCGTATACTTTTGAAAAAGACGAAAATTACTTAAAAAATAGAAAGTTTTGGTCGTTCAGGCGGTTTTTATAATCATTATTCATCGGTACTTATTTTATTGAAATCCAAATTTATATAATTAAATATTTTTTATCTTTGTAAATTATATTTATTTGAAAACGAGTTCATATATGATATCATACGTAAAAGGTAAATTAATCGAAAAAACCCCCACTCAAGCTGTCATTGAAACCAATGGTATAGGTTATTTTATTCATATCTCCCTGAATACTTTTACTGAAATTCCCGATGAAGAATCTTTAAAACTTTACACCCATTTGCATATCCGAGAAGATGCACATGCTTTATACGGATTTTATACTAAAACAGAACGAGAGGTTTTTCGGCAACTGATATCCGTTTCCGGAGTTGGAGTTGGCACAGCTATGGTCATGCTATCCTCTATGAGCCCGAAAGAAATTCAACAAGCTATTGCATCTGCTAACGTAGTTTTGATCAAAAAAGTAAAGGGAATTGGAGCGAAAACCGCTGAACGTGTGATTGTAGATTTAAGAGATAAAATATTAAAAACAGTTGAAATTGATGCTGTTTCTGCTGTTTCAGACAATACAATTAGAGAAGAATCGTTATCAGCTTTAGACGTCTTAGGATTTTCTCGCAAACAAACCGAGCGAGTAATAGATATTTTATTGAAAGAAAATCCTAAATTTGATGTGGAAACGCTTATCAAACAAGCATTAAAAAATTTGTAAAGTAAGGTTTGTTAATTGAAGTCGTAAAAAGATTAAATATCTCATGAACAACTATTTTCTGAAAATTTCAGCTCTCTTTTTTGCTTTTTTTATATACAGTTTTGCAAGAGCACAAGTAGATAATGATAGCATTCCTCCATTACCTTATCCCTTCAATGCACAGCAATCCGGAAGTCTTTATTTATCTGATTTTGATAATTATGAAGTGATTTACGATGCTGAAAATAAGAAGTACATCGTTGTATCAAAAATCGGAAATTACGATATTCGGTTTCCGATAGTAATGACGCAAGAAGAGTACAAAAATTACAGGTTAAAAAAAGAAATGCACGATTACTACAAAAATAGGGTAAGTGCAATGACCGGTAACAAAAAAGACAGTGATAAACAACAAAAAGATTTGTTACCCAAATATTATTTAAACTCGCAATTGTTTGAAACCCTTTTTGGAAGTAATGAAATTGAGGTAAATGTGCAGGGGAATATTGAAGTTAAATTGGGTTTACTTTATCAAAAAGTAGAAAATCCTCAAATTATTGAGTCTCTTAGAGCTACTACTATACCTGATTTTAATCAGAATATAGGTGCCAGTATTGCTGCCAAGGTTGGGAAGAGATTAAAAGTGTCGGCTAACTATGACACACAATCCACTTTTGATTTTCAGAATATTGTAAAATTAGAATTCGATCCCAGCATTGGCTATGATGACGATGGAATTATCAGAAAAATTGAAGTCGGTAATGTAAGTATGCCCATACGGAATTCTTTAATTGCAGGGGCTCAAAATTTGTTTGGTTTTAAAACCGAATTGCAATTCGGCCCCACTACCATTACCACAGCGTTTGCTAAACAACAATCCCAATCTAAAAGTGTAACAGCACAAGGAGGCGCTATCATCGAAGAATTTGAACTAAGAGCCAGTGATTATGATGCTAATAGGCATTTTTTTCTGGCGCAGTACTTTAAAGACCACTATGATCAATCTTTAGAAAATTATCCTTTGGTAAACTCATCTGTACAAATAACCAAAATTGAATTATGGGTTACCAATACCAATCGTTCCACAGAAAATGTGAGAAACATAGTAGGACTTGCTGATTTAGGAGAATCCGTCAGTAGTAATATTGGAAACCCTAATATAGTGCCGGTTAATCCTTTGCCTAATTTCATACCTGATAATGAGGTGAATACCATTGATCAAGTATTTGCTAATCCGGAAATACGGAATATAGCTACCATTTCAAACGCTTTGAGTGCTGTTGCTCCTAATATGGAACAAGGCAAAGATTACGCCTATCTAGAGAGCGCTAGGCGATTGGTTGAAGGTACAGATTTTTATATCAATAGAGAATTGGGTTTTCTTTCATTGAATAGAAGATTAGCCGATAGTGAAGTGCTGGCGGTTGCTTATGAATATACGATCAATGGAAGTTCTAATATATATAAAGTGGGCGAATTGTCATCGGATGGAATACCGGAAAATGACTTTGGAATGCCGGGAAATTTGGTTGTAAAATTATTGCGTAGCGAAATTTTATACACTAATATTCCTATGTGGAATTTGATGATGAAAAACGTGTATAACTTACAAGCTTATCAATTAAATCCCGAAGGTTTCAGATTTGAATTGTTATATGCTGATGACAATACAGGAGTACCTTTAAATTCCCTTCAAAATGCGCAAACGCCCGGTATTGCAGATGTAACACTGCTTAATTTATTATATTTAGATAGATTAGATTCAAGCGCATCTACGCAAGAGGGAGGAGATGGCTATTTTGACTTTGTACGTGGTATTACAATTATTCCGGAGAAAGGTTTGGTCATTTTTCCAAAAGTGCAACCCTTTGGTTCTTACTTAGCTTCTAAACTGACGGCAACTGCTGACAATGGCTTTATATTTAATGAATTATATCAATATCCCCAATCAGAAGTAAAAAATAACTACCAACAAAAAGATAAATATGAAATCAAAGGGTATTATAAAACAGATAGTGCTCAAGGAATTGCCTTAGGAGCATTCAATGTACCTCAAGGTTCCGTTAGAGTAACCAGTGGAGGTCGTGAATTAGTCGAAGGGGTAGATTATGTAGTCGATTATCAAATAGGACGCGTAAAAATCATCAATCCTTCCTTAGAAGCCTCTAATGCGCCTATCGAAGTATCTGTAGAACAAAACTCTATCTTTAGCCAACAACGCAGAAGTTTTTTTGGTTTGGATATTGAACACAAGTTTTCAGACAAACTCATAGCGGGAGCTTCTTTTTTGAATATAACCGAACAACCTTATACTAATAAAGTACTCTATGGTCAAGAGCCTATTCAAAACTGGGTTTTCGGACTCAATGGATCCTACAACAACAAATCCGATTTTTTAACAAAATTAGCCAATAAGATTTCGTTTGGCGAGACAAAGGCAGAATCAAATTATTCTATACGCGGTGATATTGCTTATTTACTTCCAGGAACCCCAAAAAGCATTGACATTAATGGGAATGCGGCTTCTTATGTAGATGATTTTGAGGGTTCTCAAATTCCATTGGATTTACGCTCTCAACAATTATGGTACTTGGCAGCCACTCCGCAACATCAACCCATTTGGGATTTGGGTGGAAATAGCTCTAATTCTTGGGACTATGGTAAAAAAAGAGCTCTGCTGGCTTGGTATAACATAGACGATGGTTTACAAGGCAAAAACAAACCCGCCAATGTTGACGTATATGAATTAGCGCGTGATGAAATAAGAACGATTAATGTATCAGAATTATTCCCTAATGATGAACAAGATCTTACCGAATTATCAACGATCAGAACGCTGGATTTAGCTTATTATCCCAATGAAAGAGGTTCATACAATTACGAAACGAATAACTTAAACCCGGATGGAACTTTCTCTGACCCTGAAAATAGGTGGGCAGGTATTACCAGAGCTTTGACTGTAACCGATTTTGAAAATTCTAACATTGAGTACATTCAATTTTGGTTGATGGACCCTTATTTGAACTATTCTATGACAAACGCCGAAGGACTACCTAACGGACTTGACCCTCAATTAGATAGCAACCAAGGGACGCTTTATTTAAATTTGGGAAATATTTCTGAAGATATTTTAAAAGACAATCTGAAATCTTATGAAAACGGATTGCCGGAAAATGGAGGCACTATGAACACGCAACCCAGCATTTGGGGCAAAGTGGCTACCAATCAATCTTTACTTTACGCCTTTGATGACGTTGAGGCACACCGAGAAAATCAAGACGTAGGATTAGACGGATTGAATGATCAAGATGAGAAAACAGGAATTTTTTATACGGATTACATCCAAGCTTTGCCGTCTAACCTTCAAGCAAAGGCATTATTAGACCCGGCTTCTGATAATTACAGATATTTCAAAGATGCTGCTTATGACAATGAAGATGCCAGTATATTAACGAGATATAAAAAGTATAATTTACCACAAGGAAATTCGCCTACTGCAAATATGCCGGGAGGAATTAATTCATCAGCTACGCAGTATCCTGATGTAGAAGACCTCAATAAAGATCAAACCATGAGTACCGTGGAAAGTTATTTTCAATATTCAATTTCACTCAAAAAGAGTGATTTGGTGGTAGGTCAAAATTACGTTGTGGATGAAAGAATAACAAATGTCAATGTGAATGGAATACAAAAACAAGCGAAATGGTATCAATTTCGGGTTCCTATTTCTGATGGTGAATCAATAGGAGGAATCAATAATTTTAATTCCATTCGTTTTATGAGGATGTTTATTTCTCGTTTTAAGATGCCTATTGTTTTGCGTTTTGGGCAAATAGAGATGGTGCGTGGCGAATGGCGCAGATACAAATATGAATTAGCAAATGGAAACGTTCCTCTGTCAGATCAAAACAATTTTGAATCCGGAGTGGTAAATATCGAAGAAAATGATACCCGTAAGCCCATTCCTTATGTTTTACCACAGGGAATAGTACGCGAACGTTTGCAAGGCACTACTACGATTCAACTTCAAAACGAACAATCTTTAGTGCTAAAAGTCAGGGAAATAGGCTCGGAAGACGGACGTGCATTGTATAAAAATGTAAATTTTGACATGCGTATGTTTAAAAAATTACAAATGTTTATACACGCCGAAGCCGAGGATGATTTAGGAGTTAGTGATGATGAAATGGTTGCCATCATACGTTTGGGCAGTGATTTAAGCGAAAACTATTATCAAATAGAACAACCCTTGAAAATTTCGCCCTATAACAATTCCTCGCCTTATGAAGTTTGGCCTCAAGCCAATGAATTAAACGTTGATTTAGATGCGTTGAAAAAATTAAAATTACAAAGAGCTGAGGCTGGTTTAGCTTTAAATGAATTATATCCATTGCCTATTTCAGGAGAAAATGCGGCTTACCGAGTGAGGGTAAAAGGGAACCCTAATTTGGGTAAAATTAAAACCATTATGCTTGGCGTAAAAAACAAATCAGCTAATGCTAAATCAGGCGAATTATGGTTCAATGAATTGCGTGTTTCCGAATTTGATAATGAAGGGGGTTGGGCAGCTGTTGTTTCTGCTGATGCTAATCTGTCTGATGTGATGGATGTATCGGTTAGTGGTAGAATGTCTACGATGGGCTATGGCAATGTAGACCAATCAGTAAACGAACGAAGTCAAGAAGACGTGAAACAATATGATGCCGTGGCTTCAATTAATGCTGGTAAATTTTTACCGGAAAAAGTAGCATTACAAATTCCTGTCAATTTGAGTAGCAGCCAAGAAGTCAGAGACCCAAAATACGATGCACAGTTTCAAGATATTTTACTTGCAGACACCAACGCGCAGAATAGCCCACATCGTTATGATGCACAAGATTATACTAAAAGAAGCAGTTTTAGCCTTATCAATTTTAAGAAAAACAGAAACCCAAAATCCGAAAAAAAACAGCGTTTTTACGATGTAGAGAATCTCTCACTTTCTTATGCTTACAACCAAATCTATCATCGCGATTACAATGTAAAGAAATATCTAAATCAAGATGTGAAAACTTCTTTAGGTTATAATTATAGTTTTAAACCTTTGGAATGGAATCCTTTTCAAAATTCAACAACACTTGATGGAGCTTATTTAAAATTGATAAAAGACCTTAATATAAATCCTATTCCAACTAACGTTTCTTTCAATTCAAATATTTTCAGGACTTATAACGAACAACTCTCTAGAACACTTGTCGATGGTTTGCCGGAATTACCCATTTTAAAACAGCGTAATTTCTTGTTTGATTGGGATTACAAAATCGGGTTCAAACCAACAAAATCTATAAAACTCGACTTTAGAGCACTGAATAACCAAATTTATGACGATTTTGGATACGAAGACGATATTAGCTTGTACACTAATTTTTTCAATTTAGGAAGACCCACCCACTATCATCAAGTATTGGATGGTTCATACCAAATTCCTATTGATAAAACACCCTTGTTGAGTTTTGTAAAATCCAATTATTCCTACACTGCGGATTTCGATTGGATGGGCGCACCACCCGCTTATTCAGAAGTAGTCGGAAATATCATACAAAATGCCAATACGCACAATTTATCAGTAGATTTAGATGTGAAAAAATTCTATAAAGAAATTGGTTTTGAAAGTTTGATGCGCACAAAAAGCGAGCGATCTAAAGATAAAAAAGCCCGCGAAGCGAATAAGCTCAATAAAGAAAATAATAAAGAAAAAGCGCAACAAAAAAAGGTTGTAACTAAAATCAATCAAAAACAACCTAATTTATTGTCTAATAGTAAAAAAGCTGATTTTGGACAGAAACTCAAATTAGGAATTTACAATGTAGTAACTTCTGTTAAGAATATAAAAATCAGTTATTCTGAAAATAATGGAACATTGCTGCCCGGTTACAGTCCAACAGTAGGTTTGCTGGGAAGAGATAATTACTCAGGTTCGTTAGCGCCAACATTCGGATTCGTTTTCGGCAGTCAAGTAGATATTCGTAATTATGCATTAGAGAAAGGATGGATGGTTTCGCGTTTGGCTTCAGAAGATTATTACAGTAAAATATTCAGTAAAACCCATTATAATAAATTAGATATACAGGCTAAAGTATCGCCTTTTAAAGATTTTGATATTGATGTTAAAGCCATTAAAATTTATACAAAAAACAATTCGGAGCAAATAGACATTGTATCTGATTTTGCCGGTCAACAACCTTACTATGCCCCATCAGTAAGAAATGAAACCGGAAATTTTAGTATGAGTTATTTTATGTTAGGTACTAGTTTTCAAGATGCAGATGTTTTGTTTGAGAATTTTAAACAAAACCGACAAATTATAGCCCAGCGATTTTCCGATCAAACAGGTTTGCCGGTAGGCGGTTACGGAAAAACAAGTCAACAGATACTTCTGCCTGCTTTTTTGGCTGCCTATTCAGGACAGTCTTCATCAGCTGTAAAATTACATCCATTCCGAGAAATTCCTTTGCCAAACTGGCAAATCAACTATCGTGGTTTGATGAAATTAGATTGGTTTAAGAAAAATTTCAGTAGTTTTTCTGTTACTCACGGCTATAAATCAGCCTATACAATTGCTAATTTTGCTAATAATTCACTATATAATGTAGCTAATCCATTAGCAACTGATTTGTCAGGCAACTATTTTAGTGATAAAGTATATACTAACGTCAATTTGATTGAAGAATTTTCCCCATTAGTAAAAATAGAAATGAAATTAAAAAATTCAATGTCATTATCCGGCAGAGTTAACGTGAATAGATCTCTAACTTTGAATTTAAACAATAACACGATGACACAAGATAGTGGTAAAGAATATGTACTGGGTTTTGGGTATCGTATTAAAGATGTAAAAACAAATTTGCGTTTACAAGGACAAAAGATAAAATTCAGTGGTGATATAAATCTAAAATTTGATGTATCTTTGCGCAACGATTTATTGCTAATTCGTTATTTTGGCGAAGAACTCATTGAAAATGATCAAGTAACCGGAGGTCAAAAAATGTTTAATCTGCGATTTATTGCCGATTATAATTTAACTAAATATTTGCAAGCAGGAATGTATTATATTCAAGATGCTTCAAGTTACCAAATATCAACTTCTTTTCCAAGGCAATCCATAAGTGCAGGAGTGAGTTTTAAATATACTTTAGGTAACTAAGCGTTTACATTTTAAGTTTTTATTTTTTAAATCATATATTAACCTATCAATTATTAATTAAATAAAATGAATATTCCTAGTAATTTAAAATACACTCAAGACCACGAATGGATCTCAGTTGACGGAGCAATTGGAACAGTTGGAATCACAGATTTTGCGCAATCAGAATTGGGAGACATTGTTTATGTAGATATACCGTCTATCGGAGAAATTATTGCTAAGAATGATGTCTTTGGTTCAGTAGAAGCTGTAAAAACAGTTTCCGATTTGTTTTTACCCGTATCAGGCGAAATTTTAGAATTTAATACAGATTTGGAAAGCGTACCAGAAAATGTAAATAAAGATCCTTACGGAAAGGGTTGGATAGTAAAAATAAAAATCTCAAATCCTAACGAATTAACCGAATTAATGGATGCAGAAGCGTATAGTGAATTGGTTGAGAAGTAATTCACTGCTAATAGCATTAGCATTTACAATTGTAATTACTATTTTGAGTTTAGTCAAAGGAGAGGACATACCATTAAATACCTTAGTTAAAGATAAAATTATTCACTTTTCAGCCTATTTTATTTTAATGATGGTATGGTTATTTGCCAATGAAAACATAAAAACACCTTTTGAAAAATGGAAAGTTTTTTTAATTCTCGTGCTATTTGGTATAATTATTGAACTATTGCAAGGGTATCTAACTAATTACAGAAGTATGGATTGGAAAGATGCTTTGGCTAATGCACTTGGTTTATTAATAGGCTCATTACTTTATTACGTAACTCGTGAAAAGAATTTTAAAAAAAATAATCAGTATTTAAAGTAAATGAGTGCATTATTAGCATTATAATTAACAATATATCGCACAAAAATTAATAATAAAAAACAATTAAATAAAAAAACACTAAAATTATTTTTTGTTTTATAAAATTTTATATTTTAGCAACTCAATTAAACAATCTTTAAAAAGATGGAAGCAAAAAAAAATCCAAAAGCCAATTTAGAGAGTTTCAGCAAGATATTCATGTTATTAGGACTTGTATTAGCCTTAATCATTTCTTACGCAGCAATTGAAATGAAATCAAAAGAAGCCGAAACAACCGCTCAAGCTGAAGACAGCAAACAATTGAATAACGAGGAAGATATTCCTGAAACTGAGCAAAAAATAGAAGAAAACAAACCTGAAAATTTACCACCACCACCACCTGTGATTGAAGACATTAAAGTGGTTGAAGACAATAAGAAAATTGAGGAAGTAGTGGTGGAATCTACAGAAACCAATGAAAAGCAGGCTGTGGTAATTCACGATATTCAAGAAGTGGAAGAAGAAGAAGATGTGGTGGAAGACGTACCCTTCAATATAATCGAAGATGTACCGGTTTATCCCGGATGTAAAGGAGATAAAGAAGCACTAAAAAAATGTTTTTCTGAAAAGGTGAAAGACTTTATAACCAGTAAATTTAATACTGATTTAACCAATGAAGTAGGTTTGGAACCCGGGAAATACAAAATAAACGTTGGATTTAAAGTTGATAAAACCGGTAATATTACCAATATTCAAGCAAGAGCCCCTCACAAACGTTTAGAAGCAGAAGCTGTTAGAGTTACCGGATTATTACCTAAACTAAGTCCAGGAAAACAAAGAGGAAGAGCGGTTGCGGTTCCTTATAATTTACCTATTACCTTTTTAGTGGAGTAATTTCCAAATACATGATATATAATTGAACCGCTATGAGCATACCTCATAGCGGTTTGTTTTTGGCACAAAGTTTGTGTTTAACATATTATTAACAATTTGCTTTATTTGTTGTTTCATTCCTATTTTACACGTGGATTATGCAATAAAAAAGCAATAAAAACTAATATAATATGAATAATACACAAAACCAAAACAAACCAAATCTTCAAAAAGATGAGGTACAACGCAAATCATCCGGTATTTTTATACAATTAGGATTTGTTTTTGCTTTGCTCATGGCATACTTAGCTATTGAATCTAAAACGTATGACAATAAAGTTACTGTGGATTATTTTCCCGATACATCTTCTCCTTTAGATGAATTTCCACCGGAAACAAATCAAGATGAACCACAAAAGCAGGATTACAAGCAACCCGAAATTCTGGTCTTGGATCAATTTGATATAAAAGAGGATGATGTTCCTATTGATGAACCGGTTATTAACACAGATGTTTTAGATCCCACAAAAAATACACGACTACTAATTACGAATATACCGGAACAAATTGTGCCGGAAGATTTGAAGCCCGAAGATGAGGTTTCTTTGATACTTGTAGACGAAGCTCCCGTATTTCCGGGTTGTAAAGGAAATAATGATGAGCTAAAAAAATGTTTTAGTCAGAAAGTTACGGAATATATCAACCAAAACTTCGATACTGAAATTGCACAGACTTTAGGACTTGAAGGTGTTCAAAGAATTAACGTTACCTTTAAAGTAGATGCTAATGGACAAATAAAAAGCGTATTTGCAAGAGGTACGCATAAAAGTTTGGAAAATGAAGCTATAAGGGTTGTGAATAAATTACCAAAAATGAAACCCGGCAAAATGAATGGCAAGGCAGTTAGAGTTAATTATAGTTTGCCTATTAAATTTGAAATTAATTAAAAAATATATTTATTCAAACCGCCATTTATAAATGGCGGTTTTTTTATTAATCTCTTTCCATGCCGTAATGTGGTAGACCATCTTCTAAATAAAGGTCTGATACTATTTTAAAACCATAACCTTCATAAAATTTTTGAAGGTAGGCCTGAGCACTAATGTGTATAGAACCATAATTTAGTTTGTCCATATAGGAAGTGGCTCTTTTCATCAATTCGTGACCCAAATTCAGCCCTCTGTGACTGGGTTTTACCACAACCCTTCCTATACAAGCCAAATCAAAATAATCTCCCTTTTTGAAAACACGCGTATAAGCCACCACTTCTCCATCCGCTATGGCAAATATATGTTCAGCCAAAGGGTCTTTATTGTCTACATCTTGATAGGCAGCTGCTTGTTCTACCACAAAAACTTCGGCGCGCAATCTTAAAATGGAGTATAATTCTCTTAAGGTTAATTCTTCAAAATTTTTATGAAACCAATTCATGTAAAATGTAAATTTAAATAACGCAAATGTACGATTTGTTACAAAACGGAGCGTTTTAATGTCTACTTTTGCAGTTAAATTAATTCAATTTAAAATGAAAACAAAAATTTTTGGCTTATTTTTTATGCTTTCTGTAGTGGGTTTTTCGCAAATGGTTTTTAAGCCCGGCGTCAAAGCTTCCCTTCAAATTAATTCAGCAATTTTACCTGATTTAGAGAGAAATAGAAGTTTAGAGTCTGTTTTAAACGGAGACGATGTGGTAAAAGGAGTTCCACAATTGGCTGATCTAAAGATAGGTTATAGATTTGGCTTTACCGGAGAAGCAAAAGGGGAAAACGGATTTATAGCATTATCTACAGAATACGTTTCAACCCAAATTTATAAAGAATCTACCTATGATGGTGGGTTATTAGGTAGTTATTCTCTAAAGACATTAGATAGAAAATATACTTATCTCGACGTATCAACATCGTTTAATCTGTTTATAGCTCGTGAACCTCAATTGTATTTTGGAGTGGGTGCGGGATTGGATTTTCTCACTTCCTACTCAGGAGATAAAAAGCCGGAAAGTACAAACACAGTTGCTTTTGTTAATCTTGGTGTAAAACTCGATGAAAAGATAGCACTAGAAACAAAAGCGGTACTAAGTTTTAATGAGGTTTATAAAGATAGTTACATACATCATTTAATGTTTCCAATCGGAGTGACATTGTATTTTTAAAAAATTTAGTTTGCTATTTTAACAAAAAAACCTGATGATTTCATCAGGTTTTTTGTTTTATGAATTTGATTCTAATGCTTTGATAAAAGGTTTCATTTTTTCAAATGCAACTAAAGTTTCTTCAACATCTTGCATGGTATGAGCAGCTGTCGGTATAATTCTGAGAATAATCATTCCTTTCGGAATTACAGGATACACAACCATTGAAGTAAAGATACCGTATTTTTCTCTCATTTCTTCAACAATATTACGAGCATCTTCTATACTTCCTTTTAAATATACCGGCGTTACAGGAGAGTTAGTTACGCCTATTTCATAGCCCACAGCTTTTAATCCGGATTGCATAGCATTTACCACTTTCCAAAGTTTGTCTTTTTGTTCGGTTGAACTTCTAAAAATGTTTAATCTATACAAGGCGCTTTCTACAAAAGGCATGGGAAGTGATTTTGCAAAAATTTGACTGCGCATGGTGTATTGCAAATGCAATATAATTTCTTTTTTAGAAGCGACAAACGCCCCAATCATTGCCATACTCTTGGCAAATGTTGCAAAATAAATATCCACTTCGTCTTGTACCCCTTGTTCAAACGAGGCTCCTTGTCCATTAGGTCCTAAAGTACCAAAGCCGTGAGCGTCGTCAATTAATAGGCGGAAGTTATAATCTTTTTTAAAAGAGACAATTTCTTTGATTTTACCTTGATCGCCACGCATGCCGTAAACCCCTTCAGTGATTACTAAAATAGCACCGCCGGTTTCTTCAATTACTCTTGTGGCTTTGTCCAATGCTTTTTTAAAGCTTTCCATATCATTGTGTTGGTAAACGAAGCGCTTTCCAATGTGCAATGAAACACCATCAACAATACTGGCGTGCGCTTCGTAGTCATACACAATCACATCGTGTCTGTCTACTAATGAATGTACAATGGACATGATACCTTGATACCCGTAATTCAATAAAAAAGCTGATTCTTTTCCTTCAAATGCAGCTAATTCTCTTTCTAATTGTTGGTGTAAATCGGTTTGACCACTCATCATTCTGGCTCCCATAGGATAGGCTAAACCCCATTTTGCGGTTGCTTCCGTATCTACTTTTCTTACATCAGGTCGGTTGGCTAACCCCAAATAATCGTTCAAACTCCAAGTGATTACCGGTTTTCCTTGAAAATGCATTCTGGGTCCTATTTCCCCTTCTAACTTAGGAAACATATAATAACCTTCGCTTGATAGCGCATAATCTTTAAGAGGTCCTGATTTTTTAATTAATTTATCAAATAAATCCATTTTATTGTATTTAAATAAAGGTTAAGTAATTACCACTTAACGGTTAAAATTAGTTCGCAAAATTACAAAAATGTTAATAATAAATTGTAGTAAATGTAACTTATAACGCTGAAAACACTTACAAACCGATTTTTACCGATTTTTGTAAAGCTCTTTAGGCGGTTTACTTCAAATTTTCCAACATTACACTTACCAAATCTGATGTTTCGTATTCGTGTTTCCAACTCCATTCCTTACGTGCCAACGAATCGTTGATGGTTTGTGGCCAGGTATCGGCAATTTTTTGCCGAAAATCAGGTTTGTAACTAATGGTAAAATTGGGTAAGTGTTTCTGAATTTCTGATGTTAGTTCTTTGGGATTAAAACTAACGGCAGCTACATTATAAGCAATATAAGTGTCAAATTTTGGTCCGTCCATCACATCTAAGGTAGCTTTGAGTGCATCGTCCATATACATCATAGGTAATGTAGTTTCAGCACTTAAAAAACATTCGTATTTACCATCGGATAATGCTTTATGAAATATCTCTACCGCATAATCTGTAGTACCACCACCGGGTGGCGTTTTCCAACTAATGATTCCCGGATAACGTAAGGTACGCACATCTACTCCAAATTTTTGATGATAGTAGGCACACCATCTTTCTCCTGCTAATTTACTGATTCCGTAAACGGTAGCCGGTTCTAAAATGGTTTGTTGCGGGGTGTCAATTCTTGGGGTGGTTTCACCAAATACAGCAATGGAACTGGGCCAATATATTTTGCTGATTATTTTTTCTTTGGCAAAATCCAATATGTACAACAAGGTGTTCATGTTGATGTCCCAAGCTTTTTTGGGTTGTTTTTCTGCGGTGGCAGAAAGCATTGCTGCCATCAGATAAATCGTAGTAATACCATACTTGTGAATGACCATCAAAATTGAAGCTTTGTCTGTGGCGTCAATAAATTCAAAGGGGCCGGAATTCATCAGTTCATCATTTCCTTCTCTGATGTCAGAGGCAATGACGTTTTGATTCCCATATTTTTCACGCAATTTCATAGTAAGCTCCGACCCTATTTGTCCGCAAGCTCCTATTACTAATATTTTTTCAGACATGTGTTCCGATTTTATTAAAATTATAGGCAAAGATAGGCTAAATTAGCGGATCAATTCTTAAAAAGAATCTAATTTATTTCCAACTAAATCGATTGAGTTGAATACCAAATTTTCACATTATTTGTAATGATAAACTTTATATAAAAGTCGAATAAACACCACAAAAAACTTACTTTTGTACTTTAAAATCTCATTTCATGGATTGGCAACAACTTCTATCTTTAAAACGTTTTGGTGACAAAGAATCACGTCCACGATTGATGCAAGATGAAACCCGTTTGGGTTTTGAAGTGGATTATGATCGTATCGTATTTTCCGACCATTTTCGCAGCTTGCAGAACAAAACGCAAGTAGTGCCTTTGTCTGATGTTGACTTTGTACATACACGTTTGACCCATAGTTTGGAAGTTAGTGTTGTAGGACGTTCTTTAGGAAGAATTGTAGGGCAAAAATTATTGAAAAAACATCCCGATTTGTTAGAAAACGGCTTTAAAACCAATGATTTTGGAGCTGTTGTAGCCGCTGCCGCCTTAGCGCACGATATAGGTAATCCACCTTTTGGGCATAGTGGCGAAAGAGCTATGGGCGATTTTTTTCTCAATGGCAACGGTAGGAAATACAAATTGCATCTCAATGAAACCCAATGGCAAGATTTAGTCAGTTTTGAAGGTAATGCTAACGGATTCCGTATTCTCACGGAAAGCAGAGAGGGAATCATAGGAGGATTGCGTTTGTCCTATGCTACCTTGGGTGCCTTTATGAAATATCCCAAATTGTCCGTTCCGGTTAAGAAAACCAAACATATCGCTGAAAAAAAATTTGGTGTTTTTTACAAAGATCAAGCCTTTTTAAAAGAGGTAGCAACAGAATTGGGATTAAAATCCATTCGAGAAGAGGAACTCGGTTTTTATCGACATCCTTTAGCTTATTTAGTAGAAGCTGCCGACGATATTTGTTACAGCATCATTGACTTTGAAGACGGAATCAATTTGGGGCTGATTCCCGAAGATAAAGCCTTGGAATATTTACTGAACTTGGTTCGCAATAACTTAATTACAGAAAAATATTACGGATTGAAAACTCAAAAAGATCGTGTGAGCTACTTGCGTGCCTTGGCAATTCAATCTTTGATAGATGAAGCCGTTAAAGTTTTTATTGATCAAGAAGAAGCAATTCTGGAGGGTATATTCGAACATTCATTGCTCGATAAATGCAAATACGAAGCCCAATTAGATGATATATTAGATATTAGCATCGAAAAGATGTATCGTTCAAAAGAAGTAATTGAAAAGGAAATAACCGGTTATCACGTATTGACAGATTTATTAGATGTTTTTACTACAGCCGTAAATAATGATTACGAAGGCAAAACCACCGGTTTCGACAAATTGGTTTTAGCCCTTTTGCCGGAAGAATTTCATTATCAAAAAGACAATCTTTATGAAAGACTGCTGGGAATTTGCACTTTTATTGCCGGAATGAGTGACAGGAATGCTATTGCATTGCATAAAAAAATCAAGTAGAATATTACTGTTTTTAGTTTTATCAACACTTCGACACTTCGGCTTCGCTAAGGGCATGCAAGTTAGGTGCAAGTATCAACACTTCGACTACGCTCAGTGCAAGCAGTATCAATAGTATCAACAGTATCAATAGCATCAATAGCATCAACAGCATCAACAGCATCAATAGTATCAACAGCATCAACAGCATCAACAGCATCAACAGCATCAATAGTATCAACAGCATCAACTTCATCAAAATTTGAAATCCACTTACTACATATTACTGCTACTAATTA
This sequence comes from Polaribacter sp., assembly GCA_020740485.1. Lineage (GTDB taxonomy): Bacteria > Bacteroidota > Bacteroidia > Flavobacteriales > Flavobacteriaceae. Next base: position 57,169 of record DYMN01000006.1, on the reverse strand, counting down.
TTCTCTCGAGTTGTAAAAAAAATAAAGGAGATTACACAGCTATGGCTCAAGGTGAGTCATGCACCTCTTGTCATGCAGAAATGAGTGGTTTCAGTAAATATCACGACCCAAAGACCATAGGTTGTGCTGCTTGTCATTTGGGAAACACAAAATCTAGCGATAAAGACGAAGCGCACAAAGGCATGATTCTCATTCCCGGTAACTTGCAAAATGCCCAACAAACTTGTGCCACAGCACAGTGCCACGCCAATGAATATGAAAGAATCAGCAAATCGCTGATGACCACTAACAGTGGAATTGTAAGCGTGGATAAGTTTCTCTTTGAAGAAGTGCATCACACCGATTCACTTTTTTATATAGCCCATTTGAAACATACGGCAGCAGACGTGCATTTGAAAAACAAATGTGGAACTTGTCATTTGGGCAATGAAAAAAAACAGTATGCAGAAGTTACAGAGCTTACACGTGGCGGTGGATGTTTGGCGTGCCATTTAAACTATGAAAATGGGGCTAAACCCAATATTCACGACAACATACACCCGCAAATCAATCTCAATGTTGGCAATGACAAGTGTTTCGGATGCCACAGCCGTTCCGGTAGAATATCTACCAATTACGAGGGTTGGAGCGAAACCCTTTACACGTCGGAAGATGTAAAAGGTAAAAAAGGGTATCGCGAATTGATGGATGGACGTATCTTTGAAAAAACAACGCCTGATGTACACCATACCTTAGGAATGCAATGTATAGATTGCCATACCTCACAAGAAATTATGGGTGATGGCACCTTGTATAAACACGAAGCGCAAGCCGTAAAGATTCAATGTAAAGATTGTCATCCCCAAGGAAAATTTCAGAAAAAGACTGCTAAAATGGATTATATTTCTGTAAAAGATTATGCGTTGCGTGGCTATAAGAATCCTCATTATTCATTTGTTGTTACAGAAAAAAATAATATACCATTAGTTAATACCAGAGTTGATAAAGAAGGAAACGGATATCTCACCTCCAAAATATCAAAAAAAGAATTCAAAATATCCTCAGCTTGTAAACGAGATGAAGTGCATAATAGCCTTTCTTGCAGTATGTGTCACACAGCTTGGTCTCCCACTTGTATAGGTTGTCATACCGATTTTGATCCAACTTTAACTAATAAGGACCAAATTAAAGGACGTTGGGTAGAACACATCGCCGAATTTGGTTACTTGCCACCTACGATAGGAGTTAGTGCCGCCGGTAAAACCAAAGAATACGTGCCTACCATTCCGGGTATGATCATGACCTTGGATGCCTCAAAATTTCCTGATGAAAACAAAAAGTTTGTTGAAAAATTTATCCGCTGGTATGCACCCAATGCTGCCCATACTACTACAAAAGAAGTTCGAGACTGTGCCTCCTGCCACAATAATCCGCAAGCACTGGGTTTTGGACGTGGCAAATTAATCTATGAAGTTAAAAACAGCAAAGCTCAATGGAAATTTGATTCCTATTACGCCGATGCGCCACAGGACGGATTGCCACAAGATGCTTGGATCGGATTTTTAAAAGATGTAAATCCAAAAAAAACCTATTCTGCACACGATTATCTAAAACCTTTGGATTTAAAAGACCAAAAAAAGATGCTGCAAGTAGGGGCTTGTATTGAATGTCACGGAAAAGATAAGGCTTTTTTAAACAGAATGGTTGAAGGAGAATACCAAAAAATGCTGAAAAACAGAACCAAAAAATGTATCATTCCTTAACAGAGTATGGGTTGGAAGAGTAAGGGCTTGACTGTTAGTCAAACCCTTACTTTAAGTCCGAATCACCCGAAATCATATACCTTAATTAAAGAATCAGCATTAATTATCTGAATTCGCTTCCCTTCCACTATTACCAATCCGTCATTTTTAAATTCTTTGAGAATACGCACAATATTTTCCATAGAAATCCCTAAAAAATCTGCCATTTCCTTTCTTGTAATATTTAAGGTATATTCAGGACTGAAGTAAACACTATTGGAAAGACATAATATCATATTTGCCACTTTCCCGCGTGCATTTTTTTCAGTCATATTAATAAAACGACGGAAAATTCTACCGGAATTGTGATTGACATACTTTAGAATCTCATTGGCAAATGCCACATTAGTTTGAAGTACTTGCTTAAACGCTGACATATCATACATATCCACAATGCAATCTTCCAGCGCCGTTACGGAGTACAAATGCATCCCCGTGGAATGGTAAATACTCGAAATTCCCAAAAACACCTTACTTCCTTTAAAAGTCAGAATTATATTCTTTTGGTTGCCTTCTACGTGCAATTTAAACAAACCGCTTTGACTAAAAAAGATATTGTTTACAAAGGTGCCTTGCTTGACAATGGTATCATTTTTTTTGTAATGGACTGTAATCTTATTTTGGTTTAAGACATCTAATTCGCTATTATTCAGTAAATTAAAAGATTCTTGATGTTGAATATCTTTTAAACAATCTAACATATAACTAGTATTTGGGTTACAAATTTACAATAAAAAGTTGATTTTTATCAATTAAAAAGTTGATAGGATGTAATAATAAAGTTGTTTTAATACATATCCAAAAAATTGAGCTTTATTTTGATAAATCGGAAATTTGTACACGGAAATAGTTCTAAATATTTCATTATTTCCAAAGCAAAGTAGAATACATTAACAATTAATTAAATTTTTAATCATCATGAGAAAAATAATTTCAATTTTATTATTAGCGGTAATAATACCGTTATTTGTTACCACAAGTTGCCGAAAATATGAGGAATTGTCAACCGATGAGTTCTCAGTACTCGTTGACTATATGACTGCTAATAACTTGGATTTCAACACTATTTCGAACGGTTTGGTTACACCGGCAAAACTTACTACTGATAGTGGTATCGTTGATGCTACCAATAATTATGGCATCCCGGGTTGGACAGTTATAGATATTAGAGATGCTACTACATTCAATAATGGACATATCAAGGGTGCTCAAAATATTCCATTGGCAAATATTCTAACGGCTGCACCGGCTGAAAAAACAACAAAAATTTTAGTGGTTTGTTTTTCAGGTCAAACTGCATCACGTGCTGCTACTATTCTAAGAATGGCTGGTTATCCCAATGCTAAATTTTTAAAATGGGGAATGTCATCTTGGAATCCTGCTTTTACTACTGCTGCAAATTCTTGGAATACTACTAATGCAACGCAGTATGCTACCACTAATTGGGTAACTACAGCTGCACCGACATTAACAGATTTTGATAGTCCTACTTTATCCACAGGTAAAACAACCGGTCAAGAAATTTTAAATGCTCGTTTAAATGCAATTTTAGCAATGCCTTGGAATGTTTCTAAAGTAGATGTATTGACAACCCCATCAAATTATCAAATTATCAATAAATGGACTGTAGCCCAATACAACCATTTTGGACATATTAACGGGGCTTACAATATGAATGATATTACTTTTGATAATCTAAAACATTATAATCCTGAAGCAAGTAACGTGTTAACCTATTGTTATACCGGACAAACATCGTCAATTGTTACCACTTGGTTACAAGTTTTGGGTTACAACAACGCCCGTAGTTTATCATTTGGTGCAAATGGTATCATTCACACCGATATGTTAGCAAGCCCAAATGTTGCAGGCGACCCATTAAACTTACAAGCTGTCACATGGGGCGGTGCCGGCAGTGCCAGTTCTTATAACAGTGGTTCAGGATACGGGTATTATAAAACAGATGGCGCCAACACCGATGGTATATACGTTGCTCCTTAAAACATATTTGAAACTAATACCTGACTATAATCATATCAATAATATCTTTATTTAAAATACACAAAAAATGAAATCAATTAAATATATAATAATTTTAGCTGTTGCAATTGCTTTTCAATTTTCCTATTCACAAGGTTGTGAAGGTCCCGGCGAAGGAGACGGCATAAAAATATTCGGTTTTATTCAACCACAATACGAATACGCAATAACAGGAATGAATAAAGAACACACGCCCGATTTAGATCAAAGTGGATTTTTCTTTAACCGTGCCCGTTTGGGTGTGATGGGAAATATTCCTTATGATTTTTCTTACTATTTTATCATGGAATATGCCCCTGCAGCCGGATTCGGAATTTGCGATGCTTATGTTTCTTACGACAGATACAAACCATTTTTAACAGCAGCAGTTGGACAATTTAAAGCTCCGTTTGGTGCAGAACAAATGCAAGGTTGTCATAAACTCTATACTATTGATAGGTCGGATGTGGTAAACGAATTAGCCGGACCTATCCGCGATATGGGATTTATGTTATCAGGTAGTACAGGTGAAAAAATAAAAATTTCTGAAGGGGTTAAAGATGTGTTTACTTATCAATTAGCCTTGATGAACGGTGAAGGAAGAGATGTAATGGGCGACGATTATGAATTTCATTCTCTGTCTGACAATTTAAAAACGTATGTGGCTCGTTTAACTTTTTCGCCCAGTAAATATTTTACTCTGGGTGGTAGCTATAAAACCGGTAAATTCACACCTGATTCTCCAACAGCTACAGAAGATGACAGTAGAACCAGATTAGGCTTTGATGCAGCTGTAAAATATAAAAAATTCATATTACAAGGCGAATATATTTCTGGAACAGATAACGGTTCCTATACAACTGGTGGTGGCTGCGGAGGAGCAGTAAGTGTTGTGGATGGTTCTACAGAAAGAAGCGGCTATTATTTAACTGCTCTTTATAGAATTAAAGATAAATTCGAACCTGTATTCAAATATGAATCATATGGTATTGACAAATTGAATGATGTTGCAGTTGATAATAGTCATGCCTTAAGATGGACTGCAGGATTTAATTACCATTTTAACGAATGGACCAGACTACAAGTTAACTATCAATATAATACAAAAGAAGCAAAATACTTGCCTACTCAAGCATATCAAGATGTATTACAAATTCAACTACAAGCCATTATTAAATAAACATGATTGTAAATAGTTTTCTACTTGCTATTTTTTTAGAAACACTCAATAATGGTATTGTTTTTGTGTGAGTAATGTAGCAATATATTACTCACACTCTTCTCAAATAAACTTAATAAACTAAACTAAAATGATCACAAAAAAAATATTCGGATTATTAATCATCGCCTTGTTATTTGTTGGCAAATCTTTTGCACAAGAAATTATTTCAGCCAAAGATTTTGTTACACTTCAAAAAGAAAAACCCATAGTGGTTATTGACGCTAGTAAGGATAAATTGTACGCTCAAACCCACGTGGATGGCGCCATCAATATTCCTTATGCTATTTTAAACGATAAAGAAAACAAGGTGGAAGGGCTTCTGCTTCCCACAGAAGAAGTTGCTAAAATTATAGGCACAAAAGGCGTTTCAAATGAAGATACCATCGTGGTATATGATGAAGGAAGTCAAAAATATGCAACCAGAGTATATTGGATTTTGAAATATCTCGGTGCAAAAGATGTGAAATTATTACATCGCGAAAATGCAGGTTTCCGTGATGCACGCGTCAAATTAACTTCTGCTGTCCCAACAGTAAAAGCTAAAACTTTTACTGTAAATCTAAATCCTGAAGTTTATGCCGATGCTGCTTTTGTTGAATCTGCAATCGGAAATCCTGATGTAATCATAATCGATGCACGTCCGGAAAACGAATTTAAAGGCATTTTGGATGATAAAAACACTTACAGCAAGGGTCATATAGAAGGCGCTATTAACATTCCTTATGAAAGTTTGGTTCAGAAAGAAACAAATATTTTTATTTCACCTGAAGAATTTACAAAATTAGCGGGAATAGAATTAAATCCCGAAAAAACTTATTTAGTTTATTGTAAAACCGGTGTAAAAGGAGCAACACTTTATGCATATTTGGTAAATATGATGGGATTCAAAAATGTAAAAAATTACGAAGGAGCTTATGCTGAATGGGATGCGCTGGGTAAACCAAGTGTAAAATAACTTTTTTAAAACTTTGTTTTTCTTGATTAAAACCGTTCAGATTTGAACGGTTTTTTTATTATATTTGTTTTGTTAATCTCAATTATATGCACAAGTTTATTCCTATAATCTTACTAATGGTTTCATGCACTTCACCAAGGTCGGTTAAGGATGCTGAACTTCAAACCTAAGTTAAAATTTTCGAAAACCAAGATTTCAATTTTAAATATCCCAAAAATTGGCGTATAATTGATGATCCATTAGTAGTTGATGATCCTAGTGTTTATGTTGCACCTTTTAAAGAAACAAATGATAATATATCAATGACTTTTGGAGATAAAACTAAGGCAGGGATTTATTCTAGTACTTATTTTTGCATTTATAAGGACAGCATAGTTGGAAATTTTGAAGAATTCATCAACAATAAAATCAAAATAAATACAGAAAGCGATCATTATCAAAAACTATTGAAAAAAAGTGAAAATCATTATTTATTGTATTATGATACGAACACATTTAATTCAGATATAGCGAAAAAACAATTTTTCAAAATTCACTATTATTATCTTCATCCCAATGTGTATAGTATTATGTTTATTAGCGCTGCAGATACATATTACCTCTATGAAAAAGATCAACAATTGATAGAAAATTCATTCCTATTTAAAAATACAGGAGCACGATTAATTCAAGAATCTAAACCTTAAGCATTTTTTCTGACAGAATGGTTCTTAATTTTTTTAAAGAGTTATCATTGATTTTTGAAAATAGGTTTGATATAAAAATCAAAATTTAAACTAAAAAAAGCTGTTTACAAAAATTGTAAACAGCTTTATGAATTTTTAAAAATAGGTGAAAGTTCTATTTTCCTTTTGCGATTTGTTCGGCTAATTTAACAGCGTTATAGGCATTTAAAACTTTACCTGAAACACTTAAAGTATTAAATAATACTTTTTTAGGTTCACCTTCTTCATTAGGTTGCATCACCTCAAAATTCATAGCAACCCCTGAATCCATAATGATGTGTTTCACTTGGATCGCTGTTAATTGAGGATAGTAGGCACGAATCAATGCAGCCACTCCCGCTACTTGCGGAGAAGCCATTGAAGTCCCCGGATAAGAATCATAGGTATTATTTGGAGTGGTGGAATAAACGGCAAAACCTGGGGCGAAAATATCTACGTTTAATTTACCATAGTTTGAGAAAGAAGCCGGTAAATTTTCATCAAAATTATAGGTCATGGCTCCTACAGTAAGTACATTGTCTGCTATTTCTTTAATTTTATCTTTAGAATCATTGGGGAAATTTTCTGCTAAATCAATATTAGCACCGTCATTTCCGGCAGCGTGAACCAAAAGAACATCCTTGCTTTCAGCATATTTGATAGCATCGTAAACCCATTCAGGATGTGCTGAAAAAGATTTTCCAAAACTCATATTAATCACTTTAGCTCCATTATCTACAGCATAACGAATACCTAAAGCAACATCTTTATCATATTCATCACCATCAGGCACACAACGAACCGTCATTAATTTAGCATCGTTAGTTACGCCATTCATACCTTTCCCATTGTTTCTTTGAGCCAAGATAATACCGGAAACGTGCGAGCCGTGTGTTTCAACTTCTTTTGAGCCCATGACATTGCCGTTACCGTAATTTCTGTCATTTATGTCATCAACGTTGTCATTGGACAAACGACCTTTAAAGCTTAAATTGTAATTATTTTCAGCTTGATTTTTAAAATGATCTACTGCGCCTTGAATTTCTTTTATGCCATCTTCAGGAGTCAAGCCGGCAGCTAACAAACGCGTCATCATCATTTTACCCATATTGGCATCATCATCACCTAATTCTAAGGTCATAATTTCATCTACGGTGTAGTCTTTTTTGCCTAATTTTTCTTGAATGGCTTTGTCAGCAGCGATTAAATTTTTTTGTATTGTTCCATAAAACTCTAATTGTCCTTTGGCTTCTTGGTATTTTTGGTCTACTTCCGCCTTCATTTTCTTATATTTCTCAAATTCAGCCTTATCAGCAACTTGATCAATAGTTTTGCCTTCGTATAAAGGCATTAGTTTAGCTACTAAACGCGTAATTTCCAATTGTTCGGGAGCTGACTTACCCGGTGCACCACTCAAAAAGTTGTAACCGTGAATGTCATCAACATAGCCATTTTTATCATCGTCTATTCCGTTGTTGGGTATTTCATCTTCATTGGTCCAAACGGCATAATTCAAATCTTCATGTTCAATATCTATTCCGGAGTCATTTACTGCCACAATCACTGTAGTGGGTGTTTTGCCTTTTAAAAATTCGTAAGCTCTTTCCACACTTATTCCCGGAACAGAGTCTTTTATCAAGTCCATGTGGGGCCAAGCCTTCATTTGCTCGTCTGTCAAGGGCACTTTTTTTGCAACGACTCCTTGTGTAGTAATAAAATCATTTTTGGGTTGAGTTTGGGTGGCGGTTTTTTGAGTTCCACAAGCTGTTAAGCTTATAGCTAAACCCATCCCGAGTACTATTTTAGTTAATTTCATAATTAATAATTTACAATAAATTTATAAGTTGCAAAAATAGTTTTTAAGTTACAATAAATCATTTAAATATTTCATAAAAATTGAATTTTTCTCCAAGTCTGATTCCTTTTTCGGTGTTTTGAAGCGTACAAACTTCAGTATAGGCATCGTGTTCCAAAAATAAATAGTAATTTTCATCCACTGCTTTCTGCAAGAATTTAGCCTTTTCATCCATAGTCAAGAGCGGTCGGGTGTCGTAACCCATAACATAAGGAAGTGGAATATGTCCGGTGGTAGGTAGTAAATCTGCCATATAAACCAAAGTTTTTCCTTGGTATTGAATGTGGGGAATCATCATTTTATCAGTATGTCCATTAACAAACAAAATATCGAAACCCAATTTGCTGTTCGTATTATATTCCTTATTAGGCAGGTCGATAAAATTGAGTTGACCGCTGCTTTGCATAGGTTGGGTATTTTCAGGTAAGAAAGAGGCTTTTTCGCGTGGATTAGGCACGGTAGCCCATTGCCAATGGTCTTTATTTGTCCAAAATTTTGCATTTTTGAAAGCAGGTTCGTATCCGGTTCTCTCTTTGTTCCATTGAATACTACCTCCACAGTGGTCAAAATGAAGGTGCGTTAAAAAAACATCGGTGATATCGTCGCGATGAAAACCGTACTTGGCTAATGACAGATCTAAAGTATCATCGCCATACATATCGTAAAAACCAAAGAATTTTTCCGATTGTTTGTTGCCCATTCCGGTATCAATCAACGTTAACCTCTTACCGTCTTCTATAAGCATACAGCGCAGCGCCATTGAGATCATATTGTTGTCATCGGCAGGATTGGTTTTATTCCACAAACTTTTAGGAACTACGCCAAACATGGCTCCCCCGTCGAGTTTAAAATTACCGGTGTTAATGGGATATATTTTCATTTTAAAGTGAATGGTATAGAGTAGTAGTTAGAAATTAAAAAAATCATTTTGAGTCAGTAAGCAGAAATGAATCTTATTGACAAATGTAATTTAAATTCCATTAACTACTTTGATGATTTGCACTATTTCGTCGTAATTGTTACGAATAGGAATGGCTACTTTTGGTTTTGAGTCAAATACATTTAATCTTTCCGGTACTTCAATAGAAGTGTTTAAAGTGCTATCTAACACACTTTTAAACTTAGCGGGATGTGCGGTTTCTAAAAAAACACCGACTTCTACACCTAATTCCTTTATCTTATCTCGTAAAGCCAAATAACCCACTGCGCCGTGTGGGTCCATTGTATAGCTGTATTTTTCGAACACTTCTTTGATAATAACCCGCGTGGCATCATCCGTATAATGTTTGCTTTTGATATTTTGTTTTAATTTTTCAAATTCAGGGTATAAATCCATCATACGCTCAAAATTACTCGGATTTCCCACGTCCATAGCGTTGCTTATGGTTTCTACGGAAGGCTTTGGGGTGTAAGTTCCGGTCTGTAAATAATTAGGAAATACGTCATTGACATTAGTTGCCGCTATAAAGAAATCAATAGGTAAGCCCATTTTTTTGGCTAACAATCCGGCAGTGAGATTTCCGAAATTACCACTGGGGACGGAATAAGCAAAACTATTTCCAAATAATTTTAAATCGGCGTAAGAACTGAAGTAGTAAAATGATTGCGGAATTAAGCGGGCTATGTTGATACTGTTAGCTGAGCTAATGTTGATTTGGGTATTGAGCGCTCTGTCAGAAAGGAGTTTTTTTGCTAAAGCTTGACAATCATCAAAAGTGCCTTCTACTTCCACTGCTTTGATGTTTTTGCCCCACGTGGTCAATTGTTTTTCTTGCAATGGGCTTACCTTACCTTTTGGATAGAGAATAAAAACATTGATGCCCGGCACGTCATAAAAACCGGCAGCTACAGCACTTCCAGTGTCGCCGGAAGTGGCTACCACAATATTAATTTCTTTATTTTGATCTTTGATAAAATAAGCCATTAAACCCGCCATAAAACCGGCGCCTACATCTTTGAAAGCAAGCGTAGGTCCGTGAAACAGTTCCAATGTGAATATATTATCGTGAATTTGGACTATCGGGATATCAAAATAAAAAACTCTTTTGATGATTTTTCGTAACTCCGTTTCCGGTACCGCACTTCCTATCCATTTTTTTGCCACTTCCAAATAAATTTCCTGCAAGTGCATTTGATGTATTTGTTTAAAAAAATCGGCTTCAAAAACGGGAATTTCCGTAGGTAAATAAAGACCGCCATCATCGGCTAACCCTTTGAAAACGGCTTCTTGTAGACTAACGATGTGCTTGGGATTGCGGGTGCTGTATAGTTTCATTTATTTTGGTAATATTAGGAAAGAACCAAGGCTCCTTCCGGATTGATCTTACTGAGGTAAGTGTTAGAATTGACGTTTCTTTCTTTGAGATAACGTTGAATTTGGTCTGCGATAGTAGAAGAGGTGCGCTCGTCGTTGGTCAGAATAAACATAGTCGGTCCGGAACCGGATATTCCAAAATTGAGTGCGCCTTGATGTAAAGCTATGTTTTTCAATGCATCAAAATAAGGGATCAATAAAGACCTTACGGGCTCAATGAGGATATCATTCATGCTGTTACCGATGAGTTCAACGTCCTTAAGACAAAAGCCGGCTACTAATCCGCCAAGGTTACCCCATTGTACGGAAGCGTCTTTGAGTGTAACTTTTTGTGGTAAAATCCTACGGGCTTGCGAGGTGGGTATATTGACGTGTGGATAAACCAAGCCCAGATGTAAATGTTCGGGAAAAGGAAGTTTGATGACCTCTAAAGGATGGTAACTTCGGATGAGCGTTACACCGCCCAGTAGTGAAGGCGCCACATTGTCGGCGTGTGCAATGCCACAAGCCACGCGTTCGCCTTCCATAGCCAAGGGTAGTAGTAATTTTTTCTCCCAAGGCATATCGGCCAAGGCATTGATGGCAACCAATCCGGCAACGGCACTGGCAGAACTGGAACCCAATCCACTTCCAAACGGCATTTTTTTATTCAATTCTATATCAACACCAAAATCGAGATTTCTCTGTTTTAAGTAGTCTATTATTACGGTGCTCACTGTATTTTTAGTGGGATCATAAGGTAATTTACCTTCGTCACCCGAAATTTTAGAGATAGTAACTTTTCCGGTCTTGTTTTTTCTAAGAATGACTTCGTCTCCGGGTTGATGCAAAGCCAATCCTAATACATCATATCCGACGGATAAATTGGCTATGGTCGCTGGTGCAAACACTTTTACAGTAGATGAAGACATAATTTTTTGAATTTTTTTGATTTATTAAAGGTGGTTGAGCTTGCCTGCAGTGTGCTTGTCGATTCCGATACGACGCTCGCGCCAAGTCGTGATTTTCAACTTGCGTGGCGAATTTAGCGGAAGTAGAAGTCTCAAAACCACGATTTACGATTTTAGATTGATTTTAGAGTTATAAATTGCGTCAAGAATTCATTCACTCAACCTGATCAATATACTTTTAATTTAAAACAGGTTAGCGGCACTCATAATATCGGCAAAAACACCGGCTGCTGTAACGCAAGCTCCGGCTCCGGGTCCTTTTACTACAAGCGGATTGTTTAAATACCTATTTGTGGTAATGGCGATAATATTATCACTTCCCGTGAGTCCGTAGAATGGATGATTTTGATCGACTGCTTTGATTGCTAATTTCACTTTCCCATTTTCAAACGTTCCCATATATCTCAGGAATTGTTTGTTTTCAAAAGCTTTATCTCTTTGATGTGCAAACAGCGTTTCGTTATGTTCAAGGCTTTGATAGAATTCTTTTAAATTGGAGGCTTTTAAGGCTACTTCCGGTAAAATAGGTTCTATTTCAATTTCGTCCATTTCCATTTTTACCCCTGATTCACGTGCTAAAATCAACATTTTGCGCGCAAAATCTTTGCCAGATAAATCGTCAACCGGATTGGGCTCAGTGTAACCCTTTTCTTGAGCATCTTTTACAACCTGTGCAAAGGTTTTTTCTTTGGAATATTGATTGAAAATATAAGAAAGTGTGCCACTTAAAATGGCTTCAACTTTAATGATTTCATCGCCGCTGGCAATCAAATCTTGAATTGTCTTGATGATAGGCAATCCGGCGCCCACATTGGTTTCGTAGAGAAAACTGATATTTTTTTCTAATGTAATTTTCTTTAATTCATCATATTCTGATTGCTGACTTGAGGTAGCTATTTTATTGCAAGTTACCACTGATATATTGTTTTCTAAAAATTTTTTATAGTAAAAAGCTAAACTTGCATCTGCCGTATTATCCACAAAGATCAAATTAGGTAAATGCGTATTTTTTAGATTTTCCAATATGGTATCAAAAGAAATTTTTGCCCCTTTTTGAGTTAATTTTTCTCTGTAATTTTTAAATTGCAAATCACTTATATCAATAAAGGTTTTTTTAGAGTTGGCAATCCCGATTAAATTGAGTTGTAAATTGTGATTAGTTGCTAATTTGGTGTTTTGTTGGTCCAATTGTTTTAGTAGTTCTCCTCCAATATTCCCGATGCCTGCAACGAATAGATGCGCATTTTTTATGTCAGATAGAAACAAATCATTGTGGATAGCATTGATTGCTTTTTTGAGCGTTTCTTTTTTTATAATCATCGAAATATTCAATTCAGATGAACCTTGAGCAATAGCGATGATATTGACCCCTGCTTTGCCTAAAGCGTGAAACACTTTGCCTGCAATTCCTTTACGGTGTTTCATGTTTTCTCCTACTACCGCCACTATACTCACGTCTTTTTCTATACTGACTTTTTCAATTTTATTAATCAAAAATTCATATTTAAACTCTTTTAAAATAATTTTTTTTGCTTTTTCGGCGTCTTGGGGACTTAACGCAAAACTGATGCTGTGTTCAGAGCCGGCTTGGGTAACCATAATAATATTAACATCGTGGTTAGCCAATGCAGTAAAAAGTCTACCGTCGAAACCTTTAAACCCAATTAATCCATTTCCCTCAATGTTTATCAAAGCTAAGTCATTAACAGAAGCAATTCCTTTAGCCATAGAATTTCCCTTTTCAGTGGAATTATGTATTGTAGTTCCGATAAATTCAGGATTTAAAGTGTTTTTGATTAAAATGGGGATTTGCTTATTGATAACCGGAATCATCGTGGGTGGGTAAATGACTTTAGCCCCGAAATAGGAAAGTTCCATCGCTTCTGCATAGCTCAAAAAAGGCAAACTTTTAGCATTGGAAACCCATTTTGGGTCGGCGGTCATAAAGCCGTTGACATCGGTCCAAATTTGAATTTCAGATGCGTTGAGTAAGGCCCCCAAAACAGAAGCTGTGTAATCACTACCTCCTCTTCCTAAAGTGGTAGTATTTCCTGAGATGTCAGACGCAATAAATCCGGTAGCTATTACTACGGGTTTTTGATTTTTAAGGGTTTGATACCAATCTTGAACGATTTTTTCAGTGAGTTCAAAATCTATTTGTGCATTTCCAAAGTTGGAGTCCGTCTTGATTAAAGTTTTCGTATTAACGGAGATGATAGGGTCTATATTTTCTTTGAGAAGATTGTATACAATTTGATTACTCCATTTTTCACCAAAAGAAATAATTCGGTCGTTCGTTTTGGGAGATATTTCTCTCAAATAGGACACACTTTCCAAAATATTTTCTAATTCATTGAGTAATAGTTTATGATGAATAAGTACTTCATTTTGAAAATGAATGGGTAACACTTCTTTTATCAGTTGGATGTGAATCGATTCAACTTCTTTTAAATCAATAGTGTAATTTTGTTGTAAAGAGGCATCTATTGCCATTTTTTGCAATAAATTGGTAATCCCGGAAAGCGCAGAACACACTACAATCAATTCATTATCAATAGCGTATTCTGTTTTTACAATTTTTACGAGATTTTGTAGTGATATTTGAGAGCTTACCGATGTTCCACCAAATTTTAATACTTTCATCCGCTTATGTTTAATTGTTTTTTAAAGGTCAGATGGAATTCGCATAATCATTTTCGGTTGGTATCAACTTTTTGTTATGCTCATTTCATTTTTTTTGTTAAATTATTGAGCAAATAAATAAAAATCTTTGATGAAAAACAAAAAACCATCAAACAACTTCGTTGAATGATGGTTTTCTTTCAGAGGCACCTAGCGGATTCGAACCGCTGTACAAGGTTTTGCAGACCTCTGCCTGACCACTCGGCCAAAGTGCCTATTAGAATGTTAAAAGTTAAAAGGAAAAAGTTAAAAGGGAAAAGGATGATTTTTTCCTTTCAGCTCTCACTTACTAACATTATGGGGATGCAAATTTACATAAAAAAATAAAAAAACCTATTATTTTTTTAGTTTGCGTTTTTCTGTCAATATCACGTTTACACTTTCCACATTCCCCCCAATGGGCGGGTTGGTTTTTGCAACATCTACTTCTATCATTGTTACGGTAGGAAAATTTTTCATTATACGATCTATTATTCTTTTGGCAACGTTTTCCAATAGTTCAGAGCGCAGTGCCATTTCTTCCTTAACAATGGTATTTAGGGTTACATAATCTATGGTATCTTTTAACTTATCAGATTTTGCTGAAGGTTTTAAGTTTGCCTTTACAGTTAAATCTACTCTGTATTCGCTGCCTATAAGTGCTTCTTCTCTTAAGCATCCGTGATAAGCATATAGTTTGATGTTTTTTAGTTTAATGATTCCCATTATTTATATTGATTAATCCACGTTAAAGCGGTGTTTTTATCTTTATTCAGTTGGTTCTTCAATTCGTCAATATCAGAAAACTTCCTTTCTTCCCTTACCCAATGTAAAACTTTAATTTTCAAATGTTGAAAATACAAATCTTTATCAAAAAAGAAAAAATGAACTTCAATGGTTTGGGTTTTTCCATCTACTGTGGGTCGAAAACCAACATTCATCATTCCCCAAACGATTTCTCCGAGGATATTTGTTTTTACGATGTAAACACCCAATCTTGGGACTATTTTATTGGAAAAGTCTAAAACGATATTAGCCGTGTTAAATCCGATTTTTCTTCCTAATTGATTGCCTTGTACCACTTTTCCAAATAAGCAGAAGGGATAACCCAAAAATGAATTGGCTTTATCAAAATCCCCTTCTAGAATTAAATTTCTGATGAGTGTTGAGCTGATTAAGTAGCCTTGATAATAGAAAGGCTTAACTTGAATCACTTTGAATCCTTTTTTCGCGCCTAATTGAGATAAAAACTCAAAGTCCCCTTCTTTATTTTTGCCGAATTGGTGATCATGCCCCACGATTAATATTTTCATATTGAGCTCTTTGAGTAGTGTGTTTTCCACAAATTCAGCAGCGGACTGATTAGCAAATTCGCGTGTAAATTCCTGAACATAAACTGATTCAATGCCATGACTTTTTATCAGTTTGACCCGCTCATCTATGGAATTTATCAGTTTTAAGGGTTTTTCAGGATTTAGGATATGTGAAGGATGCGGAAAAAAAGTAACTAAAATAGGTTTTAACTTTTCATCGAATGCCATTGTCAAAACCTGATGAATAATTTGTTGATGTCCCAGATGCACTCCGTCAAAAGTGCCAAGTGCTATTATGGAAGGATATGATTCGTTCAATTTAAAAAATTTATACAAAAATAGGGTATAATATCTAATCACAAAAAAAAACATCCCACGTGAGGATGTTGATTTTAAAGTACCTTGGGTGGGAATCGAACCCACACGCTATTGCTAGCACTGGATTTTGAGTCCAGCGCGTCTACCAATTCCGCCACCAAGGCCTAAATGAAATAGGGACGACAAAAGTAGAAAAAATATTTGAAAAACAATAATAAAAAATGATTTTATAAATGTTAGTAAGGTTTTCCGTAAAAAAGATGTAATTTTGCAAAATAACTTCATTAATGCTAATTTATGAGTTTTGATCTGCCACCCAAAATTTTCGCGTGTTCTCAAAGTGAGGAATTAGCGCTTAAAATTGCAAAAAGTTACGGATTAGAGTTAGGTAAAGTGAATGTTCAAAGATTCAGCGACGGTGAGTTTCAACCTGCCTTTGAGGAATCTGTGAGAGGACGCAGGGTTTTCATCATTGGCTCAACCATGCCTCCTTCTGATAATTTAATGGAAATGTTATTGATGTTAGATGCTGCTAAAAGAGCATCGGCTCGCCACGTTACGGCAGTGATGCCCTATTTCGGATGGGCGCGCCAAGATAGAAAAGATAAACCCAGAGTGGCGATTGGGGCAAAAATGGTAGCAAATTTATTGCAAAGCGCTGGTGCTACACGAATTATGACGATGGATTTGCACGCTGACCAAATTCAAGGTTTTTTTGAAAAACCGGTTGACCATTTGTATGCTTCAGCAATATTCATACCTTATATTCAATCATTACAGTTAGATAATTTAGTGATTGCATCACCGGATATGGGAGGATCAAAGAGAGCACATTCTTATTCAAAATATTTAGATTCAGATGTGGTTATCTGTTACAAGCAAAGAGAAAAAGCTAATGTGGTAAGTAAAATGGAACTCATTGGAAACGTGGAAGGAAAAAATGTAATATTGGTAGATGATATGATAGATACTGCCGGAACGATTACAAAAGCAGCTGAATTGATGTTAGACAAAGGAGCAAAAAGCGTAAGAGCCATTGCTACACACGCTATTTTTTCAGGTAAAGCTAATGAGAGAATTACCACTTCACCATTGACTGAAGTAATGGTTACAGATACAATTCCATTAAAATTTGCGAATGATAAAATAAAAGTTGTATCTTGCGCCCCTTTATTTGCGCAGGTGATGCATAATGTTCAAGGCAATGAATCAACGAGTTGGCAATTTATAATGTAAAAAGTAAAAAGTAAAAAGCAAGAATAATTTTTATTATTTGATGAACTTTTTTTATTAAACAGAGTTTTACAAGAATAAATTAGAGTAATCAATTTTTTTATTTACGTTGCAATTGATATTATTAATTTCGAAGTAATCATCGAATTTTTTTTTGAAATAAATAAGATAATAATAATTAACCAAATAACCAAATAATCAATAATTAATAATCAATAAACAAATGAAATCTATTTCGATCAAAGGATCCAAAAGAGAAAGCGTAGGCAAGAAAGACAGTAAGGCACTACGTAATGCTGAAAAGGTCCCTTGCGTATTATACGGAGGGAAGGAAGTAATTCACTTTTCAGTTGATGAAATGTCATTAAAACCTTTAATTTATACTCCTGACGTACATACGGTGAGTTTAGATTTAGGTGGTGACAAGGTGTTTAACGCTATCAAGCAAGATGTTCAGTACCACCCTGTATCTGATGCAATTTTACACATAGATTTTTATCAATTGCACGATGATAAATCGATTACAATGAGTATTCCTGTAAAACTAAATGGAAGCCCTGCCGGAGTTAGAGCAGGAGGACTTTTGAAAATTACCAACACAAGATTGTCTGTTACAGCATTACCTAAAAATCTTCCGGATGTTATTAACATTGACATTGAGAAGTTAAAAATTGGGGAAAAAGTAACTGTTCAAGACATCCGAGTTGAGGAGTATAAAATAAACCAACCCGACAATATCGTGATTTGTCAAGTCCGTATGGCAAGAGGAGCTGCCGTTGCAGTAGCAACTGAAGAAGCCGACGAAGACGATGAATAAAACTTTTTCAACAAAAAACATCCGAAATTTTCGGATGTTTTTTGTTAATTAAAAAAACTTCTTATATTTGCAACCCCATTCAAAAAGGTACCCTAGCTCTCACGATACCACGCCTTGCGTGGCAGGTCTATCGGGATGGTAAAGCAAAGAGACTGAAAATTGAAAAAAAGAAATAAGTAATACGGTACCCTAGCTCAGTTGGTAGAGCAATGGACTGAAAATCCATGTGTCCCTGGTTCGATTCCTGGGGGTACCACATAAAAAGTCCCAATCTTTTAGATTGGGACTTTTTTATTTCAAATGATTTTGCTTTTTCTCCTGACAAATTGTATATTTGGAGAAAATATTTCATACAATGCTTATTCATTCTAACACCAAAGTTCTCATTACCGGTGCCGCTTCGGGAATTGGGAAAATAATGACGCGTAGGGCGCTTGAAAAAGGAGCTGAACTCATCATTTGGGACATCAATCAAAACGGAATTGATACTACTATTAATGAATTTACTCATTTGGGTAAAATCACAGGCTACAAAGTAGATGTAAGTAGTGAAAGCGAAATCATTAATACTGCTCAGTTGGTGAAACAAAATCACGGCAACATTGACATCTTAATAAACAATGCCGGAATGGTGGTCGGGAAATATTTTCACGAACATTCCACGCAAGAAATCAATAAAACTATGGCAATTAATGCCAATTCGTTGATGTTAATTACCCTACAGTTTTTACCCGATATGATACAAAATGGAGGAGGGCATATTTGCAATATTGCTTCTTCTGCAGGTTTTATTTCCAACCCAAAAATGTCGGTTTATGTTGCCAGTAAGTGGGCAGCAACCGGATGGTCAGATAGTTTGCGTATCGAAATGGAGTATTTGAATACCAATGTAAAAGTTACTACCGTAACCCCTTATTATATCAATACCGGTATGTTCGACGGTGTAAAATCGCAAATCATCCCTATATTAAAACCGGAATACGCCGCTAAAATGATTCTAAAAGGAATTGAAAAAGATAAAATATATGTCAGTATGCCCTTGGGAATGCACTTTATTCGATTGACGCAAGGCATTTTACCGGTGAAAGCTTTTGATTTTGTCGCCGGTAAAATATTGGGAATCTATCACACCATGGATCATTTTAAAGGAAGAGTGTGAGTATTATTGCCTAAAATATTTGTATAATATCAATTAACGAAATTTTATAAATTAAAAAAATTATGCAAAATAAAATAGAACAACCATCCATAGAGACTGTATTAAATATGCAACGTCTATTTTTTGCATCTAACACTACTAAAGATATTAAATATAGGATTTTACAACTTAAAAATCTTAAAAAGGCTATTTTAAAATATGAAAAAGAGATCGCCGATGCCCTTTGGCAAGATTTACGCAAATCCTATCAAGAAGCCTACTTAACAGAAATCAGCATTGTGCTTGGGGAACTCGATTTTCACATTAAAAAATTGAAACAATGGGCAAAACCACATAGGGTTTATACTCCTATTCAATTATTGCCTTCCCGTAGTCGAATTTATTACGAACCATTGGGTGTTTCATTGATTATAGCTCCTTGGAATTATCCCTTTCATTTGTTGTTTGCTCCATTAATTGGGGCTATTTCTTCCGGTTGTACCGCAATGTTGAAATCATCGCCTTACACTCCGAACACTTCATCGGTAATGGAAAAGATCGTTAAAGAAACTTTTGAAAGCCATTATATTGCTTATTTCAATGGCGGACGTGAGGTCAATCAAATGTTGTTGGCACAGCGTTATGATTTGATTTTTTTTACGGGAAGTCCTACATTGGGAAAAATCGTAATGAAATACGCTGCCGAACATTTGACGCCTATGGTTTTGGAATTGGGAGGCAAAAGCCCTTGTATTGTGGATGAAGATGCTGACATTATGGTCGCTGCCAAACGCATTGCTTGGGGAAAACTTATCAATGCCGGTCAAACCTGTATAGCTCCTGATTATATTTTTGTGAATAATAGAGTAAAAAGTAAATTATTAGAAGAGCTTCCCAAAGCTATCACAGCTTTTTATGGCGAAGACCCACAGCAGTCCGAATTTTATCCGCGTATTGTCAATGTTCAAAATGTGGTACGCTTACAAACCTTGATGCAACACGGCAAAATAGTATTTGGTGGTAAAATAGATAGTAATGATAAATACATTGCTCCCACTATTATTGACGAAGTGCAACCTGATTTCCCCATTATGCAGGATGAAATTTTTGGACCTCTATTTCCAATTTTAACTTTTGATAAAGTTGATGAAGCGTTAGATTATGTCAATGCTCACGAAAAACCATTGGCTTTTTATTATTTTGGGAAAAGTAGTAAAACAAAAGAAATACTATCTAAATCTACTTCAGGAGGAGCTTGTATTAACGACACTTTAATGCATATAGCCAACCATCATATGCCTTTTGGAGGTGTGGGCAATAGCGGGATGAGTCAATATCACGGTTTTGATTCTTTTAAGGCATTTAGCAACGCGCGTTCTGTAATCATTACGCCTACTTGGATGGATTTACCTGTGAAGTACGTGCCGTTTAGGTATTTTAATTGGGTAAAAAAAATATTATGATTAAGGTTTATCCGGAAAATACCTGTATATAATTTGGGTTTTAGAATCGGTTATGCTTTTTATTTCAACGGTATAATTTGTGTTGTATTTTAATTGGTATATGTTTTGGGAAGCATCGAGGACAAAACCAAAAGACTTAATTTTTTCAGCCACAGCTTCAATGTTTAAATTCACATTAGACTTATATTCTACTATAGTCTTGTCCTCAATGCTGTATTTATATTCTGAATGATCCGATTTTGATTTTACCAAATAATCAATATCTTGAGGCTCTATAAGGTAATTTGGATTGTGTTCAATAATAATTTTGTAAATTTCATCTGTTTTTTCAGGATTATTTAAAATTAATTTTGGATGGAAAATTTGGGTGAGAAAAACATCTCTTTTGCTTTTTTTCATCAAATCAGTTTGATAAAGGTATCCTTTTCTTACATTATTTTTGTTATCAATAAATTGAATTTTAACAAAACCGGCGCGATATAGTTTTGAGTTAATTTTTTTATTGGGTAAAATAGTTCCGATTATTTTACTGTTCTTATTTAATTCACTATAAACGTTTGTGTATTTTATGGAAGTCCATACTGAATCTTTTTCAATGCGGCTATACATTATATTTTTGACAACATAAAACTGAGGTTTTAAGCTAAAATAGGATATTAAAATAATTATAGCAGCTAATAATACTTTTCGGATAGAATTGCTTTTCGGAAATTTTTTATTGAGAAACCTAACATAAATTGATTTTTTTTCTTCATAACTATTTTTTTTTAATTTATAATCTTTTATAATCTTGGAGAGTATCTGTAACTCGTCATCACTGATTTGTTCTGCTGTTTCTGTTAACTCATCTAATTGTTTGTCAAAGAGTTCTCTTTTTTTCTCATCTGATAAAATATGATAGGCTTCATTGATGTTTTTAAACATTTCACCCAGAAAAATATCATTTTCGTTTTTATCAGGATGAAATTTTGCTGACAATTTTTTATAGGCTCTTTTGATTTCCTGAGAGGTTGCCGTTTTAGAAACACCCATTATGTGATAGTAATTTTTAAAACTCATAAGGCAGCATTCAGTTGATTGATTTCTTTGTTTTCAATCTGTATTTCTTCTGAAACACATTTTCTCCAATTTTTAACTGCTTTTTTGTCGACATTAACTTTAAGATAATACTCTTCTTGGAATATGTCTTTGTAGGGCCCATACACACAGGTATAAAAAAGTTCCGTTTTCTCGACTTTTTTTGGATCTCCCAAAGCTATTTCTAATAAATAAGTTGGCATATTTTCCCAAATAGTTCCGGCTTTCAAATGCTGAGAAACTTCAGCCCCAAAAACACCTTCAACTTGTGATAAAAGCACTTCTTCACTTTTTTTAAAAGAGGTCTCTGCTTCGAGATATTGTTCGTATTTATCAATAATTCTAATTTGCTTTTTAATCTCAAATAGAATAAATACAAACAATTGCCAAATAATATAGATGACAACAATTAATGTGATTAGTAGGAAAAGTTGGGTGTTCCAATTCATTCAATAATAACGAGTTAAAAAGTTTATTCCTTGCTATTGAATAAAAAACTGAAAAATCCGCGTTTTGGAGGATGTGGGACTTCTTCAGCTTCCTTTTTTGGGTTCTCTAAAAATGGATTGAAATTATTTTGATTAAAATGAGCTTCTCGGTTATTGAAAATTTTCAAGCTGGTTGCATTGTTTCCAAAAAAATCTTGATTTTCAGGTGTATTAGGTACACTGCTAAATAGTTTATTAGCAAAATCGTGATAAGTAGTAATCTGTTCCTCCAAAAAACCGGTGATATACCTTCTCGAAACTACCGTATTACCTGTTTTAGCCTCAATCCTCGAAAGTATTTTATAAAGTGGTTCTATTTGTTGCACCACATAACTTGACACTGCTGTACTTCGGTTATATTGATTAATAATCTCACCAAAATTATTTGTTTTAGTGATGTATTCGCTCAATACCCAAAAAAATCTGCCATCTTTTGATAATAGTTTAATCACCATTAAAAATTTTTCTCTGTTTAATGGGTTTTCATACAACATATCAAAAAAAACCTTGGGCATAGAAGGATGTAAAATCTTATGAAAAGATTCTCCGATTAATTCGTGTTCGTCATAACCAATGATGTTGCAGAATTCTAAATCAGCATATTCTATCAAGTTGTTTTGGTCTAACTTGATAAAAAAATTAGATAAGGGGGCAAGCGTAATTTCAACATCTCTCACCTTTGGGTTGGATTCGAAATTTGATTCGTTCATTTTTAATCTTGGGATTAGACTTTACAAGATGCAATGATATGAAAATATTTTGGACTTTCATAAAATTTAAATGTAATATAGGTTACGTTTCTATTAAGTTCTCTAAACAAATAAAAATTATAACTAAAAAAAATTATTTTTGCACTCAAATATAAGCTTATTTTTAGTCTTTCCAATATTGCTCAAAAATACGACCAAGCAACACGCACGCTTCAACTCGTTCAGCAAATAAATGGTCATGAAAATCAAATGTCAGTACCACATTTGAGTGGATCTGCTTTGTCTTTTTTTATCGTTTCTGTATTTAAACAAGTAGATCATCCCTTTCTCGTTGTATTTCTCGATAAAGAAGAAGCGGCGTATCATTTCAATGATATTGAGCAACTTATTGACAAAGAAAGGGTTATGTTTTTTCCGGGGTCTTACCGTCGTCCGTATCAAGTGGAAGAAACGGACAATATCAATATTTTGTTGCGAACAGAAGTGCTTAATCGGCTCAATTCGCAACGAAAACCTGCCCTGATTGTCACCTATGCCGATGCGCTGTTTGAACAAGTGGTTACCAAGGCTGAATTAGAATCCAATACGCTTAAAGTGCATGTGGGAGACAAACTCTCGTTGGACTTTATTAACGAAACATTGTTTGAATACCGTTTCAACAAGGTAGATTTTGTATCCGAACCGGGTGAATTTGCCGTGCGTGGTGGTATTATTGATGTGTTTTCTTTCAGCCACGATGCTCCATATAGGATTGAATTTTTTGGAAATGAGGTGGAAAGTATTCGCCTGTTTGACATAGAAACTCAGCTCTCTACCGAAAAAGTGTCTCGTATGCAAATTGTGCCCAATGTGGCGGATAAACTCATTCAAGAACGTCGTCAATCATTTTTGCAGTATATTGGCAGTAAAACCCTAGTGTGGCTCAAAGATGAAAAGTTAGTTTACCACAAAATTGACACTTTATTCGAAAAAGCCACCGAAGCGTTTCAACATTTAAAATCAGAATTAAATCACCTTGAACCTGAGAATTTATTTGTCAATTCGACTTATTTTCAACAGGATTTGGGAAATCGCCAAGTAGTAAAAATTCAATTGGAAAATGCAAAATTATTGTGGAATACGCTACCACAGCCGGCTTTTAACAACCAATTTGAATTGTTGATTGCTAATTTTCAAGAGAATACAGCCCGTGGTTTTGACAATTACCTCTTTTGTGATAATGAAAAACAAGCCAGGCGTTTTCACACTATTTTTGAAGACATAGGTCCTGAGGTACAATATAAAACTTTGGTGGTGCCAATTTATCAAGGCTTTGTGGACGATGAACTGAAATTGGCTTGCTATACAGACCACCAAATTTTCGGGCGCTATCACAAATTCCGACTCAAAACAGGTTATCAAAAAAAACAAGCGGTGAGTTTAAAGGAATTGTCAAATTTGGAAATCGGGGATTATGTTACACACATTGACCACGGGATAGGAAAATTTGCCGGGTTACAAAAAATAGAGGTAGAAGGTCGTCCGCAAGAAGCTATCAAATTGATTTACGGCGACCGTGATATTCTATACATCAGCATACATTCACTACACAAAATCACCAAATACAATTCCAAAGACGGTGCTGTGCCCAAGTTGTATAAATTGGGTTCAGATGCTTGGAAAAATCTAAAACAAAAGACTAAAAAACGGGTCAAGGAAATAGCTTTCGACTTGATTAAACTCTATGCCAAACGCAAAATGCAAAAAGGTTTTCAATATGCACCGGATTCCTATTTGCAAACCGAATTGGAAGCGAGTTTTATGTATGAAGACACCCCCGACCAACTTAAATCTACACAAGATGTAAAAACTGACATGGAAAGCGAACAAACCATGGATCGATTGGTTTGTGGCGATGTAGGATTTGGGAAGACCGAAGTTGCTATGCGAGCTGCATTCAAAGCGGTGGACAACGGAAAACAAGTGGCAGTTTTAGTGCCAACTACTATTTTGGCTTTTCAACATTATCGAAGTTTTAGAGAGCGTTTGAAAGATTTTCCTATACGCGTAGACTACCTCAATCGGTTCCGAACGGCAAAACAACGAACGGAGATTCTCAAATCATTGGAAGAAGGAAAAATTGACATCCTTATCGGTACACACCAATTGGTGCAAGACAAAGTGAAATTCAAAAATTTGGGATTGCTCATTATTGATGAAGAACAAAAATTTGGGGTCAATATCAAAGACAAACTCAAGACGTTGCGCGCCAATGTAGATACTTTGACGCTGACGGCAACTCCCATTCCGCGCACCTTGCAGTTTTCACTAATGGCTGCGCGCGATTTGTCTATCATCAATACACCGCCACCCAATAGGCATCCTATTGAAACCCAAGTAATCCGTATGAATGAAGAAACCATTCGCGATGCGGTGCACTATGAAATTTCAAGGGGTGGGCAGGTTTTTTTTATCAACAATCGGATTGAAAATATCAAAGAAATTGCCGGAATGCTCCAACGTTTGTTACCCGATGCTAAAATCGGAATCGGACATGGACAAATGGATGGACAAAAATTAGAAGAGTTGATGTTAGGATTTATCAATAATGAATTTGATATTTTGGTTGCCACCACCATTATAGAAAGCGGATTGGATGTACCTAATGCCAATACTATTTTTATCAATAATGCACAGAGTTTCGGTTTAGCCGATTTACATCAAATGCGTGGACGGGTGGGGAGAAGCAACAAAAAAGCTTTTTGCTATCTCATTACCCCGCCGATGGATACCATCTCTTCCGAAGGGCGCAAAAGGGTAGAAGCCATTCAGGTTTTTTCCGACTTGGGAAGCGGTTTTAATATTGCTATGAAAGATTTGGAAATACGAGGTGCCGGCGATTTGTTAGGTGCTGAACAAAGTGGATTTATTAACGATATTGGCTTTGAAACCTATCAAAAAATATTGAACGAAGCCATTGAAGAATTGAAAGAAAACGAGTACAAAGAACTATTTGCCGGTAATCATATTGCGAAACCATTTGTCAATGAGGTACAAATAGAAACCGATTTAGAATTGATGATTCCCGATAGTTACATCAATATCATTACGGAAAGGATGAATCTTTACACCGCAATGGGCGAACTAAAAAATGAAGCCGAATTAGCTGTTTTTGAAAAAAACTTGATAGACCGTTTTGGCCCTTTTCCAACGGAAGTGGAAGATTTGTTGGTCAGCGTACGGATGAAATGGCTGGCAGTTTCTTTGGGTATTGAGAAAATTGTTCTAAAAAAAGACACGTTGTTCGGTTATTTTATTGCAGACCCCCAATCTGGTTTTTATCAGACCGATACATTTGTAAACATTATGCAATTTGCCCAAAAAAACCCACAATGGTGCAAAATAAGTGAGAAAACAACTCCGAAAGGTTTGCGATTGCTCATCCGATTTGACCAAATAAAAACAGTGCGAAAAGCATTTGAAATGATGAAAATGATGGGAAATTAATATAAGTGAAAAATGAATTTAGAAATGAAGTCAGACATTAAGAATAAACTCAATACTTTGGCTCGTTTTTGTGCTTATCAAGAGCGATGTAAGCAAGATGTTTTAAAAAAAATGTCGGAGATTGGCGTACTTATCGATGAAAAGGAAGCCTTATTACAACAATTGATTGATGAAAAATTTTTTGACGAACAGCGTTTTGCTAATGCATATGTAAGCGGAAAATTCAAGATCAATCAATGGGGAAAAAACAAAATCAAAGCCGGTTTGTATCAAAAAGGGGTTGCTAATCTCTTTATAGAAAATGCACTCAGTCAAATTGATGAAGAAGCATATTTGCAATTAGCGCAGCAATTAGCACAAAAACAAATTCCCAAAATTAAAGCCCAAAACAAAGAACAATTGCTTCAAAAATTATTTTTCCACCTCTCACAAAAAGGATTTGAAAGTGAAGTAATCCGACAAGCGATAGGGTAAATTATCAATATTGTAAAGGATTAAATTCCTTTTACCATAAAAAAATTCCAAAATACTTGCGAGGATTTTGGAATTTTTTACGTCTTTAAGTTCCGACAGCAATCGGGATTGCGAGAAATATTTTTATCCTAATTTCTTCGCCATTTCCTTTCCTAATTCCACTCCGAATTGGTCAAAACTATTGATATTCCAAACTACGCCCTCTACAAAAACCTTGTGTTCATATAAAGCAATGAGCATTCCCAATGCGTAAGGGGTTAATTTATTGAATAAAAGGGTGTTAGAAACTCTATTTCCCTCGAATATTTTATAGGGCAATAATCGGTTGATGTCATTTTCTTTACCTTCCATTTTCATAGTTAAATGAACTGCATCAGCGCTTTTTCCTTCTTGCAGTGCCATAGTTTGCGCTTGAAAATTAGCCATCAATATTTTATGATGGTGCATATCACCGTACAAAGGTTGTTCAAAACCGATAAAATCAGCAGGAACCAATTGCGTTCCTTGGTGGATGTGTTGCATAAAGGAATGTTGCGAATTACTTCCCGGTGCACCAAAAATCACAGTTCCGGTTTGATAATCAATTTTTTCACCATTCCTGTCCACTGACTTGCCATTGCTTTCCATAAACAATTGTTGCAGGTAAGCTACTAACTTATTCAGAGATTCTGCATAAGGCAAAATAGTTTCAGCTTTTACATCGCGAAAATTAGTGTACCATACAGTCAACAATCCCATGATAACAGGGATGTTTTGAGAGAAATCAGCATTCTGAAAATGTGTATCTGCGGCGTGGGCTCCCTGTAAAAATTGTTCAAAATGATCATAGCCCAATCCGAGTGCGATAGCCAAACCAACAGCACTCCACATAGAAAAACGACCCCCAACCCAATCCCACATCGGGAAGGCGTTTTCGGCATCAATTCCAAATTCAGAAATGGCTTTAAGATTGGTAGAAACCGCCACAAAATGGTTTTTCACAGCGGATTCCGGTGCAGTTTGCATCAACCAATTCTTGCAAGTTGTAGCATTGGTTAAAGTTTCTATGGTGGTGAAAGTTTTTGAAACTACGACAAACAAAGTGGTTTCAGGATTCAGTTTTTTCAAAACCGCATGAGCAGCGTCGCCATCTACATTGGAAATGAAATGCACTTTCAAATGATTTTGATAAAAACTCAAAGCTTCCATCACCATTTGTGGACCTAAATCTGAACCTCCGATCCCAATGTTCACCACATCGGTAATCGCTTTTCCGGAATAGCCTTTCCAAGTTCCCGAAATAACTTTTTCGGAGAAAGATTTTACCTGATTGCGCGCATCATTTACTAATGGATACACCGCTACGTCATCCACTTTTATGCCTGAATATTTAAAATCGCGTAAGGCGGTGTGTAACACCGCTCTTTGCTCCGTCATATTTATTTTTTCGCCCGAAAATAATTGTTGTATTGACTCTTTTAATTGTACTTCATTAGCCAATTGCAGCAACAATTCTTTGGTTTGTGGGTTAATGAGATTTTTAGAATAATCAAATAGTAAACTATCTATTTGGATGGAGCAATCTTTTTTTCGATTGGGATTGCTTTTAAACAAATCGTTCATGTGAACTTTTTGTAATTCTATGGCATTGGCTTTTAATGCAGACCAAGCTGCGGTTTGGGTTGGATTGATGTATTTTGACATTTTTATAATTTTTATGCTACCGATGATTTATCTCTAAGGTGTATTTTGATTTATTTATCATTCAGCATTTTCTTTTTCTCCATATTTTTAAAACCCAGACTGTCCAATTCAGCTTTCACAGGTTTGATAAAAGCTAAGTAAGCTGATTTTTCCTTTGCAGGAAGAGGGTCAGATTTGGTTTCTTTTTGTTTTAAAGCATCTACTTGTTTGCCGTTTTTCCAAAAACGATAACAAACGTGTGGACCGGTGGTGCTTCCTGTCATTCCGATGTATCCTATGACTTGACCTTGCGAAACGCGTTGTCCTTTTGCCACAGCACGCTTACTCATATGCAGGTATTGAGTAGAATAGGTATTATTGTGTTTTACCTTTACATAATTTCCATTCCCACCTTTGTAGGCTGATTCTTCCACAACACCGTCTGCTGTAGTCGTGATAGGAGTTCCGATAGGAGCAGCAAAATCGGTTCCTAAATGCGGTTTAAGGCGACCATAAATGGAAACATAACGACTCATACTGTATTTTGATGAAATGCGTCCAAAGGCAATGGGAGATTTTAAAAACATTTTCTTCAACTCTCGACCTTCTTCATCGTAATATTGGAAATTATTTTTAGTGGTGTCCGTTACATATCCAAAAGCATAAAAAGGCTTTCTTTTGTGTTCAAAATAAGAAGCATAGATTTTTTCCGCTTGATATGGAATGGTATCGTCAATAAATTGTTGGTCAAATATGATTTTAAATTTATCTCCTTCTTGGATTTTATAAAAGTCAATACTATACTTATATACTTCAGCCATTTTTATAGCTACATAAGGGTCAACATTGATATCTTCTAATGTTTGAAATAAAGAGCCACTGATAATTCCCGAAGCATGCATTCGTTTGGTTGTTATATTTTTCCTTACTCTTTCCACAATTGGAATAGAATTACGAAGATCAATGCGCCAATATTCCACCGGATTTAATTCATAAATAAAAGCTTGAAAGGTTTCTGCAGTATCTTGTTTAGTGAGAATGGTGTAAAATTTATCTTTTTTCAGCGTAGTTAAATCAATACTGTCAAGGACTGCCATGGAATCAATTTTGTAGATGGTTTGGATGCTTACGCCATATTTGTCCAAAATACTACTAAATGTTTCGTCAGCTCTAACACTATCTTTAATTACATTAAATTGGGTTATATCATAACCATATTCATAAATCGGTTTGATGACATCTTCGGGTTGAAGTACTTTTTTATCACTGTTACAAGAAAACAAAGAGAAGAAAACTATTGTGGAGACAATCCAATATTTGCGCATTGTGAAGAATTAGAAAATTGAAAATTTGAGTTCGCAAAACTACAAATTCAATAGCGAAATTCAATACAAGGTAAGTTCTTTTTAATAATTATTTAAAACAATCCTATTTATCGGCTACTATGACAAATGAGTTAGCTAATCCGCTAAAGTTTTCTAAATCAGCTTTTAGCGAGCCTACAACTAAAGAAGCTTTAATTCTAATGGGAATTTTGTTTTCATCATCTGTAATCCAAATGGTTAAACTTTCATTATTCTCAAAAACGCGTCCTTTCTGTACCAAGGGTTGTACTTTCCAAGTTTTTACTTTTCCGAATTTGGTTTTGATAATTTCTTTCTTAATGAATTTCAATCTAAATGGAAAGGATTCTCCATCGAAAAATAAATTTACATTTGCTTCACTTCCGTTTTTGATGCTGTTAAGGTCTAAATTACGCAAATAATACAATGCCGAAACCATATCTTGTACTTTGTCTATGGGATATACTTTCTTAGTGTTCTTTTCTAAATCTTCTACGGTCACCGTTTTATTATCAAAGTCAAAAAACTTATCTCTGCGGATGATGTAACCATCTTCATCTACTCTACGTTTGTGAATTACCGGCTTAATATATCCTTTGGTAAAATAAGATTCATAAGTATCTTTTACCACGTAAAAAAATTTCGCGGTTCCCACAGTCCAACCTTTTCCCGATGCGTGATATAATTCTTGTCCATTTTTGGTTTCTGTGGTAAGTTTAATGGTAGCAAAACCAGCATTTATCGCCCCAAAGTGTATTCTGTATTTTAAGAATTCTCCTTCCTTAAAGGCTTTATTGAATGAAGTAGCGTTGGCTTGCGAATATAATATACCCTGCAATAGGATTATAAAAAGCAACAAAAAGTATTTCTTTGTAAACATAAAATTCTGTTTTTTTAGATTTGAATTTATTCAAAACAATTTTCATTCCAAAAAATTGCTCTTTCGTTTATTATTGATTTATTAATGTTTTAAAAAGGGTTTCCGCTTTCAGTAAACATTCGTTGTGTTCTTGTTCAGCCGTTGATAGATTTGTAATAGCACTGCCTACGGAATAAGATAAATATTTATGATCTGAATTGTATAATATACTTCTAATAATTACATTAAAATCAAAATCGTCTGTTGGTGAAAAATAGCCAAATGAACCGGAATATAATCCTCTTTTGGTTTCTTCTAATGCTTCAATTATCTTCATCGAAACAATTTTAGGAGCACCGGTCATACTTCCCATAGGGAATAAATCGCGAATCACATCAACGGAATCAACCTCAGGTTTTACAATGGACGTAACGGTCGAAATCATTTGATAAACATTGGGAAGCGCGTAGACTTTAGACAATTCTTCCACTTTTACACTTCCCTTAGACGCTGATTTCGACAAATCGTTGCGCACCAAATCTACAATCATAATATTTTCCGAGCGTTCTTTGGCATCAATTTCTAAATTGTGTTTTGAGCGTAAATCCTGCTCTGGATCATTAAATCTCATCGCCGTACCTTTGATAGGTTGTGTGATGATTTTGTTGCCTTCCTTTCTGACAAATCTTTCGGGTGACACGGATAATAAATAATGTTGCTGATGTCTAAAAAAAACGGAAAAGGGTGCTTTTGTTTTTTCGTTTAATTGGGTGAAAATGTCGAGTGGATTTACTTCAGCATTTTCAACATAAAATTCCATGCACAAGTTGGTTTCATACGTATCGCCACGCACTATTTTTTGCTGTAATTGTTTAAATTTATGCAAATAATTTTCTTTTGAAATTCTCGTCTTGATTTCTAAACTTTGACGAACAGCTTTTAATGTGATATTTTGGTTTTTTATGTTTTGTAAGTCTTTTTCGATAGCATCCACGCAATGGCGATGGTATACGATTTCTATGTAAGTGTCATAAATGAAAAATAGTTTTTTAGGTTCAAAAAAATAGAGATCGGGAAATTGTAAGCCATCAAAATTACTGGAAGTCAGTTCTTCTATTTCATTTTTTAAGTCATAGGTTAAATACCCGAAAATGTAATTATTTGTCCTATTTTTATATTCTTTCAATTGTTTAAAAGCATCTTGAATGTTGCATTTAATTTCGGAAAAAGCTTCAACGGCCAATGCTTTTTTAAATGTAGTATATTGTTGCGGATAATCATTGGAATTAAGCCAAGCAAAAGTTTCAAATTGGCTTGCCCAATATTGTAATTTTATGAAGAAATCAGCCGACAGTTGTGAAATAGGAATTCTTTTTTCAAATAGATTCATATCAAATTTTGCGTTCTACCACATAGTTTATCATCGTAACCAATGCTTCTTTATATTTGTTTTGTGGATATTTATCAAGCATTTGGATGGCTTGATTTTGAAAACCTAACATCTTTTGTTCTGCGTAAGCCAAACCGTTTTTGTCTTTCACAAATTGGATGACTTCTTTAACCCTTTTTTTGTTTTTGTTGTAATTTTTGATAGAATTAATAACCCATTTTTTTTCTTCCTTAGAACAAGTATTTAAAGCATAAATGAGCGGTAAGGTCATTTTTTGTTCTTTGATGTCTATGCCGGTTGGCTTGCCTATTTGGTCATCGGTATAATCGAATAAGTCATCTTTGATTTGAAAAGCTAAACCTATGGTTTCTCCAAAACGCCACATATCATCCACCGTTTCTTGATTTGCACTTACAGAAGCCGCGCCTATAGCAGTGCAAGCCGCTATAAGTGTAGCTGTTTTTTTACGAATAATATCAAAATATACATCTTCCGTAATATCCAATCGTCTTGCTTTTTCTATCTGTATTAGCTCTCCTTCACTCATTTCTCGCACCGCACGCGAGATGATTTTCAGTAAATCAAAATCACCATTGTCAACAGATAATAGAACACCTTTCGATAATAAAAAATCTCCAACCAATACTGCAATCTTGTTTTTCCAAAGTGCATTGATGGAGAAAAAACCACGTCGCATATTGCTGTCGTCCACCACATCATCATGAACTAAAGATGCCGTATGAATTAATTCAACGATGGATGCTCCTCTATAAGTTCTTTCGTGAAAACCACCATTGGTCACCATTTTTGCTGTGAGAAACACAAACATAGGACGCATTTGTTTTCCCTTGCGATGCACAATGTAATCCATTATTCTGTTTAACAACGGAACATTGGTGTGCATGGCATGACGGAACTTACTTTCAAAGTATTCCATCTCTGCATGAATGGGCTGTTTTATGCGTTCTACGGTTTTCATTGGCTACAAAAATAATCAAATAATGTAAAAAAAATCAAATTCCAATTTTCAAATCCCAAACTTTATGTAATTTTGAGTATTCTAAAAAACTTAGAAAAAACAAACTACTAAGAGTTTGTAAAGTTATAAAGTAAATAGCTAATTATAAGTTTTTTATAAAATATAAATAACCATGTTATTTCGTAACAGTTCCTAAATTTAAAAATAATGACAAAATCTGTTTTATTAATTTTTGCAATACTCTTTGTTATTTCATGCAGTCCTAAAATAGTAAATACTGCCAAAGTAGACGAAAAAGGAAATTTGGTTGGGTTAGCTCAAAAATCCAATTTCCAACAAGCTCCCTTTGGAGAATGGTTTGAAACTGAATACAATTCGTATCAACCGGACACTATGATTTTAGAACAAATCAAACCTTTATTAAAAGGAGTAAAAATCAAAGCCGTCATGGGCACTTGGTGTGGCGATAGTAGGAGGGAAGTTCCCCAATTTTACAAGATTTTAGATCAATCCGGCTTTAATTATAAAAACTTGGAAATGATCACAGTAAATCGTGAGAAAAAATCACCGGGAAATGAACAAGAAGGGCTTGAAATTACCAATGTGCCCACATTTATATTTTACAAAGACGGAAAAGAAATCAATCGTTATGTGGAGTACGCACGCGAAACTTTGGAAAAAGACATTTTAAAAATCCTAAAAAACGAAGGGTATAAACATTCTTATTTAGATTAGAATGTCCCATTATCATACCAAATTCATTACTACTATTTACGAATTTGAAACCGTAGACCGCCTGTATCAAATTTGTTTTGGGAAATCGGCTGTTCCTACTGAAATTCAAAGGTCTTGGTGGTTAAAATTTAATCAAGGTATCATCGGTTTATTTGAAAATGAAACTTTAATCGGAGCATTGAGTTATTGGTATTTAAATGAAAATGGCTTTGAGCTATTGTTAAATGGGAAAATAAAAGAAAGCGAAATTAATGCTGCTGACATCGACCCCATTCATCCAAAAGGCATTTATATCTCTGAAATCGCTTTACACCCTGAATTTCGTGGTAAGAAATTGTCCCATCGATTAATGCGGCATTTTTTATTGATAACCCGTTCCCAAACTAAACTTCCTGTTTTGGCTCTGGCTTATTCAAAAGGAGGTAAAATAATTTTAGAAAATGAAGGATTTACATTGCGATTAAATTCATCTCAAACTGCAGATTTTTTAGATTTATACATTTTAGAATAAAAAAAGTATTTTTTTTCTTTACTCAGGCAACCCTTTGCAAGGTTTTTGCGTATATAGGTATGTTAACGGTCAGGCTGAACGAACAGCAGCAAATAAAAACAGAATAAACATAAATTTACAAAATGAAACAGGCAATTTATTTTACTTTACTTTTTTTAATTCTCACTGGTCAAACAGCTTTTGCTCAAAAAAAATTACCAATTATCAAAGCAAATTCTACAATCGTTGACATTAAGGAGGACAATAAAACACAAAAAAGTGCGTGGAGAATTGTTCCAGAGGAAAAATTAGACGTTTATACAACTTCTGCAAAAAAGGTTACATTTTACACAGACATTGACTCTATTTCCTTTAAAATAAAACCTAAAAAACAATACGATTTTATTATATTACTAAACGGTAAGGATTCTGCAAGAACACAGATAAAATATGAACCTTCACGATTAGAAATTATAAAAAATGCAGGAAAATATGAATATTCTGACAATCGTTTTATTCCAAAATTCACATATCAATCCGCAGATAATCCAAACTTACAAAGAATCAGACAAGATTTAAAATTAGATTCTATTGCAGGAAAAGGAAGCGAACTTACTCAAATTTTCAATTTACTACATTGGGTACATAACATTGTAAAACACGATGGGGGTTCTGAAAATCCGACTCTAAAAAACGCTATTGACCTAATCAATGTTTGTAAAGTGGAAAACAGAGGCGTGAATTGCAGAATGTTAGCCACAATTTTAAACGAATGTTATCTTTCAATGGGTATGAAATCCAGATATATTACTTGTATGCCGAAAGAAACAGAATTTGACGACTGCCACGTAATAAATATGGTTTATAGTAAAGAGTTAGAAAAATGGATTTGGATTGATCCTACTTTTGACGCATATGTAATGGACGAAAAGGGAAACTTATTAGGAATAAAAGAAGTTAGAGAAAGACTTGTTAATGGACAACCTTTGGTTCTTAACGCAGATGCAAATTGGAATAGAGAAAATTTGCAGACTAAAGAAGATTATCTTGAAAAATATATGTCAAAAAATTTATATCGCATAGAAGCGCCACTTATTAGCGAATATGACACTGAAACACAGAAAAATGGTAAAGAAATAACGTATGTTGAATTACTGCCATTAGACGGTATTGTACAAAATCCGCAAAAAAGCGAGGAAATCAACACAAAAACAGGTGTAAAA
Organism: Polaribacter sp.; assembly: GCA_020740485.1. GTDB lineage: Bacteria > Bacteroidota > Bacteroidia > Flavobacteriales > Flavobacteriaceae. Next base: position 21,510 of record DYMN01000006.1, on the reverse strand, counting down.
TTTATTCATTATAAAACGAACAATCCAAATTTATTTTGGACAAAACCCGAATAAAAGTACGAACCGCTAAAACAGAGCGTCTAAAAAATAGCGATTTCAGTGCTAAATCAAAGGTCAGTGCTTTTAATAAAAGTCAGTTCCAAACTAAAAATGAAGTGATAACTTCACCACCACATCGCCTACACCAAGCGTTAACTGCAATATTAAAACAACGATAAAATGGAAAAATGTAAAAAAATATCATTCATTGGAACACTAATTTTGCTGTTTGTTTCCAATTATGGTTTTTGTCAAAACAATGAAATAAAGATTCGTTTCATTGGCAATTGCGGATTACATATGACCGCTGGGCAAACAAGTATATATTTTGACTTCCCTTATAAATCTGGTGCATATGGATATATGACTTATCACCAAAAGGAATTAGATAGCGTAGTTGAAAACTCTACCTTTATTTTCACTCATAAGCATAAAGATCATTATTCTGCAAAAAATATGAATGAAATAATTAGAAATAAAAATGGAAGAAAATTCACTCAATGGCAAAATAGAAAACTAAAAGATTTTGCCAAGTCTATACCTGAATTTGATATTGAAATCCTAAAAACAAAACATAGATTTTCAATCAGGCACAGATCTTATGTTGTAACTTGGCACGGAAAAAAGATTTACCTATCAGGCGATACTGAAAATGCTGAGACTGTTTCTGTGGTTAAAGGTATTGATTGGGCGTTTATTCCATATTGGATTCTGTTGGACGCAGCTGAAAAAGAATTAATAATTGATTCAAAGAAAATTGGCGTTTATCATTTATATCCAAACCAAAAAATACAAAATTCAAGTCCTGAAAGAATTACACTTTTGGACAAACAAGGAATGATATTGACAATTCCCTATTAATAAATACAGCAGTTAACAGGCGTTTGGATCAATGGCGGGTGAAGTGGTTAATTTAACTTTAGACCTCGCATCAACTTTTGTAGTATATTGACAGTTTTGTGTCCCGAAATATGCCACTGCGCCTATTCGCAAACCGTTTTTCAATGAAAATCATAAAATTACCCAATACAGAAAATTCTTTAATCAAAAGCGCCATCCGTCAAGACCGATTGGCTCAAAAAGAACTTTTCGACAGGTTTGCACCGCAGATGCTCAGTATTTGTAGGCAATACATTAGTGATTTTCATTTTGCAGAAGATACGATGATTATCGGTTTTACTAAAGTATTTCAAAATTTGGAACAATTTGACAGCAGTAAAAATCTGAAAGTCTGGATCAAGCAAATCATGATCAACGAGTCCATATCATTCCTTCGCAAACGCAGTTTTGAATGGACGGAAAGTACAGAAGATTTGAATGTAACATCCGGTGATTTCAGTGACAGCTCATTAGAAATAGAAGCCATTCAACATTTTTTGGATGCGTTACCGGTGGGATACAGAACAGTTTTTTTGTTATATGTCGTAGAAGGATACAATCACCAAGAAATAGCAAAAATGCTGAACATAAGCGAAGGCACCTCGAAAAGCCAATTACACAAAGCCAGAACTTGGCTCAAAAATCAACTTACCACACAAAACCAATTACAATATGGAAGATAACAATTTTGATAAAAAAGTAGCCGAATACTTAAATCATCGAAAGATGGAAGTAAGTCCGGATGCATGGCAAAAGTTGGCAACGGGATTGCCTTTGCAACCAAAATTAAACAATAAATATTGGATTGCTACTGCTGCGGCTGCGATGATATTGGGATTGGTTTGGGTGCTCAAGCAAGATACTGAAAAAATACCTGTTACCGTAGTAGAACCTTCAACAGAAATCAATTTAAATCCGACTCATCCCGTTTTATCCAATGAAGTGAAACAGGTAGAAAGGGCTAACAGCACAAAGATTTCAACCCATAATATTCCAATTACAAAACAAGCTGAAAAACAAGTGAATTCAAATCAAATCAAACCCGTAGCTAGAGCTGAATATATTCCAGTGCTCACAGAGCATCAAACGGTTGATATAGTAATGAGCGAAGAAACGAAATCACCGGAAACCAATGCAATCAAAGTGGAAAATTCTGATGAATTAGCGCTTGTCGATGCTGTGCTGAAAAACTTGGAACTTCCTGAAACCCAATTTACAATAGACCCTGATGAATTATTGAAAATGGCAGAATCCGAGATAAAAAATGAAAAAGACAAACGATTTAGAACCAAAATAATTGAAAAAGCAAAAAAAACAATAAACGATTTGAATATTGCATTGAAGTAAGGAATAGTAGAAGTTGGAAGTTGAACGATAGCGATTCCGATAGCTAACTGAACATCTTTGTTTAGTCCAATAATCAATAACTTAATAATTAATAATCTAATAATCAACTCATGAAAGCAAAACTATTATTTACATTTTTATTATTTCCGTTTTTCTTGTTGTCTCAAGAATATCCTAAAGAAAAATTGGATAGCTTGAATGCTGAAATTAAATTACATGCAAATGATCTGATTGAAAAATTGAAAATTATAGACAAGCAACTTGAATCAGGTGAAATTGATAAGGAAAAAGCTGATGAACTCAAAAAAGAAGTTGCAGGAAATATTGGCAAAAAAATTTCAAATATTGCCACCGAAAGCTCCGAAATAATGAATGAGTTTACCAAAGAAATTGTTGTGAGTGCTTTCGAAAATGACATAAGAATTGATACGGTACCAAAAAATGATAAAAGTAACGTTGAAATTCACATTAAAAAGAAGAAAAAGTCTGAGGATGATTACAGACGCACCGAAAACCGACTTGTTTTTGCGTTTGGGTTAAATAACGCACTGACTGACGGGACATTGCAATCATTAGACAGCAGTACTTACGATATTTGGAACTCTAATTTTTTAGAATTGGGTTGGGGCTACAAGACTTCTTTCAGTAAGGAAAGTAGCTTGGTTAACTTGACTTATGGTATTTCTTTTCAATGGAATGAGTTGAAACTATTTAATAATCAGTATCATGTAGATGCAGGTGATTATACTCAAATAATAACACATTCGGAAGATTTAAAAAAATCAAAATTGAGAAACACCTCCATCATCGTTCCCGTTGGGTTAGAATTTGATTTTTCAGGCAATAAAGAAGTGGATGGTAAAATGATTCCGACGAGAAATAAAAGTGTAAAAATAGGTTTTGGTGGCTACGCCGGCTTGCGAATCAATACCAAACAAATTATCAAATACGATCCGCCTCGCGAACAAAAGAAAGAAAAGATCAGTGCTGATTACAATACGAACAATTTATTGTATGGTTTAATGGGTTCAATAGGTTACCAAGACACTAATTTATACATAAAATACGATTTGCATCCGCTTTTCAAAAACACTGAAACCACAAATATTTCAATGGGTGTTCGCTTTGATTTATAGTTTTTTATCGAATTTTATACAATAGAAAAGGGGCAAAAAATATTAAAAAATATTTTTTGCCCCTTTAATTTTTTTTGGTTGAATTAAGGTTTTATTGCAACCGACCCAACGGATTTTACTTTAAGCGACTCTAATATACGCAAACCTTCATCTACATAAACATCTTCGCTTAACTCTTTATGCCAATCGTCTCTTTTCTTTTGAAGAAGTGTGTCATTGGCAACTAAAGTTTTTTCATATTCCGGCGAATTGAAGTTTAAACCGGAATTAAATTCCTTAATTTTATCAAAGGTTTTGGCTTTATCCTCGTTAGTTTTTATCTTTTCTTTGTATTTATTATAATTTAAAGAAATGAGATTATCCTTTTGGTTTTCATCCAACCATTTTGCGTTATCATTGATTAAATTAAAGGTTTCATTATCATTGACCCTTAAGCTACTTTCATTGACTACGGCATCAAAATTCTCGTAACCATTCCATTTTGAGTAATTTGCAGGTGCTATTTTATCCCAAGCTAATGGAAATTTTTCATCACGCTCCCCAATTTTTAAATAGGAATAACGCGTTGGTACTATAACATCAGGCACTACGCCATTTAATTGAGTGGAACCACCATTGATTCTATAAAACTTTTGGATGGTCATTTTCAATGACCCTAAATCTTGTTTGTTTTTAGCGTATTCATTGAGTTCGTAAAAATTTTGTACAGTACCTTTTCCATAAGTTTGTTTGCTACCCACCACTACTGCTCTGCCGTAATCTTGTAGGGCGGCAGCCACAATTTCTGAAGCGGATGCAGAAAGTTCATTAACTAAAACCACAAGCGGACCCTCCCACAAAATTCCGGATTTTTCATCGTCTTTAATCGTTGGTTTTTCCCCGCGATATTTTACCTGCACCACAGGTCCTTTGTCAATAAACAACCCTGAAATATCTATGGCTGTTTTCAGCGAACCACCGCCATTATCGCGTAAATCCAACATAATACCGCTCACGCCTTCTTTCTTGAGATTTTTAATTTCTTTTTCCATATCATCGGCAGAATTGTGAAAACTCTTTCCGTCCATATCAAAATAGAATTTAGGTAGATTGATGATACCGTATTTTTTACCGTTTTTTTCTACAATGGATGATTTTACAAAAGTTTCTTCAATTTCTACAATGTCACGAACTATTGGAATGACTTTTATGGTTCCATCTACTTTTTTCAAAGTCAATTTCACGGTCGTTCCTTTTTTCCCTTTGATAAATTCAATAGCATCATCCAAACGCATTCCTACTATATCCAAAGGTTCTTCATCGCCTTGTGCTACTTTTAAGATGATGTCGCCTACTTCCAATTCACCGGAACGCCAAGCGGGACCACCCGAAATAAGTTCAAACACTTTGGTGTATTCGCCCTCTTTTTGCAATCGCGCCCCAATTCCTTCCAATTTTCCGGACATAGAAATGTCAAAACTCTTTTTGATTTTAGGGTCAAAATAATTGGTGTGCGGGTCAAATTGAGCTGATAAAACATTTAAAAACAGGGCATAGTAATCATCTTCATTTAATTCTTTTAATCTGTCATACAAATCGTTCATGTTTTTCTTGGTAGCTTCTAAAGCCTCGTTTTGTAATGTTTCAAAAGTTTTTGGAACATAAGTGGAATCATTTTTTACTAAATCAGTTTCAGTGGTTTCTTTATCATATAAATTTCCCAAATACCTCATTTTCATTTGCAAACGCCAAGATTCTTGCATTTCCTTTTTGTTTTTTGAAAATGAGAGTTTTTCTTCATCAAAGTTGTAGTCTTTATCCTCTGTGAGTGTAATAGGTTCGTTTAAAGCTTCTTTTTGAAAAGCTTTTGATTCTTCCACTCTTTGAATATACTTATTGTAAACGGTGTAGAAAAAAGTCAAGTCATTATTCAAAATTTGATCGTCAATTTTATTTTCGTACTTTTGAAAATCATTGATATCAGATTGATAAAAATAATGCTTTGAAGGATCTAATATTTTAATAAATTCCTTGTAAATATTCTTAGAAAAAGCGTCGTCAATAGGTTTTGGTTGATAATGACCTTCTCGCAAAATATAGTTTAAAACTTCGAGAATGGCTCTATCTTTCACCGGATCGGGCTCGTTGTGGAATTTAAAACTCAACAACACACCCGCAATCAACACAATAGGAATCAAATATTTATAATTTCGCTTCATAAAATTTAAAATAGACATTATAATAATTAGTTTTTAGACGATTTAACGTTTGTCTTCCAAACGGACGGCAATGTTACATCTATTAACGCTCATACATTCAAAAAGTATTCCAAAATAATGTTAATATTTTTAGAAATGCAAGAATAACCTTAAAAACTTGTTAATAATTATTTAAAACAAAATAAAATCGGTATGGGTAATAAGTTCTATTTTTGAGAATTTAAAACGCATTCCCTTTTTAGGATAGTGTCTTTAAAATTTAAAATCGTGGTTTCGACACTTCGGCGTTTCGACTCCGCTCAACGACCGAAGATCAGTGCAGGCAAGCTCAACCACCTTTAATAATACGTATTCAGATAGTTATCGAAACGTAAATCTAAAATCGTGTCGCAAAAACTTTCGGGACTAAAATCGTATCCCGATAGTTATCGGGACGTAATTCTAAAATCGTAATTCTAAAATCGTAAATCGTAATTCTAAAATGATACAACCAAAAAAACCCTTAATATTAGTGACCAATGACGACGGTATCACAGCGCCGGGCATCAGAAATCTCATAGATGCTATGAATGAAATTGGCGAAGTAGTAGTAGTGGCACCGGATAGCCCGCAAAGTGGCATGGGTCACGCTATCACGGTAAACAATACGCTTTTTGTAGAACCCGTGAACATAGATAACGGTCCTCAAATAGAATATTCGTGCAGTGGCACTCCGGCAGACTGTGTGAAATTAGCGGTCAATGAACTCCTCAATAAAAAACCGGATATATGTGTTTCCGGCATTAATCACGGTTCTAATTCATCCATCAATGTCATTTATTCCGGAACGATGAGTGCGGCGGTAGAAGCAGGTGTAGAAGGCGTGCCTGCGGTGGGCTTTTCACTTTTGGATTACTCATACAATGCCGAATTTGAACATTTAAAAGCATACATCAAAAATATTGTTTTAGGGGTATTGAAAAACGGATTACCCAGTGGCGTAGTATTAAATGTCAATTTCCCGAAATCAAAAGAAAAAACGTTTAAAGGCATAAAAATCTGTAGGCAAGCGCGCGCTTATTGGGAAGAAGAATTTGATAAACGTGTCAATCCGCATGGTAAAGAATACTATTGGCTCACCGGAAAATTTGTAAATATGGACAAAGGCGAAGATACTGATGAATGGGCGTTGGCAAATAATTATATTTCTATTGTACCGGTACAATTTGACCTAACCGCCCATCATTTTATTGATGATTTGAATAATTGGGAGTTGTAGCTTTATTTTATAAAATTTGTATTTTTACGCAACCTCTAACAAATTGTTACATCTTAGTTCATATAAATTAAAATGGATTAACCCTGAAAATCCTCAAAAAGAGTAAGGAGTGATAGCTGAAAAACTTAAGAGTAAGCAAAATTTAACTTAATTAAAAAAAAAAAAATTTTATTAACATTTGTTGCAATTGCAATTTTTAGTTCTATTAACGCGCAGTACAAAGCTGTGAAAGGTGATTTTGCTACTGATTTTGGATTAACCGGAGGTATTAGTAATTCTGTTGTTACTCCACATGATGCTGGCCAAGGTGTTGGTGCTGTTGTAAAATTGAGATATTTCAATTCTGACAAATCTGCTGTTCGTGCTATGGTACTTATTTACAATGCTAAAGAAAGTGAAACTGTTAGCAAAGTAGAAACAATTGATTCTGAATCTGCATTCACAATTGGATTAGGGTATGAAAAACATTTTGAAGGCACTGACCGTCTTGATCCATTTTTAGCCGGTGATTTCCTATTCAAAAAAACAGGTGGAAAACATGATGTAACTGACTCAAATTCTTCTCCTGCTAGCGTTTTGAACTATGAAGAAAGTAATTCAATGTTTGGTGTAAGAGTATCTTTAGGTGCTGATTACTATTTTGCTAAAAAAGTATATTTAGGAGCTGAACTTGGTTTAGGTTTATTCTCAGGAGTGGATGGTAAAAGTAAATTATCCGGTACTGGTTTAACAACAACTGAAGTAGATGGTGCTAAAATTTTCGAAATAATTCCTGGTATGATTGGTGGTTTGAAATTAGGATATGCTTTCTAATTTTGAACAACTTTTTTTACTAAAACATAAAAGCTGTCCTTTTGGACAGCTTTTTTTTATTATCTTTACATGGAATTAATCGTTTAGAACATGTACCAAAAAATAGCCATAGGTTTTTTATTCAGTATTTTAGCCACCATCGCCGGAAGTTATATCTATTTGGAATTTGCCACACCGGACGGGTTTGAAACTTCATGGAAAATGATGATAGAAGGGCATTTACAAAGTATTGTTCTTTCATTGGGTGCTATTCCCAATTTGTTGTTGTTTTTTGTGTTTATCAAACGAAAAGAAGACTATAAAGCGCGTGGGGTGTTGATGGGAGTAATTTTTATCGCATTAGTGATTCTGTATTTTAGAATTTTTTGATTGAGATTGGTCAATGTAGTGCACTGAGTAAGCTAAAGTGATGCAATGAGAAAGTACCTCTGTGAAGTTTTAGGGTTGAAAGTTTTATAGCGTTAAAAAAACCATCAACGAAATGACTAAGTTAAAATTTTTTATTATTTTTACGCAACCGTTTTAGTAGAATGGAATCTATTAAACGAAAAAGGAGTAACCCTGAAAATCCTTAAAAAAAGAGTAAGGAGTGATAGCTGAAAAACTTAAGAGTAAGCAAAATTTAACTTAATTAAAATGAAAAAATTATTTTTATTGACCTTAGCGGTTTTATCTTCTAGTTTTATCTTAGCTCAAGATATATCCTTTGGAGCTAAAGTAGGTGTGAATTATGGTGGTACTATGACTACAGATAAAGATTACAATGCACTTTTCAAAGCGGCTATTCGCCCGAATATAGGAGTGTTTGCTGAAATGGAAATGAGCGATGCTTTTGCTTTGCAAGCAGGATTGGATTACTTTGGATCCGGTTTTCAAGGAAAAGGGGAATATGTAAAGTACAATGAAGTTGAAACAAAAAATGAAGTAAAGGGTAATTTGGCTTATTTACAAATTCCTGTATTAGCTAAATATTATGTTACTGAAAGTTTGAGTATTGAAGTAGGTCCTTATGTTGGATTTTTATTATCTGCAAAACAAGATGGTAACGTATATATAAACCACCCTTTAGCTGGAAACGACTATTTAGTTGCTAGTTTTGACAATAAAGACGTGAAAGAAGATTATAATTCTACTGATTTCGGTTTAAAAATGGGTCTTGGTTATAAATTAGAAAATGGACTAATGTTTTCTTTAGGGTATAATTTAGGTCTTTCTGACATCCAAAAAGCAGAAGAAGGAGAAGTAAGTGGATCTGACGGCAAAATAGGAACTGATAGTTATCAAGTAAAAAATCAATTCTTCCAATTAGGAGTAGGATATAAATTTATGTAATATTCATTAATTTATAAAAAGCCACCTATAGGGTGGCTTTTTTTATTCCCTTTTTTTTTCATCTTTGCTTTAATTATATATTGTAATATGTACCCAAAAACAGCCATAGGATTTTTATTTAGTATTTTAGCTACCTTAGTTGGTAGCTATCTTTATTTGGGATTGGGCACTCCGAACGGGTTTGAATCTTCGTGGAAGATGATGATAGAAGGGCATTTGCAAAGACTTGTCCTTTCGTTGGGGGCTATTCCCAATTTGTTGTTATTTTTTGTGTTTATCAAACGAAAAGAAGACTATAAAGCGCGTGGCGTGTTAATGGGAGTAATTTTAATCGCCTTAGTGATTCTGTATTTTAGGATTTTTTGATTGAGATTGGTTAATGTGGTGCACTGAGTAATCTAAAGTGATGCACTGAAAAAGAACATCTGTCAAGATCAGGGTTGAAAGTTTTGCAGCGTTAAAAAAACTTAAATTAAAAAATTATTTAGTATTTTCACGATGCCGTTTTAGTAGAATGGAATCTAATAGACATAAAAGGAGTAATCCTGAAAATTTATAAAAGAGTTAGGAGTGATAGCTGAAAAACTTAAGAGTAAGCAAAATTTAAATTAATTAAAATGAAAAAAATCTTATTATTATCATTAATGCTAGTTTCTGCAACTACATTTGCACAATTTTACGCTTCTCTTGGAGCCGGTTATTCTATGGGAATGCCTTATGGTAATGGCGTTTTAGGGCTTGATGAAGGTTCTAATTCTACAGTTAACTATGAATTTCATGAGAATAACATTTATGGAACTTATGGAACCGGAGTAAACGGGAAACTCAACTTGGGTTACTTTTTAAACGATAATTTAGGAGTTGAATTAGGTTTTACCTATTTAATGGGGAGTGAACAATTAATTGGAATATATGAATATGTTTCTATTAATAGTGAAACAAAAATAACCACAAAAGCAAAAGCAACATCTATTGGTTTAGCTCCCACATTATTTTACAAATTGGACAATGGTTTGTATGGTAAATTTGGCTTTGCAACTAAAATAGGGGGTAAAGTAGCAGAGAGATCCGAACAGGTAAATGGGATATACATAACTAAAAGAACTTTAGAAAGTAAAGGTAAAATGCCTCTTGGATTTACCGGTGCTATGGGATATGAATTTGAAGTAGGTAACAATTTGAATTTGTTCATAGAAATGGAATATCTTGATGTCAGTATAAAAAAAGACAAATCTACATTAACTGCTTACGAGGAAACAGAGAATGGTGTTGTTATTCGTACCTTTGAGGATGAAGGTTGCCATTGTTCGAATTATACAGATGAAACATCTTGGTGGAGGAGCTATAATTTGACCGAAACCCGCCCTTATTCATCTTTTGGATTTAATATTGGTATTCGTTATACTATTGGTAATATACATATAGAGGTTCCTAAAAAAAAGGAGTGATAGCTGAAAAACTTGAGAGTAATCAAAATTTAAATTAATTAAAATGAAAAAATTATTTTTATTATCATTAATGCTAGTGTCTGCAACCACATTTGCCCAATTTTACGCTTCTCTTGGAGCCGGTTATTCCATAGGAATGCCAAAAAGGGTTTTAGGGATTGAAAAAACATTCCCCACATCTGCAAAAAATATTTATGGAACTTATGGAACCGGAGTAAACGGAAAACTTAATCTTGGTTATTTTTTAAACGATAATTTAGGGGTTGAATTAGGGTTTACCTACTTGATGGGAAGTGAACAATTAATTGAAGCAAGTGTAAGTGAGGAAAGCTCTGAAAAAATAAATGCAAAAACAACATTTATTGGTTTAGCGCCCACATTAATCTACAAATCGGACAACGGTTTGTATGTTAAATTTGGATTCGCAACAAAAGTGGGAGGGAAAATGACAGAAGAAAAAACTGAGCATCATCAAGTAGGATTATATACTTTAGATATCTTATACGTTTATGAAGTAAAAGGTAAAATGCCTCTTGGATATAGAGGGGCTTTGGGTTATGAATATAGATTCAATCATAATATGGGTTTATACTTTGAATTAGATTATTTAGGAATCAATGTAAAAAAAGATAAAGCTACACTGACAGAATATAATTCTTTATCTAAAAATCCCGATGGAATTGTTATAGAACGTACAATTGATGACATTCCGTTGGATGAAAGAGAAATCATTTATGTTGATAAACTTAATAATACAAGTCCTGAAAATCATCGATTGACTAAAATCCTTCCTTATTCATCTTTAGGATTTAATGTAGGTATTCGTTATTCTTTTGGAAAATAGTATAATACTTTTCAAATTATAAGTTTAAAGGTTGTTTTTAATTAAGCAACCTTTTTTTATTTAGATTTGTACTTGTTAATTTTAGTTTATATGTACCAAAAAATAGCCATAGGATTTATACTCAGCATACTGGCAACCATCGCCGGAAGTTATATCTATTTGGAATTCGCCACACCGGACGGGTTTGAAACTTCATGGAAAATGATGATAGAAGGGCATTTGCAAAGTATTGTTCTTTCTTTGGGGGCTATTCCCAATTTGTTGTTGTTTTTTGTGTATATCAAACGAAAAGAAGACTATAAAGCGCGTGGCGTGCTAATGGGAGTAATTTTTATCACCTTAGTGATTCTGTATTTTAAACTAAACTCTTTCTAATCACGCTGTCAGTAATTCGTAATTTGTAAATTTGTAAACCGTAATTCTTAATTCGTAAATCGTAATTTGTAAATTGTTATTTGTTATTTGTAAATCGTAATTTTAAAATGAAATACTACCTTATTGCCGGTGAAGCTTCAGGTGACCTGCACGCCTCCAACTTAATGAAAGCATTGTATCAAAAGGATGCTAACGCCGAAATTCGGTTTTGGGGTGGCGATTTGATGCAAAATGCCGGTGGAACTTTAGTAAAGCATTATAAAAAAATGGCTTTTATGGGTTTTTGGGAAGTGATCAAAAACATCAGAACCTTAAGCGGCTTTATAACCGAATGTAAAAAAGATATTGAGCATTACCAACCCGATGCCGTTATTTTGGTGGATTACGCCGGTTTTAACTTGCGTATAGCGCAATATGTGCATGGCATCGGTATTCCGGTACACTTTTATATAGCTCCTAAAGTTTGGGCATGGAATGAAAAAAGGGTAGAAAAATTAAAAAAATACGTAGATAATCTCTATGTGATTTTCCCTTTTGAAAAACCATACTTCGAAGAAAAGCACCAATATCCTGTGCATTATGTGGGCAATCCCTTGCAGGATGTCATTGAAAATAGAGCACCCATTGATGAATTTGAATTTAGAAAAAAACATCAATTATCTGAAAAACCTATTATTGCTTTATTACCCGGAAGTCGCACGCAAGAGATAAAACACATGTTGCCACTCATGGCGAAAATGTCAGCTTATTTTCCTGATTATCAGTTTGTCATTGCGGGAGCTCCAAACAGAAAACTTGATTTTTACCAACTTTATATTGCTAATTTTGATATAAAATTTATTGAAAACCAAACGTATGACTTATTAGATATTGCTTATGCCGCATTAGTAACTTCGGGCACCGCCACCTTAGAAACAGCGTTATTCAAAGTGCCACAAGTGGTCTGCTATAAATCGAGTGCTGTATCTTATTTTATTGCTAAAAATTTAGTCAAAGATTTAAAATACATTTCTCTGGTCAATCTGGTGATGGATGCTCCAGTGGTAACCGAACTGATTCAAAATGATTTTAATGAAATTCGGCTCCAAAAAGAATTGTTACCCATTCTCAACGATGATTTTAGACAGCAAATATTTGAAAAATATTTAACATTAGAAGAAAAATTAGGTGGAGAAGGTGCATCTATAAAAGTAGCAGACATAATAACCAAAAGTTTAAAATAAAGTAAATATTCCTAAAAAAATGAATCCTAAAAAGGAATTTCTTTATATCATCTTAGCAGGGTTTTTTATAACGAATGCCATTGTTGCGGAATTAATAGGAAGCAAATTGATTTATGTCGGGGAAAGTGTGATGAGTTTAGGAATTCTTCCGTGGCCTGTAGTTTTTGTTACAACCGATTTAATCAATGAATATTTTGGGAAGAAAGGGGTCAAAAAAATCACTTTTTTAACTACTATTTTTATCGCTTATACTTTCATATTGATCTACTTTGGAATAAAAATTCCCGCTGCCACACCCATTAGTACTGTTTCGGATCTTCAGTTTAACGCCGTTTTTGGTCAAAGTATGTGGATTATAGTAGGGAGTATCGTTGCTTTTCTGTTTTCTCAACTTATTGATTCAGTGTTGTTTCATTTTTTTAAATCGAGAACTAAAGGGAAATGGCTTTGGTTACGCTCCACGGGTTCTACTGTGATTTCGCAACTTTTTGATAGTTTTATTGTTTTAGGTATTGCCTTTTGGCTTACCGGGATCTTATCAACTGAGGTTTACATTCGTTCTGCACTCACAGGTTATTCAGTAAAGTTAGTAATTGCCATTGCATTGACCCCGCTCATCTATTTAGGGCATTTTTTAATTGACCGCTTTTTAGTCGAAAAAAAAGTAAATGAAGATGAGTAGTTTCTTTAAGGATTTTAACATTATTTGTGTATCAAAAAATATTTACTTAGTTCACTAATGTATTAATAAATCAAGAACTTACTTACTAAATAATCTTGCTATGAATAAGATACATCAATATATCCCTTTACATTTTTCGGTCTTTTTGACGCTTGGAATCGTGCTCGGAAATTATTTTGAAATTTCCTATGTTCTACTTTACGTGGGATTGATTATATCGTTAGTGTTCAGTATTTTACTTTATAATAAAATTAATGTCAAAGCCAAATACGGATTCCAAATTGCCACTTATCTTTTTTTTATATTCTTAGGTTGGCAACTTATTTTATCACAACAACCACAAAACCAACCTTTGCACTTTTCACATTTTTCTTCCGCAGGGAGTATGGCAAAAGTGCAGATTTTGGAAACGATGAAAGCCACAACCTATCAGGACAAATATATAGTTCAGGTATCGGAAATAGATCAAAAAGTAAGTGAAGGAAAAGCCATTTTGATGGTTGCAAAAAATGATTCAACAAAAAAATATCAAATTGGCGAAGTTTTGCTCCTTCCTTCTGTGTTTGAGAAAATTCCTAAACCGCTCAATCCGCATACCTTTGATTATGCTTACTATATGGCACACAAAGGTGTGTTTTATCAAACTGAAGTTGAGACGCGCTTTATCAAATCTGTTGGTATTAAAATTAACCGTTTGTCGCTTATTGGATTACAATTGAGAGATTTCATTCAGAAAAAAATGCAAAACCCGGGCTTTGGAAAATCCGAATGGGCTGTAATCAATGCTTTGATTCTTGGCGATAGGCAATTTGTTTCCAAGAATTTGCAAGGTGATTATACCGGAGCAGGTGTAGTACATATTTTAGCCGTTTCGGGGCTACACGTCGGGATTTTGTTTTTGATTTTGAGTTTTGTTTTTTCTCCTTTAAAAAGATTGAAAAACGGGAAATTATATATCGGAATTAGCATCATCCTCATTTTATGGATTTTTGCTTTAGTTGCCGGATTGAGCGGCTCCGTGGTACGCGCCGTTACGATGTTTAGCTTTATCACTATCGGTACATTTATTCGAAATCAGAAAACACCTGTGTTAGAATCGGTTTTTGCTTCTTATTTTATCATATTGCTCATTGAACCCTTATTTGTGTTTGACGTGGGCTTTCAGCTGAGTTATATCGCCGTGATTGGAATTGTGGTGTTGCAACCCAAAATGATGGAAATCTTGCCTACAAAAAAACCTGTATTTTTGTATAAAATTGCGCAATTACTCACCGTGTCAATTGCCGCTACGCTTGCTACTTTGCCGTTGAGTTTGTATTATTTTCATCAATTTCCGTCGCTGTTTTGGTTGTCAAATGTTGTGATTATTCCATTTATTGGAATTATTTTGGGAATGGGATTATTAGTGGCATTACTCGCCGTATTGGGTATTCTACCTGATTTTATTGTTTACATTTACAACGGAATACTGTCCATTATGAATCAGTTTGTGTATTGGGTTGCCACAAAAGAACAATTTTTAATAAAAAACATTCCATTTACTATTTCAGATACCTTAGTGAGCTATCTCGTTATCTTTTTATTATTGCGTTGGCTCTTTAGCATCAAAAAACCGTATGTTTTTAGCACTCAATTTCAAACCTTTTTGCTTGGCGTTATTGTAATGCAATTAGTTTTTATCTCTGAAAAATACACCCAAAGTCAAAGTAAAGAAATGGTTGTTTTTCACAAAAACAAAGAAACTATATTGGGGATTAAAACTCGAAGTAATTTGGAAATATTACACGCTAACGATTCAATTCATCTCGATAATTATCCTTTTTTAACTACTTACAAAATGGCATATAAAATTGAAAAACTGAATATTAACCCATTAAATAAAAATATTTATTTGACCAAAAAAGGAATCCTTTTAAAAATTGACAGTTTGGGTATTTATCAAAATTTGAGCTTCAAACCGGATTTGGTGTTGCTTACCCAAAGTCCTAAAATCAATTTAGATCGATGCATCCGAGAAATAAGTCCCAAGTTCATCATTGCAGATGGTTCGAATTACCCTTATAGGATAGCCCAATGGGAGAAAACTTGTAAAACCTATAAGATTCCCTTTCACGCTACAAGAGAAAAAGGAGCTTTTGTGTTGAAATAGATTTTGGCTAAAGCCTCTTTTGTAAAAATAACATCTGTTGTCCCCGCCCTAAAGGACGGGGCTAAAGGAATGGGCAAAAAAACGGAACCAAACAATCGGAAATAAAAAAACAGGCAACGAACGAAGTGATACTTAGAATTATTGAATTTTGGCTTTATCTTTTTTAAAGATGTAAAATGAATATGCTATAGGAATAAAAGCAATTAGTAACAGGAACGGCAACAATAGTTTAGTTGTGATGTCAATAGGGAATATTAATATTATAAAAAAGAATAGAATCCCCCCAAAAAACCACAATTTAGCAGTAAGACGATGGGTTACTATCCAGTTTTTTTCATCATTTAAGGTCCAAGGGGTTCGCACGCCAACAAAATAATTAGGTTTGATATTTTCCATAAAATTACCTAAAGTGGTAAATAATAATGCTAGCAAAAGAAAAATAAATTTTTGCATCAAATCGCTTGGTTTATCAATTTCGTAATTGGAAATTTCATACACAATACCAAGGTTCAACAAAGCCATAAATACTACTATTACCCAAGAAATTTTCTTCATCAAGTTGAAATCGGTTCTATCGGCTTGTTTGGGGTCTATTTTTTTGATATTCAACAATAACATAGACAAACCGAAACCCACTGCACTCATAAATAATACCAAGAACAAAAGCTCCGTTTTATTACCGTATCTGTCCGGAACATTATGTGTGTTGAAGTGCATAGGTAATTTTTCGGCTAATTGATTCCATTTTAATAGCAAATAAAGCAAGGGTAAAAGCAATAAAATCAATTGATAAATAATAGTTTTAATTTTCATTTTTGGAATTATTTTTTAGTTCGACCATCCAGTTTAAAATTTCGTCAACAACCGTAGTGTTCAGACTGTATATAACAAATTGCCCTTTCTTTTCACTTATAATCAACTCCGCATTTTTCAAAATATCCAAATGATGTGAAATACTCGCCCCGGAAATATTGAAATGAGCTACAATTTCACCCGCATACAAATCGGATTTACGTAAAATATTCAGAATTTCACGACGTGTAGGATCATTTAGTGCTTTAAAAACTTTAGAAAGTGACATTATTTATATATTTAGACAAATATCTAAATAATAATCCAAAGGAAAAAACAATTGAAAGAAAAATTGAGAAAATATCACCTGAAATGATTCGTCTCTTATCTTTTTTGTAGTAATTGTTACAAAAGTTAAAAAATTGTTAATTTGTATTCAATTAAATGTTTTATTTGCAAATCAAATAAGTAATTAAAATATTAACTACTTCTTTATATTAAATACATTAACTAATTTAAATTTTTATTAAAATGAAAAAAATTTATTTTTCTTTTGGACTATTTTTTAGTCTATTGTTAGGGTTTTCGCAGAGTAGCATAAGCGGAACGGTTAAAGACAACAACAATGATCCCTTAGTTGGGGCAAATATTATTGTTATTGGACATACAGGAAAAGGAGCTACAACCGATTTAGATGGTTTATTCACTCTCTCCCTACAAAGTGGAGACTATGAATTAGAGTTCAGTTATACAGGATATAGAAGTGAAAAAAAGAAAATTTCATTAAAAAAAGATGAAAATTTAAAATTAAATGTAGTACTTCATAATGAAGATATTTCATTAGACGAAGTAGTATTGGTAGGATCGAGAGTAGCTGCCAGAAGTAACACCGACACCCCATTAGCGGTGGATGTGTTACCCGTAAAAGAAGTTACCAATTCAGGGCAAAGTTCATTGGATAAAGCTTTGCAATATAGAATACCCTCATTCAACTCAGTACAAACACCCGTAAACGATGCAACCTCATTATTGGATCCATACGAAATCCGTAATATGGGACCCAGTAGAACGTTAATATTAATTAATGGAAAAAGAAAAAATTTGAGTTCGTTACTCTACACCCAAACTTCTCCCGGACGTGGTGAAACCGGTGCTGACATTTCCGGTATTCCGGTAGATGCTATCGAGAGAATTGAAATATTAAGAGACGGGGCTTCTGCTCAGTACGGTTCTGATGCCATTGCAGGGGTTATGAACATCATCTTAAAAGACGATGTAAACGATGGTGCAGCTACTTTCAGATCCGGAATAACCGGTAAAGGAGATGGAAAAATGCTGGGAGTGAGCTATAACAATGGTTCTAAAATTTTTGATGATGCAGGGTTTATAAACTATACTATAGATTTTTCTAAAGTAGCAATGGCTAACCGTCCCGGAACAGTAGATGCACAAGGGGAAGTTGATACTTTTGGAGCGGATATGAATGTGGTAAAAAACTTTTTATCAAGACATCCTGATGCCGGTAATATCAATGCTTCTCCGGAAACTGCTGCTGCCAAATTTGAAGTGAACGGTGCATTAAATATCGCTGATCATTCAAAAGCCTATTTTAATGCAGCTTACGTAAGTAAAAAAGTAAATTCATTTGCGAACTACCGAACGCCTTATTGGAGACCTGTAGCGGATTACCCATATTTGGCTGATTTTTTCCCTGCTCCAGGTGTTCCCGGTAATTATGATGGTTATGTACCTACTTTTGATGGTGATTTAGATGATTACAATGCAACCTTGGGAGTAAAAACTCAAAAAAATGATTGGAATACGGATGCCAGTATTACTTTTGGTGGAAACTCACAAGACTATACTGTTTTTAATTCACATAATCGTTCTGATATAAAAGATGAAAATGGTGCAAATGTATATAGAGAAAACAGTCCGATTAACTTTAAACCCGGAGGTACTGTATTTTCTCATGTAGTAGGTAATATTGACATTTCAAAAGTATTGACCGAACAATTGAGTGTAGGTTTTGGTACTGAGTACAGATCTGAAAAATTTACCATTGTAGAAGGAGACAAAGCTTCTTGGGATGGTTCAGGTGCTGACTCTTTTGCCGGCAACAGACCAGAAAATTCAGGTACTTTTACCAGACAAAATTTGGGGGGTTATATTGACTTAGCCTATGATGTTAATAAAGATTTCTTGATCAACGGAACGTATCGTATAGAAAACTATAGCGATTTTGGAACAGCCAGTGTTTATAAATTCAGTAGCCGCTATAAAATGTTTGAGGATAAATTTACCCTTCGTGCCTCTGTTTCAACTGGTTTTAGAGCACCTACTTTACACCAAATTTATTCTCAAAAATCACAATACGGATTTTCAGGAGGGATTGTGCAAGTGAGCGGGTTGGTGAACAACGTATCACCTCAAGCAAAACTTTTGGGCGTTAAAAAGTTAACTGCAGAAAAATCAAACAATTTCACAGCTGGTTTTGGGTTTAAACCCTCCAAGAATTTCAGTTTTACCACTGATTTTTATTTGATTAACATTAAAGATCGCATCGTTCTTGGAAATCTTATTGATATCAATGCAGACAATAACGGAGATGTATTCTTTTTCTCTAATGCGTTAAACACTACTACAAGCGGTATAGACGTGGTGGCGAGTTACAGAAATATTGGACTTGGGAATGGAAAACTCAATTTTAATTTAGCCGGTAACTACACCTTACAAAATGAAAAAACTAATGCTACTCCGAAATTTTTAGGACAAGAGTTGATTGACAAAACACAAGAACATTTGTTATTTACCTCAAGACCAATAACCAAATGGATTTTAGGAACAGAATACAATATCGGAAAATTCGGATTTTCATTGAATAATACATATTTTGGAAAGACTACTTTCCAACAAGATGGTATTGATAATAATCTGATAACTGAATTTATCCCTAAAATAGTAAGTGATTTAGGAATAAACTACAATGCAACTGAAAAATTCAGCATTGCATTCAATGCCAATAATTTCTTGAATGTATTACCTGAATGGAAATTTGTGGCACTTAATTCGGCAGGCGAAGCTATTTTAAAAGACCCTGTGGCTAAACAATTTAATTCTAATATGATTACCTTCAGTCAACGTTATTCTCAAATGACTTACGATGGCTATCATTTTAGTCAATTGGGAGCTCTATTTAACTTATCATTTAATTATAAGTTCTAATTTTTTGAATTAATATGTAAAGTCGGAGCCTCAACAACTCCGACTTTTTTATTTTGTCAAAATAAAAAACTACTTTTGAAACGTTTTAATGTTCTGAATTAACGGAAATTTTCAATTAAAAAAACAAAGAAAAAATGAAAATTATCATCATAGGCGGAGGGAATATGGGGCAGAGTTACATCAAGAGTTTTCTCGATAATGATACCGCAGATGCTTCGGAATTGTCAGTATATGAAAAAAGTGCTGACAAAAAAGAAGTCTTCGCAAGTATGGGCGTGAAAAATTTTTATACCCAACCCGGTTCCTATTTAGAAAAATTCGATTTGATTTTATTAGCTGTAAAACCGCAGAACTTTAAAGAGCTTGCGGGAGAAATTGTGGGATATATTTCTAAAGATCAATTGGTGCTCTCTATTATGGCGGGAATTGAAATTGAGCAAATCCAATCCCTTTTAAAGGTGCAAAAAATAATCAGAGTGATGCCTAATCTAGCTGCCCAAATCGGTCAAGGGATGAGCGTGTTGAGTTCGTCTGCCGAAGTGAGTAGAATAGAATTGGTAACCGTTCAAAATCTATTGGAAAGCACCGGAAAAAACCTCTATGTTTCCGATGAAATGCTCATTAACGCCGGAACGGCTGTTTCGGGGTCAGGACCAGCATATGTACTTTATTTTATGAAATCTATGAAAGATACTGCCATAGAATTAGGATTTACCAAAGCACAAGCGGAACTGATGATTTATCAAACTTTTAAAGGAATTTTAGAGTATTATAAAAACCATAACGATTCTTGCGAGGACTTAATTCAAAAAGTAGCATCTAAAGGTGGAACAACCGAAGCCGCTTTGAAAGTATTTGAAGAATTTCAACTTGATAAAACAATTCACAAAGCCCTTTATGCAGCTTACAACAGAGCAGTGGAACTAGGTAAATCATCATCCGACGACCCCAAAGCCATCGGATGATTTTGTTTTTGTTACTTAGAATTTGCAATCTTTACCCTCACCCCTTCACTGTGGCTGCTAAATTCAGGGGCATACATACATTGTATCGTGGTGATGCCGTTGCTGAAATCTCCGGCGTTGTTGGCGCGTAAATCATATTCAAACACGTAAACTCCTTTTTGTAATTGATCAAAGAAGAAATTAGTGGCAGCGTCTTTGGTACTTTCGTAATAGCCCAATCCGTCTTGGTATTTGTATTGCGACAACACATTTACAGGCTCAAAACCGCTGGCACGCATATCTTTCATATGAACAAATTCCATAGGTCTATCCACTTTTAATTCTATTCTGACTCTTACCAAATCGCCTACTTTTACTTGCGTTGAATCTTTAATTTCAAAGAGTTTTTCACCGGTATCGGTATTTTGTTTTAGGAATAATTTTTTACTCAATTGCAATGGGGTTTCGGCAAAGGTAATTTTATCCAAATTTTCAAAATATTGCCAATACAATCCACCCCAAGCGATGCCTTCGTCTTTTTTAGTCAAGGTAACAACCGCTTGTTCAGGTTTGATATTTGTACCATTCCACGAAGTTTTAAAATAACCGCTTCCGGCTTGGGTTTGTGTAGGAACCATCATTTCATTACCTACTTTTACATCAACTAATTCTTCACTTGCCGTCCAATCTGTTCCGTAAGCTAAAAGTCCGAAAATGGCTTCTGTGGTGGATTTGGTCGTTTCCCAACGATTGGTTTGTTTGTTTTTGAGTAACCAAACTTTCAATAAATCCAATTGACTTTGCACCGGATTTATTTCTGCAAAGG